>JAUVHW010000234.1 GCA_030593075.1 Ardenticatenales bacterium
GCTGGAGGCCTCTGAATCTGTCTGGGTTCGCGGGACTCGGTTGCACAAAGGCGACCGGAAGGCTCTCCAGCGCCGCAGGGCGGGCGATCGCTATTAGCGCTATAGGCGCCTCGTGTACCAGGTCGGCAACGTGAGATAATACATTGAGCGACGAAGGATCCGCCCACTGCAGGTCGTCGAGCACCAGCAACACAGGCTTGCGGCGTGCCATCCAGACAAACAGGCGCCGGGTAGCTGCCAAGATGCCCCTCTCCTGCTCCCGTGCCTCCTGAGTTCTCCCTTTCTCCCGGGCGCGGTCTCCCAGGAGATCGGATATCACCGGACCAACCTCGGGGGCCATGGTGCCCGACAGACTAAGCAGTTCGCTCACTCGGCGCCAGCGGACGGCCCGAGAATCGTCCCGCTGGATGCCGAACAGGGTCTCCAGCACGCTCACGAGCAGGCCGTAGCTGCGTGTCTCATTGGGCCGGCACTCTGTACGGACAAGGGTGAAGCGTGAAGGCAATGGCGCCAATACCTCGTCTACCAGCCGTGTCTTGCCGATGCCGGCCTGACCGGTTACCAGTGCTATCAGGCCGGTGCGCCCCACCTGGACTCGTTGCAGACCAGCGGTCAGGGAGTCAAACTCGCCGCTGCGTCCGACCAAGGGAGTGCTTCGTCCTGACAGCCCCCGGCTGGGCTGCCGCTTCGGCCGCTGTCCAGCCAGTTCGTAACCAGCGACGGGTCCATCTATTCCCCTGAGATGCAGTGTTGCTGGCTCGAGGAAGTCAAACTCTGTGTAGGTGCGGCGATAGATGGTCTCGGTCACCAGAACGGTGCCGGGGCGCGCGGCTTCTTGAAGACGCTGGGCGAGGTTCACTGCGTGGCCGAACACGCTCGAGTCGAGTAGGGAACCGGTGTCGATCTGGCCACTGATTACCGGCCCCGTATTGACGCCAATCCTCAGCTGCACGTCCCACGCCAGGCTCTGGCTCGCTTCGGCACGCAACTCCTCCATGATTCGCTGCATCTCCAGCGCGGCCAAGAGCGCGCGGGCCGGATCATTCTCGTGTGCCTCTGGTACCCCGAAAGTGGCCAGGAATCCATCGCCCACGTAGCGGTCGATTCTCCCACCCACGCGTCTGACGGGCTCCGCTAGTCTCTCGAACCACTTGCGAACCGCGAGGTAGATATTCTCCGGATCGGCTCTTGAGGCGGCGTGTGTAAAGTTGGTGAGGTCTGCAAAGAGCACGGTGGCCTGTCGTCGCGAACTGCGCTCCTCGCCCGCTGGCCCGGCCGCGGCGGAGACGGGCACTGCCGCCTTGAGTGGCGCGCCACAGAGGCCGCAGAAACGGAAATGCTCTGGAGACTCTCCCCCACACAAGTAGCACACTCTTGCCATCAGCGATCCTCGTCTAGCCCGCCTCCCCGGAGCAGGCGCCTGTCAGAAGTCAGGCGTTTCTGCGCAGAATGAATCTGGCGGCCGCCTGGCTCCGAGTGTCGAGCCAGACGCGCCACCAGAGGATTGCTCCGGGTTTCGATACCCAAGCCCGCGCGGGTCGGCCGGAGCGCCACGCGCTTCCTCCAGGTCGCCCTGGTCCTGCCCGCGCTCTACACCCCAAGAGTATCAGGCCAGGCTCGGCTGCGACGGCCTAGCAAACCTCCAGGCGAATCCGACGGGGCGGTGTCGTTGAAGTGGGAGAGAGGCGCTGTCAGTAGGATGGGAGCCGGTCCCCGCTGAATGACCACACGTGGATTCCCACCCCGTGAGTACAGGCTGCCGCAAGTCCCAGCGATCAGTACCTGCCTCAGCGCTGGGCAGGCAACCCAAACGCCCAGGTCGCTGCATAGTCACAGCAATTGCAGGCGAACGGCCACGCACTCTGCCGTGGACTTTTGTCGGCGGCAGGACGTGTCAGCACCTTCCTGCCAGTCTATTCGATTGTAGCGTTTGATCTCGCCGACAGGGCCAGCCGGCGCGATCAAAGGGCTCACGCCGCCGCAGGCGGCTGGAGAACAGCCTGCTATCCGCCGAATGCGCCGATGCCGCTTCGGCCGCCGAAGGCGCCGATGCCGCTTCGGCCGCCGAATGCGCCGATGCCGCTTCGGGCGCGCTGGCTCCAGACGTAGCCGTCGTGGCCTTCGTTGTCTTTGGGTTCCTCTCTGAGCGTGGACATTACCATACTCCTCCTACGACTGTCCCCGAAGGGCCGATAAGACGGAGGATCAAGCACCAAAACCTCCCACTCCCCCACAGCTGTCAATAGTACTCACCTCCTACTACGAGTATATGGAGGACCGCCGAGTTGTCAAGCACGAGATGCATGGCGACTCACGGCAGCTTTCATTGTTCTCCGCTGGCTGGCCGGGCAGTGGCACTTGCCCGGCAGGGTGCAGCGACGCCACGACTGCCTGCTTTTTGTGAGTTTGAGCCAATTGTGGGAGAATGCGCCTGACAAGGGCCGCAATTCGAGAGTCCCGGCGCAGGCCCTACTAGCTTCAAGGAGAGCAGAGCAATGACAACGTTTCAACCCTTCGAGATGGAACGCCTGATGTCCAAATGGGAGAACCTGGTGGACTATAATCTCTCCGAGAGCGGCGTTCACCCCATCACTCTTCGCGAGCTCGTGGAGGACGCTATCCGCCTGGACGACCTGCTCGACACCGAACTCAACTACCCTCAGGCCAACGGCCTGGTTGAGCTCCGGGAGCGCATCGCCGCGCTCTATCCGGGCGCCACGGCCGACAACGTGCTGGTGACCGTCGGTTGCGCTGAGGCCAACTATATCACGCTGCAGACCCTTCTCGCGCCCGGGGATGAGATGGCGGTGATGCTGCCCAACTATATGCAGATCTGGGGCGTCGGCCACAACTATGGATTCCGGCTCAGCGCCTTCCATCTCAAGGAGGAAAACGGCTGGGCGCCTGACCTCAATGAGCTAGATGAGGCGGTGTCCCAGGACACCCGGCTCATTGCGGTCTGCAATCCGAACAACCCCACCGGCTACATTCTCACCGCACCGGAGATGGACGCCATCGTGGCGGCCGCGGAGCGGGTGGGAGCCTGGCTCCTGGCCGACGAGGTCTACAGCGGCGCCGAACGGCTGACCGATCTCCAGACGCCCTCCTTCTGGGGCCGGTATGACAAGGTCCTGGCCATGAACAGCCTGAGCAAGGCCTACGGTCTCCCTGGATTGCGTGTCGGGTGGGTGGTGGGTCCGGCCGATACGGTGGACGAGATCTGGGCGCGGCACGAGTACACTACTATCAGCGCGACCATGCTGGGCAACAAGTTGGCGGCCGCAGCGCTGTTTCCCCCGGTGCGTGCGCGGCTCATCCGGCGGGCTCGGGACTATATCCGGCGGGGCTTTCCCATCCTCCAGGAGTGGCTGGAGAGCCACGGCCGCACCTTTACCCTGGTCCCGCCCCAGGCCGCGGCAATCGCCTTTGTGCGCTACGGCCTGGACATCAGTTCGACTGAACTCGTGGAGCGGCTGATCCGTGAGAAGAGTGTGCTCGTCGTTCCCGGCGATCACTTTGGCCTGGATCACCACTTTAGGATCAGCTATGGCCTGCCGGCCGACTACTTGCGGCCGGGATTGGAGCGAATCCATGAGCTGATCGAGGAGCTGCAGGGGTGAACGGGTTACCCTCGCCGCCGGCCGGGATCGCCGCCATCTTTGACCTCGACGGCACTCTGTATACCGGGCACGTCGTCAGGGGCATCGCGAGCCACCACCGGACCCACCGAGTGAAGCGGCTGCCGCTCTACCTCTTCATGGCCAGCCACATGCCGCTCTGGTACCTAAAGCGCGCGGGATTGGTGTCGGAGGGCAACATGCGGGAGGCGTGGATTCGCCACATGGGGTGGACGGTTCGCGGCTGGACCCCGGAAAGGGCGGCCGAGGCCTTTGCCTGGATCGCCCGCAAATATGTGCGGCCGCGACTGCTCCCCGACGTGATGAGTAGGTTGCAGGGTCATCAGCAGGGGGGCCACCGCGTCATTATCGTGTCGGGCACGCTGGCTCCCTTGCTGGCCGAGATCGGCCGAGAGCTGGGGGTAGAGGAGACGGTGGGAACGCCGATGGTGACGCGGAATGGGCGCTACAGCGGGGCCTGCGAGCTTCCTGTCTGCCAGGGACCCAACAAGGCGCTGCGCCTGGAGGCCTACCTAGGCGAGACTGGCCGCATTGACTGGCAGGAGAGCTACGCCTACGCGGATAGCTACTCTGACGTCCCCCTGCTGGAGCGGGTGGGCAACCCGGTAGCCGTCTATCCGGACCCCCAACTGGAAGCCCACGCCGAGGCGCTGGGGTGGGAGATCATGCGGCAGGATACTGGCGAATAGGGGAGGAGGGGGTGGGGGGAGCGGCCGGGTTTCCCAGGGGTACCTCTCTCACACGCCCACCGAGCGCCCGCGCGTGAGTTGGGAGCTGGTCTGGAGCAAAGAGGCAGTGCGAGGCAGGGTGCGAGCGGCCGAGGGACTGCCCTGGGTCCTCAGCCTGGGGACTGGCTTTGATGGCGCGCCATGCCGGCCGGACTGGGGCCGGAGCGCTATGCCTCTGAGTAGTGGTCTATGATGTTCTGCAGTCTCCTTGCGACCTCTCGCTCCCTCTCCTTCTCGAGGTCATAGCGGGCCCATTTGATGCACAGGCCAATGACGGCTATTGAGACGGCCACGAAACTCAGTGCATAGATAGCCATTGCCTCCTCCTCGATGCCGTTGTGCCCCCGCGGAATCACAATCGCTCGCAGGGGCCTGCATCTACATGCAGTGGGTTGCACAATCCGTGCCAATTGCATCGCTCGAGGTGGGTCCCCGGGCGACTGGCTGCGTTGTGGGCAAGAAGAGTGTCGACCCGCAGCAAGTGGGTGGCGGAGCTGGAGGGTGCATAGGCGCGCGCCACAATTTCGGCCGCAGCCCTTGGTCATTGGGGGTGGTGGGGTGGACGGCCGCGACGGCCGAGCGCTCTCGTTCTCTCACCGCAGAGCACGCAGAGAGCGCAGAGGTCACCTGTTTCTCTCCGCGTTCTCAGCGCTCTCCGCGGTGAGAATTCGCCTGGGCGGCAGAATACGTGTACCCGGCGGATACGTTGACAATCCGTGTCGAGCACGCCCATGCACGATACGGATTCTGACACGGATACACGGATTAGGTATCCCGCTGGCAGCGCTATCCAGGAGGCAGCACAGGCGAGGCCGGCGTTGAAACACCGGAGACGGGTTAGGGCCGCCCTGCCGTTCCGCTCTCTGAGCGCTCTCATTCTCTCACCGCAAAGCACACAGAGAGCGCAGAGGTCCCCTGTTTCTCTCCGCGTTCTCAGCGCTCTCCGCGGTGAG
>JAUVHW010000023.1 GCA_030593075.1 Ardenticatenales bacterium
CAGCTTTTCGTTCCAGCCGGCCGACGAGGACATCCACACGGCCGTCGAACGCCGCCTCACCGAGATCATCGGGCCGCTGGGCGGTAAGCTGCACACCGGCCGCTCACGCAACGACCAGGTGGCAACCGATTTGCGGCTCTACCTGCTGAAAGAGATAGATGCTCTTGCCGATTCCCTGGCCCAGCTGCAGGCCGCCATCCTGGAGAAGGCCGAGGCCCACCTGGGTATCATCATGCCCGGTTACACGCACCTGCAGCAGGCGCAGCCCCTGCTCTTTAGCCACTGGTTGATGTCCTTTTTCTGGAAGTTCCAGCGTGACCGTCAGCGACTGGCGGGGACAGCGGAGCGCACCTCAGTGCTGCCGCTGGGGGCTGGAGCGCTGGCCGGCAATCCTTTGGGGATGGACCGCCAGGCTCTGGCGGCCGAGCTGGGTTTTACGGCCGTGGCGCAGAACAGCGTGGATGCGGTGAACGACCGGGATTACGTGGTCGAGTTCCTGGCCTGGGCTGCCCTGACGCAGATCCACCTGAGCAACCTGGCGGAAGACCTCATCATCTGGTCCACTCGCGAGTTCGGTTTTGTGGCGGTGGATGATGCGTATGCCACCGGCTCTAGCTTGATGCCCCAGAAAAAGAACCCCGACTCCCTGGAGCTGATGCGCGGCAAGAGCGGCCGCCTGGTCGGTCACCTGGCGGGTCTGCTGACGGCCCTGAAAGGCCTGCCCTCCACCTACAACAAGGACCTCCAGGAAGACAAGGAGGCTCTCTTTGACGCTCTGGACACTCTGGCGCTGGAGCTACCCATTGCCGCCGGGATGATCCGCACGCTTCAAGTGAACAGCGCCCGCATGGCGGCCGCCCTGGACGATGGAATGCTGGCCACCGACCTGGCTGACTATTTGGTGCGCAAGGGAGTCCCCTTTCGCGAGAGTCACCATCTGGTCGGACGGGCGGTGCGGCGGGCGGAGAAAAAGGGCATCCCGCTGAAGGAGCTTGACCTGGCGGATTTCCAGGCTGTCCACCCGGCCTTTGGCGAGGACGTATACGCGGCTATGGACTTTCAGCGGTCCGTGGAGGCGAGAGATGCAGAAGGAGGCACGGCGCCTTCGGCGGTGCGCACCCAGATCGAGCGAGCTAGAGAAGTTCTAGGTGATTCATGAGGAACCGGGGGCCGATATCGCCCGGTCGATGGCTCTGCGGACCTCCGAGATTTCGGCCGGCAGCTCGATTGGGGGGTTGGCCTGCCGAGCATCCACCTCTGGCAAGGTCCCATCGTGATAGCCTGCCTTGAATCCAGTGAACTTTAATCCGTGCGCCGTAGAGATCACGACCACACGATGCTCCGGCCGGATCGCCCCGCGTTCCACCAGTTTGAATAGAGCCGCCAAAGCAACGCCGGTCTGCGGGCAGCTGTATAGGCCAGCGCGGTCGGCGCGAGCGGCCGCGTCTGCCAGTTCGTCCTCGCTGGCCTGCTCCACGACACCCTCGAAGGCTCGAAGCACCTTGACCGCCCGCTCGTAGCTGACAGGGGCGCCGATCTGGATGGCACTGGCCTGCGTCTTGCGCGCCGCTACCGGCCGGTACTCCTCAAAGCCAGTCTGGAAGCTGAGGTAGAGCGGGTTAGCGTTGGCTGCCTGAGCGCACGCTATGCGGGGCAACCCGCTGATCAGGCCCAGTTCCCGCATCATCAGCAGTCCCTTGCCCAGCGCACTGACGTTGCCCAGGTTGCCGGCCGGGATGATGATCCAGTCCGGCGCCTCCCAGTCGAACTGTTGGGCAATCTCTATGCCGACCGTCTTTTGCCCCTCCATGCGAAGCGAGTTCATCGAGTTGGCCAGGTAGACGGTCTGGTCCGCCACTATCTCCTGCACTATGCGCATGCAGCCGTCGAAATCGGTGTCCAGCGCCAGCACCAGAGCGCCGTTGGCAATCGGCTGCGCCAGCTGCGCGGTGGAGACCTTGCCTCGCGGCAAAAAGACGATAGCCGGGATACCGGCCGCGGCCGCATAGGCCGAGAGCGCGGCCGAGGTGTCGCCGGTGGAGGCGCAGGCCACCGCGCGAACCGGCTTGCCGTCAGCGATCATCTGCTTGACCACCGAGACCAGCACCGTCATTCCCAGGTCCTTGAAGGACCCCGTGTGGCTGTTGCCGCACAGCTTGACCCACAGGTCGGGTACGCCAATCCCTTTACCCAACCGCTCGGCCCAGAAGCAGTTAGTGTGCCCCTCGTAGGTCGAGACCACGTTCTCGTCGTCCAACTGGGGGCAGACCCACTCCTTCTTGCCCCACACGCCGCTGCCGTAGGGCCACTCGTTGCTCCGCGTTCGCCGGTCAAAGAGCGCCATCCACCCGGCCGCGCTGCGGCTTCTCAGCGCCTCTAGGTCGTGCTCTACATCCAACAGACCGCCGCAGTCCTCGCAGCGGTAGACGACATCGTAGATGGAATATCGGCGGCCGCAGCCGCGGATGCACTCTAACCAGCTCGAGTAGGACATGGCTCACCCTCCCACTGCGTGCGTCTCGGTTCGATGAATGGAGCGGTAGCCCTGAGCAGCCAGCTGCTCGGACGGCAGGGAAGCCTCGTCCGGCTTGTCCGAGAGCCCAAACAGGAGGGCGCCCCGATTCCGCCAGTCCAGCGCGATCTCGCGCACCTCCTGAGTGATGACGATTTCCTTCTCCAGCAAGTCCGCTACCGCCGAGTCGTCATCCAGGCAGCCCATCCGCTCGACGGTGGCCTGATACTCGTTGTAGCGAAAAGCCTTGAAGGGCGTGGGGTCGCCCTGCCGAACGCGAGCGTAGACGTCGCTGTGGATGGCGCCCAGGCTCGCTGGCAGTGCGCCGGAGCGACCCTCCACCTGGGTGATGAACTGGTCAAAAGTGGCCAGCCGCCCGGAGCCGATTTCCTCCAGCAGGGCGTCCAGCTCGTATAGGCCGCTGCCCAGAATGAGACAGATGTAGGCCAGATAGTCCTGGTTGTCGGTAGTAAAGGGGTGGAACTCGGTCTGGTTGAGGCGATCGTAGGCGGCCTGAAACCCGGCCGGGTCAAAGTCACTCCCCAGCAGGTCGCCAACGGTGCGCCTCACCGCAACTACTCGCGCCCGGTCGATAACATGCGCGTTGCGCCCCCGCGCGCCCAGCGCGGTCTTGTCCAGGTCCACAATCACGGCCGTCCCCTGGTCTAACGGGAAGTTCTGATCCTGGCAGAAGCGGTCGAAATCCAGCACCGCCGCCCAGCGATTGCTCAGATAGATCGTCCCTCCATCCTTCTCCACAATCTCCACCTCGGGGGGGTCAGCGCGCTCGGCCGCGATGAAGGCTAGGCCGGGCCATTCCCCGGCGCGGCAGAGGTTGGCAAAGGCAGTGCCATCGTTCAGCCGGGTGTCGCCCAGGTAGACCAGTCGCTCAAGAGAGGCGCCGGGCGCGTCCAGCGCCCTCGCCTGCCGCAGCAGATGGACGATGACGCGAGCGTAGGCCGGTTCGCTCTTGCGCGGCGTGACTCCCTCGGGCAGTCCAACCTGGGCGCGGACCTCCCCCAGCGCCGGCAACCTCGAGTCCAGCGGCACAAGTTTGCGATAAACGACCAGGTCGCCCAGGAATTCGTGAACCGAAGTTCGGCCATGGTTCATCATTCGACGTATCCCTCAGCTACGAGCAGTTCCGCGTTGAGGATGGAGCCGCTGGCGGCGCCGCGCAGCGTGTTGTGAGAGACGCTCACCATGCGCAGGTCCAATATGGGGCACTCGCGGACGCGGCCCACGGTGACCGACATTCCCCCTTGGGCATCCCGGTCCCTGCGGGGTTGGGGACGATCAGGCTCGGCGCGAACCAGAACCGGGCACTCGGGCGCACTGGGTAGACCGCGCACCGCAGCCGGGCCGCGGAACTCGGACAAGGTAGCGATGGCCCGCTCGGGCGTGGCGTGCTTCTCCAGACCCACGGATAGGCAGATGGTGTGCCCGTCGAGCACCGGTACCCGGTTGGCCTGGGCACTGACCACGACATCCGACTCTGTGCGGCGGCCGTTCGACACGCTGCCCAGCAGCAGCCGCGTCTCGCGCTGGATCTTCTCCTCCTCGCCGCCAATATAGGGTACCACATTGTCCAGGATGTCCAGGGAGGCGACGCCCGGATACCCAGCCCCGGAGATCGCTTGCATGCTGGCAGCAAAGACCTGGCGCAGGCCGTAGGCATCATCCAGCGGCTTGAGGGGCATGACGATGCCGGTGGTGGTGCAGTTGGGACTGGTGACGATAAGGCCCGACCAGCCCCGCTTCGCCCGCTGCCGCTCAATGAGAGCCAGGTGGCCGGCGTCAACCTCGGGGATGATCAGAGGAACGTCCGGCTCGTAGCGAAAGGCGGAGGCATTGGAGCAGACCGCATAGCCAGCCTGGGCAAAGATCGGCTCGACCTCGCGGGCGATGGCGGCCGGCAGAGCCGAAAAGACGATCCGCGCCGGGAGCCTCGGCTCCAGCGGGCGGACGACCATCTCGCCTACGGCCGGCGGGGGATCGCCCGGCACCACCCAGCTGCAGACCTCGGCGTAGGGCCGGCCGGCGCTGCGCTCCGAAGCAGCCACCGCCGTGATCTCGAACCAGGGGTGGTCAGCCAGGAGCTGGACAAAACGCTGCCCGACCGCGCCCGTGGCGCCCAACACGGCAACGGGGATCTCTTTCTTTCCCATTTCTCTCCTCCAAGCACCAATCAGTCGATCCCAGGACTGTTCCACGAAACGTCCGGGAACATCGTGTTTCAGCCCTGCTCCCCGGCGCCGACTTTGGCGGTTCGCCCACTCGGTGATGACCCATTCGCGCCCGGCAGCCTCGAACTCCGGCAAGGGCTGTCCGGTCACCGCCATTACCCACTCTTCAAGCGAGTCCGCTTTCTCCAGCGCGTTCACCATCAGCGGGAGCTTTTCCACGCCATACGCCTCGACCACGTACCGGGCGACCAGCTCGGCCGACGAAGCAAACCGGAACGTGTCGGCCTCGTCCCTCTCCTGCGCCGGTAAGCCACTCCGCAGTTCCACCAGCGGCAGCCATCCAGGTGTCGTCGTGGTGACGGGAGGCCGCCACCCGCGCGCATCGGCCCGCTCTACCCGGCCGGGGATGCGGGCTACCTGGGTGCGCGGTTGGCCACTCGTCTCACAGATCGGGCTGGTCTGAGACCGCATTCAGGATGACCTCGCGGTGGATCTGTCGCACCGCTTCGGCCGCAGCGTCGGCCGCTATCACCAGCGAGACGCTGCAGTCCGACGAGCCCTGGGCCATGGCGATGACGTTGATGTTTCCCTGGCCCAGGGCCCCAAAGACGCGGGCGGCGACTCCCGGAGTGTTGCGCATTCCGGCGCCGACGGCCGTCACAATCACCACGTCGTCCAGCGACCAGACCCGGTCCACGTCCCGCCGAGCCAACTCCAGAGCCATCTCCTCCTCAACGGCGCCGACGACGGCAGCGACAGTCTCGGTAGGGATGATGAAGCAGATGGACTGCTCAGAGGATGACTGGGAGATCATCAGCACGCTGGCGCCTTGGCTGGCGACAGCAGCAAAGGTGCGGGCAGCGATTCCGGGCACGCCCATCATTCCCCGGCCCTCAACCGTCACCATGCTCAGACCCTTGATGGCAGTGACCGCCTTGACGGTGCCGGGTGTAGCCTCGGGCTCGCGAACGATGCAGGTGCCACTGCAAGTGGGGTTGAAGGTGTTCTTGACCCGCAGCGGAATGCCGCGCTCGACCACCGGCCGGATGGTCAGGGGATGAAGCACCTTGGCCCCAAAGTAGGCCAGCTCGCCCACCTCGCCGTAGGAGAGCAGGGGGATAATGCGGGCATCAGGGGCGATGCGGGGGTCGGCCGTCATGACCCCATCGACGTCAGTCCAGATCCAGACCTCATCGGCATCCAGGCAGTCGCCCAGGATTGCGGCGCTGTAATCGCTGCCGCCCCTCCCCAGCGTGGTCGTGACGCCGCTCTCCGTTGCCGCAATAAAGCCCGTGACGACGGCGACGGCACCTTCATCTAGCAGGGGTGCAAGGCGCGCGGCCGCCTTGGCCCGAGTGGCGTCCATCAGCGGCGCCGCTTTCTGGAAAGTAGCATCGGTGACGATGAGTTCGGTAGCGTCCACCGCTTCGCTCTTTGCACCTCGCTGCCGGAGCACGGCCGCCAGCATGCGGGCGTTGATCCGCTCGCCCAGCGAGGTAATGGCGTCCATCGCCCGCGGGGTCACTTCGCCCAGAACGTGGACGCTGTGGCAAAAGGTGGCAAACTCATCCATGTAGCTGTCCACCGCAGCCAGCAGTTGCGCTCGCTCGCCGTCCGCAGCCAGCAGCTCATCCGCTACGCGGTAGTGTCGAACGCGCAGGTCGGCAACGACGGCGCGGTAGGTCTGGTCATCACCCGAGGCCGAGGTCACCGCGCCCTTGCTCAGGGCGTCGGTCACGCCGCTCATGGCCGACACGACCACCACCAGGCGTTCCCACTCGCGTGCCTGCTCCTGCACAATGTCCGCCGCCTGGGTCAGCGCCTCGACACTGCCGACGGAGGTCCCACCGAATTTCATCACCAAAGTGGCCATCAGCTTCGCTCCTCTGCACGGTCAGTGGCCTGGGGTAGATGGTATCGCAGCGCGAGGTTGATGACGTCCCCCAGTACTCCGGCGGCCGTGACTTCCGGACCGGCGCCCGGCCCAGAGATGACCAAGGGCACCTCATCATACCGGGCAGTGTGAAAGGCGACATGGTTGGCGGGGCCACGCAAAGCCGCCAGCGAGCTCTCCTTGGGCACGGCCGCCAGCCCCACACTTCCCCCCTCCGGGTTGACCCGGGCCACGTATCGCAATACCCGCCCGTTGGCCTGCGCCTCCCGAATCCGGCCGGCGTAAGGCTCGTCCAGCGCAGACATGGCGCCCACGAAATCCTGCGCGGAAACGCTGGCGAGCGATGCGGGATAGAGCGACTCGACGGTGAGGTCTGCCATCTCCAGCGGCCAGCCGGCCGTGCGGGCCAGGATGAGGGCCTTGCGAGCCACGTCGCGGCCGCTCAGGTCCTCTCGCGGGTCGGGCTCGGTGTAGCCTAGAGAGCCAGCCTGTGTGACGGCGGCCGAATAGGCAACCCCGCTCTCCAACTGGGAGCACAGATAACCCAGGGTCCCGCTCAGGCAGCCCTCGATGGCAGTGACCCGGTCACCAGTATCCAGCAGGTAGCGCAGCCCGGCGATAACGGGAAGTCCAGCCCCCACGGTGACCTCGTAGCGCAAGCGCGGGTGCTCAAAGAAAGGCTTGGCCTGGTCCCACGGGCCAGCCAGAGGAATCTTGTTGGCCAGAGCAACGCTGCACCCGGCCTCCAGGGCTGCCTGAAGCACAGGTCGGGTCTCGGTCGAGGCAGTCAGGTCCAGCAAGATGGGGCCGGCCTGCAAGGCGCCGTCCACACAGGCCAGTGAGCGAACCCCCGGCAAGGAGTTGAGCAAGCGGCCGTTCTGCGTGGCCTCCAGAGCGGCCTGCAACGTCTCTGCTGAAAGGCCGTCGGGGTCGAACAGCAGTCCGCTAACGTCGGCCAGGCCGATGGGGCTCAGCTGCAGGCCGGTCCGCCGCGCCAGAACCGCGCGGGTATCGAGGACCTGGCGCAGCAGCGCCCCTCCCACGCTGCCCAGCCCCAGGAATAGAATGGGAACTCGGGTCTCTGTCATCCAGGGGCCTCGCCAGAAAGTAGATGCATTGGTCTCGGCGGCGCAGCTCGGCTGCGGCCCAGCGCCCCTCTCACGGCGCGCCGGCCAGGCCTTGCAGAAGCCAGGCCGCACGCTCTGGCGGGTAGCAGCCCAGGCAGGAGTCGCCAACGGAGGGTCTCCAGCCAGGCTTCTTGGGCGCCTGGCCGGAGACCCGACGCGTTGGTCTCGGCGGCGCAGCTCGGCTGCGGCGCAGTGCCGCTCTCTCAGCGCGCCGGCCAGGCCTCCCAGAAGCCACAGCGCACGCGCTTGAGGGGAACGCGCGGAGCAGCATTGAGGGATTAGAGCTTTCCGCCCGAGCTTCTAGGAGAACACGCAGGACCTGCGCGGTCCGGCAGCAAATACTGGCGTCACCAAGGCGACCCGCCATCTCTGCACCTACATCAACTCCTCATCCCGCAGGGCGCTCCAGCCCATGAAATCGCCGGGGCGAGCAACGCCGTAACGAGCGTGCATCTCCTCCACTGCTCGGCGCAGCTCCTCGGTGACGTCTTGGCGCCGCCGGCCAGCGCGCCGGGCAGCCAGCAGACGGTTGAGGGCAAAGACGTACGCTTTGGCACTGGCAACGATGGTGTCGGTGTCAGCGCCGCGCCCCAGAAACACCCTCTTCTCAACGCGGGCGTCGCCATCCTGCGCGGCGTCCCCTACCGGCACCTCTCCCTCAATCCGCACGGTCACCTTGGCCAGCGCGTCCACGCCTTCGGTCAACGCCTCCACAGAGTACTCGAGCAGTTGGTTGGGCACCTCTACGATGCTGTCAATGGCCTTGTAGGCGGCGTCAATCGGGCCGTTGCCATAGCTAGTGGCCCAGACTGGTTCCTCCTCAGGACCCTGCATCCGAACTGCCGCAGTGGGCAGGGCGCTGGTGCCGCAGGTGACCTGCACTTCCTCCAGCTCGTAGGTCTCGGTCACAAAGACGGTCGTCTCGCCGCTGACGATGCCCTCCAGATCACGGATCTCCAGGTCCGGCTTCTTTTTTGCCACATCCCGGAAGCGCCGGTAGACCTGCTCGAACTCATCGTCATCCAGGCCAAAGCCCAGTTCAGCCAGGCGACGGCGCAGCCCTTCGCGGCCGGTCAGCAGGGGAACCCGGTTCTCAGCCTCCAGGATACCAATGTCGGTGGGATCCAGGACCTCGGCCTCGGTCCGGCCGCGCAGCACACCGTCCTGATACATGCCTGAAGTGTAGGTAAAGGCCTTGTCGCCGACGATGGCTTTGTTGGCCTGGATTGAGAGACCGGTAAGGTGGCTCACCAGCCGGCTGACCGGGTGGATCAAGCGGGTGTTCACGCCGGTAGATAGGCCCAGCACCTCGCAGCGGGCATGTAGCGTCATGACGATCTCTTCCAGACGGGCATTGCCGGTCCGCTCACCCACTCCGTTGACCGCGCACTCGGCCTGGCGTGCGCCATTGAGCAGGGCCTCCAGTGTGTTGGCGGTCGCCATGCCCAGATCGTTGTGGCAGTGGACACAGATGGTTGCCTGCTCGATATTGGGCACGTTCTCGCGAATGCCGCGGACCAACGCGCCCCACTCCGAGGGCACGCAGAATCCGACCGCATCGGGGATATTGACTGTGGAGGCGCCCGCTTCGATGACTGCCTCTAGGACGCGGTAGAGATAGTCCAGATCAGCACGGCAGGCATCGGCCGCATAATACTGCACGTCGTCCACAAAGCGGCGGGCGTACCGGACAGATTGAACCCCCATCTCCAGGGCAGCCTCGCGCGTGGTCTTGAGCTTGCCAACCACGTAGGAATCGGACACACCCAACCCGATCTGAATGCGCGGTCGGGCAGCACCCTTTAACACGGCAGCGGCGACATCAATGTCCTCCTCCCGGGCCCGGGCCGAGGCGCAGACCACGCTCTCCCGGATCTGGTCGGCCGTCCGCCGCACAGCCCGGTAATCCCGGGGAGAGGAAATGGGAAACCCGGCCTGGATTATGTCAACCCCCATCTGCTCCAGCATGCGAGCTATCTCCAGCCTCTCCTCAATGTTGAGACTCGCGCCCGGCGACTGCCCGCCACCGTACAGCGTGGCATCAAAGATCTTGACCCGTTCCACCTTTCTCCTCCCTTTCACCCTGTCCGACTTTCGCCGTGGTGAGCCTTCTCATTCAGCAGAGCGTATTCTAGGCTGTCTGCCAGAGCTTGCCAACTAGCCTCAATGATGTTGGTGGAGCATCCGACGGTGCTCCAGGTGCGCGTGCTGTCGGCCGAGTCTATCAGCACCCTGGTCTGTGCCGCCGTGCCCGCCTCGCCATCCAGGATGCGGACTTTGTAGTCGGTGAGGTGAACGTCGGCCAGTCCGGGGTAGAAGGGGAGCAGCGCCTTGCGCACGGCCGCGTCCAGCGCGTTGACCGGACCATTACCATCGGCGGCCGTGTGCATCACCTGGTCCCCTACGCGCACCTTTACGGTGGCCTCGGCCGCCATGCGGCCGCTGCCTGTTCTTTCCTTCACAGGACCGTGATGGCCACGAACCAGCACGTGAAAGTCCAACAGCTCAAATGGCGCCTGGTAGCCGGGCTGGGTGCGGCGAACCAGCAGCTCAACCGAGCCCTCTGCCCCCTCGAACTGGAAGCCCTGGTTCTCCAGTTCCTTGATACGGGTCAGAACCTCCCGCGTCTGTTCGCTGCCGCTCGCCAACTCCAACCCAAACTCCTGGGCCTTGTAGGCTACGTTGCTCTTGCCAGAAAGCTCGGAAACGACGACCCGCGTACGGTTGCCCACCAGAGCAGGCTCTATGTGCTGGTAGCTCTCGTCACACTTGAGCAACGCGTCGACGTGCATGCCTCCTTTGTGGGCAAAGGCACTGTGGCCCACATAGGGCTGGTGTGGGTATAGGCTGAGGTTAGCCAACTCACTGACGTAGCGAGCCGTGTCGGCCAGCATGCCCAACTGAGCGTCCGTGACGCAATCATGGCCCATCTTGAGCTTGAGCGCCGGGATGATGGAGCAGAGGTTGGCGTTTCCGCAGCGCTCGCCATAGCCGTTGATGGTGCCTTGCACGTGGCTCACACCCATCTCCACCGCGGCCAGCGAGTTCGCCACCCCCGTGTCGCTGTCATTGTGAGCATGGATGCCCAGCGGCAGCGAGGTGGCCCGCCGCACCTCGGCGACGACGGCCGACACGGCCGAAGGCAGCCCGCCGCCGTTGGTATCGCACAGGACAAGCACGTCGGCCCCGGCATCCGCCGCGGCCTCCAGCGTCTGCAGCGCGTAAGCCGGATTAGCCTGATAGCCATCGAAAAAGTGCTCCGCGTCAAAGATCACCTCGCGCCCCAGCTTCTTGAGGTAGCGCACACTGTCGGAGATCATCTCTAGATTCTCTTCGGGCGTGGTGCGCAGCACCTGGCGCACGTGCAGCTCCCAGCTCTTGCCAAACACTGCCACGGCCGCGGTGTTGGCAGCAATCAACGCCCGGATGTTGGCGTCCTCCTCCACCGCGCTCTTGGCCCGTCGAGTGCTGCCAAAGGCAGTGACGACGGCGTTCTCCAACTGCAGCTCGGAGGCCAACTCAAAGAAGGCCATATCCTTGGGGTTGGAGCCAGGCCAGCCGCCCTCAATGTAGGCCACGCCCAACTGGTCCAGCCGCCGGGCGATCTTGAGCTTGTCGTCCAGCGAGAACGAGATGCCCTCGCGTTGGCTCCCGTCCCGCAGCGTCGTGTCGTAGAGCTGTACGATCATGAAACTCCTACCTTTGGTTCACCGGGGTCAGCCACCCGTGGCGGTCAGGGGTGCGGCCCTCGACGATTTCAAAGAACTTTTTCATCAGTTGATCGGTAATGGGCCCTCGCCGGCCCTCACCCACCACAATGCCGTCGACCGAGCGAATCGGTGTGATCTCGGCCGCCGTTCCGCAGAAGAAAAGCTCATCGGCAATGTAGAGCAGCTCACGAGGGATGAGCTCTTCGCGCACCTCCACGCCCAGCTCTTCGGCCAGCGTCATGACGCAACGCCGGGTGATCCCATCAAGGATTGACCCGCCCAGCGGCGGCGTATACAAAAGCCCGCGCCGCGCCATAAAGATGTTCTCACCACTTCCCTCGCTCACATAGCCGTTCACGTCGAGGGCAATCCCTTCAGTGTAGCCGTGATTTGCAGCCTCCGCGGCGATGAACTGCGAGTTGACATACTGGCCGCCGATCTTTGCGGCCGCGGGGTAGGTGTCGGCGGCCATCCGGCGCCACGAACTCACTCCCGCATCCACCCCATTTTCCAGGGCGTCAGGCCCCAGGTACTTGCCCATTTCCAGGGTGATGATGCTCGCGTGAATTGGACACGACCGCGCACCCACGCTAATGGTGCCCCACCCACGAAAGACAATCGGCCGGATGTAGCAGGCCTTGTGCTTGTTGACCCTAATGGTCTCCAGGATTGCCTGGCGGATCTCTTGGCGGCTGTAGGGGATCTCTATTCGGGATATCTTAGCAGAGTCCCAAAGCCGGTCGAGGTGCTCCCCCAGGCGGAACACAGCCGGGCCTTCAGGCAACCCGTAAGCGCGGATTCCCTCAAAGACGCTGGTCCCATAGTGAAGGGCGTGGGAAGCCACGTGCACCGTCGCCTGACCCCAGGGAACCAGTTGGCCGTCGAGCCAGACCATCTCTCCATTCTTCGTCGCCATAGATTGCTCCTTTCGATTATGTTGGGCGGTCAGCAAGCAGACTCTGGCTGAGTGCAGTGTGACGAACGCCCGAGATCAACAACAGGGAACCTGGTTGGTCAGCCCTTCCGGCACCGACCACCTCTTACCCACTAGCCAACGCCTCAATCACCAGATCGCCCATCTGCCTGGTCGTCACCACCGGCCGGCCCGCCTCAGCGATGTCGGGCGTACGATGGCCCGCCTCCAGGACGGCCGCGACAGCCTCCTCCACCGCCCGGGCCTCCGCCTCCAACTCGAGAGAGTGGCGCAGCAGCATGGCGACGCTGAGGATGGAGGCTAGAGGATTGGCTATGTCCTGGCCCGCAATATCGGGCGCGGAACCGTGTATCGGCTCGTAGAGCCCAAATCGGCCGTCCGCAAGCGACGCCGAGGGCAGCATCCCCATCGAGCCCGCCAACACCGACGTCTCGTCGCTCAGAATGTCGCCAAACATGTTGCCGGTCAGGATAACGTCGAAATCGCGAGGCCGCTTGATGAGGTGCATGGTCGCCGCGTCCACCAGCAGGTGCTCCAGCTCGACATCGGGATAATCCTCAGCCACAGCTTCCACGGCCGGCCGCCAGAGGCGGGAACAGGCTAGTACGTTCGCCTTGTCCACCGAGGTGACCTTGCGCCGCCGCTCCCGCGCAATGCGAAAGCCGACGTGAGCAATCCGCTCGACCTCGGCGCGGGTATAGACCATGGTATCGAGGGCCTGCTCCTCCCCTTCCTTTCGCGGCCGGCCAAAGTAGATGCCGCCGGTGAGTTCGCGAACGACGATCAGGTCGGTGCCCTCCACCAACTCCGGCCGGAGCGGCGAAGCCTCCGCCAGCGCCCGGTACACCCAAACCGGCCGCAGGTTGGCAAAGAGCCCCAGTTCCTTCCGCAGCCCCAGCAGCGCCTGCTCCGGCCGGGCGGAGGCTTTGGGGTCATCATACTTGGGGTCGCCCACGGCGCCCAGCAGGACGGCGTCGGCCGAGTTACAGAGCGCCAGAGTGGCGGCCGGCAGGGGCTCGCCGGCGGCATCCATCGCGGCGCCTCCCACCAGGCCGTGCTCCAGTACGAACTGGTGTCCGTAACGCTGGCCCACGGCGCGCAGCGCTTTCTCGGCCTCGGCCGTTACCTCTGCGCCGATGCCGTCTCCCGGAAGTACGGCAATCCGGAAGTCAGGCTGACCACTCACAGAGCATGCTCCTCATACGTACCTAACTCTCCCGAACTCGGCAAAGATAGAAATCCAGCGTGTCCAACAACACTACGAGCCGGCCTCGATTCGCCCGCGCGTGTAGGGTACCAACCCGCCGGCGTCGATGATCTCCATCATAAAGGGCGGATAGCCTTCCGCCTGGAAAACACGTCCTGTTGTCAGGTTACGCACCTCTCCCGTCTCTAGGGCCACTTCCAGCTCGTGGCCTCTCTCGGCGTCCCCGGCCGCGGCCGGGCACTCCAGTATGGGCAAACCAACGTTGATGGCATTGCGGTAAAAGATGCGGGCGAAACTGCGGGCGACTATGCAGCTCACTCCAGCGCCTCTGATGGCCAGCGGCGCGTGCTCCCTTGACGACCCGCAGCCAAAGTTCTCGCCGGCGACGATCACATCGCCCGACTTTACTGTGCTGGCAAAAGACGGATCCACGTCCTCCATGCAGTGGGGAGCCAGCTCCCCGGGCGTAGAGAGGTTCAGGAAACGGGCCGGAATGATGGCGTCGGTGTCCACATTGTCCCCGTATTTCCACACCTGCCCTCTCAGCTTCACGACATCACCTCCTGCGGGCCGGCGACGCGCCCCAGCACCGCCGAGGCAGCGGCGACGGCCGGTCCGGCCAGATAGACCTCGCTTTCCGGATGACCCATGCGGCCGCGAAAGTTGCGGTTGGTAGTGCTCACTGCTCGCTCCCCCGAAGCCAGCACCCCCATGTGACCCCCAAGGCAGGGGCCACAAGTCGGTGTACTGACGGCCGCACCGGCCTCAACGAAATCGTCAAGCAGGCCCTCGCGCATGGCATCCAGGTAGACCTGCTGGCTGCCGGGGATGATGATGCAGCGAACGTCGGGGTGGACCTGGAGGCCGCCCAGTATGTCGTCCACCACGCGCAGGTCGTCCAAGCGGCCGTTGGTGCAGGAGCCGATCACCACCTGGTCGATGGGCACGTTGCCGGCCTCGCTCACCGGCCGGGCGTTCTCCGGCAAGTGAGGAAACGCCACCTGCGGCTCAATCTGACTTGCGTCGATCTCGATCACCTGAGCGTAGGTGGCATCGGCATCCGCCTGGTAGACCTGGTACGGCCGCATTGCTCGGCCGTCCACGTACTCGCGAGTGGTGTCATCCACCTCAATGAGCCCGACCTTGGCGCCAGCCTCAATGGCCATGTTTGCCATGGTGAGTCGGCCGTCCATGGACAGGCTCTCTATGGCGGGTCCAACGAACTCTATCGCCTTGTAGCGCGCCCCGCTGACACCGATCTGCCCAATGGTGTAGAGGATCAGGTCCTTGCCGCCGACCCAGCGTTGCAGCCGGCCGTGATAGACAATACGGATGGTCTCCGGTACTCGCATCCAGATCCGGCCGGTAGCCATCGCCACCGCAATGTCGGTGCTGCCCATGCCGGTGGCAAAGGCGCCCAACGCGCCGTAAGTACAGGTGTGGGAGTCGGCCCCCACGATCATCTCGCCGGGAGCCACCATGCCCTGCTCCGGCAGGAGCACGTGCTCTATGCCCATCCGGCCGACCTCGCGGTAGTTCGTCATCCCCTGACGCCGCGCGAACTGGCGCATGGCGCGGCACTGTTCGGCCGACTCTATGTCCTTGGCTGGCGCAAAGTGATCGGGCACCATCACCACTCGCTCAGGGTCGAACACCCGCTCCACGCCCAGCTTCTCAAACTCGCGGATGGCAATGGGGGCGGTGATGTCATTGGAGAGCACCAGGTCCACCATCACCTCCACCAACTCGCCAGGCCACACCTCCCTTTCCTCCGGGAGATGGGCGGCGATCAGTTTCTCGGCCAGAGTGTGGCTCATGACGCCTGCGCCTCGCGGCGAGCAGCGATGAGCCGGTTGAGGGCAAACATATAGGCCTTGGCGCTGGCAACCACTATGTCGGTATCGGAGCCGCGGCCGCTGAACACGTTCCGCTCGACGCCGTTCTCCTCCACCGGTTCGTCGGCCTGGATGCGGATGGTCACGCGCCCCACAGCGTCGATCCCCTCGGTGACCGCCTGAATAGAGAACTCGATCAACTCATTTGGCTCGCCGATGACGCGATTGATGGCACGATAGACAGCGTCTACCGGGCCGGCGCCGTGATCGGCGTCGCAAAAGACCTGCCCCTCCGCATCCCGGATGCGGACCGTGGCGGTCGGAATGCTGTGATCGCCGCAGGAAACCTGGACCTGCTCCAGATGATAAGTCTCCTCGAAGAAGATCTGCACCTCGTCGGCGACGATGGTCTCCAGGTCGCGGGTATCAACCGTCTTTTTTTTGTCAGCCACCTCCAAGAAGCGATCATAGACCTTCTCGAACTGCCCTTCGTCCAGGGTGTAGCCCAGTTCAGCCAGCCGGTGGCGCAGCCCAGCCCGGCCGGACCGCGCCGAGAGCACGATCTCAGAATCGGGCACGCCAACGTCGCGGGGGTTGATTATCTCGTAGGTGGTGCGCTCCTTGAGCACGCCGTCCTGGTGGATGCCCGAGGAGTGAGCAAAGGCATTGGCGCCCACGATGGCCTTGTTGGGCTGTACCGGCATGCCGGTCAGCTGGCTCACCAGCCGACTGACCGGATAGATGTGCCGGGTGTTGATGCCGGTCTCCAGCCCCAGCAGGTCGTGGCGAGTCTTGAGGGCCATGACCACCTCTTCCAGGGAGGTGTTGCCCGCCCGCTCGCCCAGGCCGTTGATGGTGACCTCTGCCTGACGCGCCCCGTTGGCGACCCCAGCTAGCGTGTTGGCCGTAGCCATCCCCAGGTCATTGTGGCAATGGACCGAGACGGTAGCCCGATGGATGTTGGGGACGTTTTCCATGACGCCCCGGAGCAGCGCACCGAACTCATCCGGCGTGGTGTAGCCGGTGGTGTCGGGGATGTTGACGACGGTGGCCCCGGCCGTGATGACCGCCTCCAGCACCCGGTAGAGATACTCCGGTTCGGCTCGGCCGGCGTCCTCGGTGTAGTACTGCACATCCTCTACGTACGTTTTCGCGTGCTTGACCGCTGCCACGCCCCGCTCCAGAGCCTCCTCGGGGGTAGTACGCAGCTTGTGGCGGACGTGTACCTCCGAGACGCCCAACCCAGTGTGAATGCGAGGGCGGGCAGCGCCGCGCAGCGCTTCAGCGGCCACGTCGATGTCCTTCGGGTTGGCCCGTGTCAACCCGCAGATCACACAGTTGCGAATCTCCTGCGAGATCCGCTGGACCGCCCTGAAATCGCCCGGAGAAGAGATGGGAAAGCCGGCTTCAATGACGTCCACGCCCAGCTCTTCCAGAGCGTGAGCAATCTCGACTTTCTCGTTGACGTCGAGGGCCGCACCCGGCGACTGTTCGCCGTCGCGCAGGGTGGTGTCAAAGACGACCAGTCGATTAGGATCAGAAGATGACATGGTGAGTGCTCCTTGGGAGCGGGATCATGCTGCCCTACTTGGGGTTCAACCAGGGCATCATGGCCCGCAGTTCTCGCCCTACCTTCTCAATGAGGTGTTCCTTTTCACGCTGCCGCATGGTGTTAAAGAAGGGCCGGCCGGCCTGGTTCTCCAGGATCCAAGAACTGGCGTACGAACCATCTTGCACCGCAGCCAGCATGCGGCGCATCTCGGCGCGCGTCTCCTCGGTGATGATGCGCCGGCCGCCGGTATAATCACCATGCTCGGCCGTGTCGCTTACCGAAAAGCGCATGTAGCTCAGGCCGCCCTGCTGCACGAGGTCCACAATGAGCTTGAGCTCGTGCAGGCATTCGAAATAGGCTATCTCGGGCTGGTAGCCAGCTTCCACGAGGGTCTCAAAACCAGCCTTGATTAGTTCCGACACACCGCCACAGAGAACGGCCTGCTCGCCGAACAGGTCGGTCTCGGTCTCCTCGGAAAAGGTGGTCTCGATGACGCCGGCCCGCGTGCAGCCGATCCCCTTGGCGTAAGCCAAAGCCCTCTCCTTGGCCTGCCCGCTGGCGTCCTGATGGACGGCCAACAATGCCGGCGTACCAACCCCCTCCTGGTAAAGCTCGCGCACCCGGTGGCCGGGCGCCTTGGGAGCAATCATGCTTACGTCCACGTCCGGCGGCGGCACGATCTGATGATAGCGGATGTTGAACCCGTGAGCGAACATCAGCGTGTCGCCAGCTTTGAGGTTGGGAGCAACAGCCTCGCGGTAGAGAGCCGGCTGGGCGGTGTCGGGGGTCAGGATCATGATGATGTCTGCCCACGCGGCCGCCTCTTCGACCGGCAAAACGGTCAGTCCAGCCTCCTCGGCCGCGGCCCAGGACTGGCTCCCTTTGCGCAGGCCCACCGCCACCTCGTACGGATGCGACGGCATGGCGGCCCGGCCGTCGTTCAGGTTGAGCGCATGAGCGTGTCCCTGGCTGCCATAGCCGACAATGGCAATCTTTTTATCGGACAGAAGCTCCAGGTTGGCGTCAGCGTCATAGTAGATGTTTGCCATGATCAGTCTCCTTGAAACAGATTGGCGGAAAACCAGATATCGTCAGAGATAGGCGGCCTGGCCGCTGTTATCATTCATCTCGCGCACCATTGCGACCCGGCCGGTGCGAGCCAGCTCGTCAATGCCATAAGGATTCAGCAGACCTATCAGCGAGTTCACCCTGGTCTCGGGCCCGGTGATTTCGACCGTGAGCGACGCTGCCCCCACGTCCACCACCCGCGCGCGAAAGATGTTTGCCAGCTCTATGATCTCGGACCGGACCCCGGGGCCGGCCTTGACTTTGATCAGCGCCAATTCGCGAAAGACGGCCGGCTGGCTGCTCACATCCAGCACTTCGGTGACGTTGATCAGCTTGGCAAGCTGCTTGACAACCTGCTGGACGACACGGTCGTCACCGTGAAGGACTATCGTCATCCGCGAGATGTTGGGCGTCTCACTGTGACCGACACTCAGGCTCTCGATGTTGTAGTTGCGGCGGCGGAACAGGCCAGCGACCCGGCTCAGCACGCCGGGTTTGTTCTCCATGAGGGCGACCAAAGTGTATTTCATCTCTGCCTCCTTACCCTTGCTCGTCTGCCGCATCAGGCCGGCGGATCATGTCGTGGACCGGCGCGCCAGGGGCAACCATGGGATAGACATTCTCCTCCTGAACGATGCAAAAGTCGATCAACACGGGGCCATCGGTGTCCATGGCCTGGGCAATAGCCGGCCCCACCTGCTCTTTCTCCCGCACCGTCAGCCCGGTGATGCCATAGGCCTTGGCCACCTGGGCAAAATCCGGCCCCAGCAACGGCGTGCCGGAGTAGCGCGCCTCAAAGAACAACTGCTGCCATTGGCGCACCATGCCCAGGTATCCATTGTTCAGGACCGCTATCTTGAGCGGCAGTTTCTCCTGGGCTACCGTCGCCAGTTCCTGGATGTTCATCTGAAAGCCGCCGTCACCGACAGTGACCCACACCTGCTCGTCCGGGCAGCCCAGCTGAGCGCCGATGGCGGCCGGCAGGGCAAAGCCCATGGTCCCCAGGCCGCCAGAAGAGAGCAGGCCCCGGCGCCGGTGATGGACAAAGTACTGCGCCTCCCACATCTGGTTCTGACCAACGTCCGAGACCACGATCACGTCGCCCTGGGTGGCGTGCCAGATCTGGCGCATCACGAATTGGGGCAACAGGTCATCGGTTTCCTTCCCCACGATATCGCGCTTGGCCGTTTCATCTCGCCACTCCTGAATGCGGGCCAGCCATTCAGGATGGTCTCGCTTCTCGATCTCGGGGATGAGCGCAGGCAGCACGTCTCTCAGGTCGCCCACGACTGCCAGGTCGGCCGGCACGTTCTTGTCAATCTCGGCCGGGTCGATATCTACGTGGATGATCCGCGCCTGGGGGGCAAACTGCCCGACCGGGCCGGTGATCCGGTCGTCGAATCGGCTGCCCAGGGAGACAACCAGATCGGCCTCGGTCAGCGCCAGGTTGGTGCAGGCTTCGCCGTGCATTCCGGTCATCCCCAGGCAGAGCTGGTGGGTCTCCGGCATGGCGCCTATTCCCAACAGTGTCGTAACGATGGGGATGCCCGATTTCTCAGCGAACTCTAGAAGCTCATCCTCGACGCCAGCAAGCACCACCCCATGCCCAGCGATCACGACCGGCCGCTGGGCCTCGTTGAGCATCTGGGCCGCCTGGCGAATCTGCTCGGAGGCGTCCTCTTCAGGAAGAGTGTAGCCCGGCAGGTAGACACCCTCCGGGTAGACATAGTCAGTCTCGGCCGCCTGGACGTCCTTGGCGATGTCGATCAGTACCGGTCCCGGCCGGCCGGTGCCGGCAATGTGGAACGCCTCCTTGATCACGGTAGGCAATTCGCGCACGTCGGTGACCAAGTAGTTGTGCTTGGTGACGGGGAGCGTGATGGCGGTGATATCCACTTCCTGGAAGGCATCGGTGCCGATTACGCCCGTAGCCACCTGACCGGTAAAGGCGACCACCGGAGACGAATCCATGTAGGCTGTAGCCAGGCCGGTGACCAGGTTGGTGGCCCCAGGGCCCGAGGTAGCGATGCAGACGCCTACCCGGCCGGTGGCCCGGGCGTAGCCGTCGGCCGCGTGGGCAGCGCCCTGCTCGTGCCGCGTGAGTACGTGGTGGATGGGATAATCGGGCAGCGCGTGATACAAGTGGATTACTGCTCCGCCCGAGATACCAAAGACGGTCTCCACACCCTCGCGCACCAGGCTCTCCCAGACAATCTGAGCTCCGGTCAATCTCATCTCTCTCCTCCTCTGAGGATATGCATACTGGCGCTAGTGCTTTGTCAACGGTGCTTTGACGCGTAGCCTAGCCCCTTGTGGGCGTCGCTCTCGAGGCAAGACGGGCACTAGGCCCTAGGCTACAGCCATCAGATGATGCTTGACAAAGCACTAGCGTTTGCTCTATTCCCTGAACACCGCTCCGGTGCCGGCCGAGGTGACCATCTGGGCATAGCGTCGCAGATAGCCAGTCTTTACAGCCGGTTCCCAGGGCGGCAGCTGGGCCAGGCGGCGTTCGATCTCTCCCTCTGCCACTTCCAGCCTGAGCGAGAGATTGGGAATGTCGATACGAATGGGGTCGCCATCCTGCACAACCGCCAGCAACCCCTGTTCGGCCGCTTCGGGCGAGATGTGGCCGATAGCGGCGCCCCGGGTGGCGCCCGAGAAACGACCGTCGGTCAAGAGCGCCACCTTGTCATCCACACCCATGCCCGAGAGCAGCGACGTCGGCGTGAGCATCTCGCGCATGCCGGGGCCGCCCTTGGGGCCCTCGTAGCGGATGACGAGAACGTCTCCTTCCTCGAACTCCGCCGCCATGATGGCGGCCGTGGCCGCTTCCTCGGATTCAAAGACCCGGGCTGGTCCGGTGTGCTGCCACATCTCCGGAGCTACCAGCGCCTGCTTGATCACCGCACCGTCGGGGGCCAGGTTGCCAAAGAGAATCGCCAGCCCGCCGGTGGGTGAATAGGGCGCATCCAGGGGACGGATGACCGCATCGTCGCGCACCTGAGAGCTGGCGAGGTCCTCCGCCAGGGTGCGGCCGGTCACGGTGAGCACCTCGCCCTCCACCAGGCCGCCCTCCAACAGGCGCTGCATGACGGCCGGGATGCCACCCGCCCGGTCCAGGTCCTCGAGGTGATCCCCGCCGGCCGCCGGGCTCATGCGGCAGAGGTGGGGGGTGCGGCCGCTGATATCGTTCAGTTCATGCAGAGAGATCTCCACACCAGCTTCGTGGGCCAGGGCCAGCAGGTGCAGCACCGAGTTGGTAGAGCCACCCAGGGCCATGTCTACGATGAACGCATTGCGAACGGCGGCCGGGGTGAGGATGTCCAGCGGCCGGACCTCCCGGGCCAGGAGTTCCATGACCTGCATACCGGCCTCCTTGGCGAGGGCAATGCGGCCCGCGTCGGCAGCCGGGATGGTCCCATTGCCCGGCAGGCCCATGCCCATTGCCTCGGTTAGGCAGTTCATGGTGTTGGCGGTGAACATGCCGGCGCAGGAGCCGCAGCCGGGGCAGGCCGCCCGTTCCAGGCGATCCAGCTCCGATTCAGGCATCTCTCCGCGGGCGACCGCTCCCACGGCCATAAAGACGTCCGCCAGGTCCACGGCCCGGCCGTCAAGGCGGCCGGCCAGCATGGGACCACCGCTGACGACCACGGCCGGCAGGTTGAGCCGTGCGGCCGCCATGAGCATGCCGGGGATGATCTTGTCGCAGTTGGGTATCAGCACCAGGGCGTCGAAAGCGTGAGCCTGAGCCACGATCTCGACCGAGTCGGCGATCAGCTCGCGGCTCGCCAAGGAGAACTTCATACCCTGATGGTTCATCGCCAGGCCATCGCAAACGCCGATGGTGTTGCACTCAAAGGGAGTGCCGCCGGCGCTGCGCACCCCCGCCTTGACTGCCTCTGCGATCTGCCGCAATCCCACGTGGCCGGGGATGGCCTCGTTGTAGGAGTTGATCACGCCGACGAAGGGCTGCTCTATCTCCCGGTCCGTGCAGCCCAGCGCCCGGAGGAGCGAGCGGTGCGGCGCCCGCTCGATGCCCTGTTTGACGGCGTTGCTTCTCATATCACTCATCCCGGCCGTTTCTCCTGGCCTCCACGGGGGCAAGAAAAAAAGCCCCCCGATTGGGAGGCTTTGCTCAGCTACAGATGGGTGCTGTTGCCTACACCCGCGGTCTCCCAACCGGCCTTGGCTCCTGAACCCGCAGGAGCTCTACAAGAACCAGAATAATGATAGTGGCGAGGAGGACCGCTACCGGCTGCACAGCTTGTGTAATCCCTTGCACCATGATCCGTAAGTTGGGCGGCATCATATCATACTGTTGGGGATTTGTCAAAACGACTGGGTGCGGTGTAAACTGGACCAGTGGCGGCACTGTGGCAGAGAACGCAGCAGGTTGCCCACGAGGCCGCCGCGAAGCCGCCTCGCGGAGTGATATGTCGGAGAAGCAGGAACGCGATTTGGCTGCGCGGCGGTCCGCTGATACTCGCGGCGCCGGTCGAACACCACCCGCAAACCAGCCAAGCCTGGCCGAGCCAGCGCCACATTGCGGGCGTCCAGGAGAAACCACTTGACCCTTTCCTTAACCCAACTGGCGCCCAACCTCTGGGTCGCGCAGAGCAGGCTGTTCTTCACTAGCAGCGGCATCTTTCTCAGCCGGGGACAGACCTGCTTGATCGACCCCGGCGTCTTTCCCGACGAGATCCACGCCATCGCCGGGTTTGTCGCCGGGCAGGACTGCGAGCCACTGAAGCTGGTCCTGACCCACAGTCACTGGGATCACATTCTGGGCCCGGAACATTTCGCTGACGTCCCCACGGTGGCCCAGGCGAGCTACCTGAGTGAGGTCAGCGGCCAGGGCGGCACCCACACCCGGCAGCAGATCGAAAGGTGGGAAGCCAAGCACGACATTGGGCGCACGCAGCCCTTTGTCATTCCGCGCCCGGCCGAGACATTCGAGGAAGCGACAACACTGACCGTGGGCGAACTCACGCTGCACCTCATGCACGCGCCGGGTCATTCCTCTGATCAGCTGGTCGTGTATCAGCCGGACAGCGCGACCTTGTGGGCGGCCGACATGCTCAGCGATATAGAGATTCCCTTCATCAGCCACAACCTGGCGGCCTACCAGCGGACGCTGGCGATGCTCTCGGCGTTGGACATCCAGACCCTGGTGCCAGGCCACGGCCGGGCCGCCAGTGATTCCGCCGAGATCCGCAGCCGCATTTCTGAGGACACAGCCTATCTAGCCGAATTGCGAGGCAGGGTCCAGCAGGCTGTCCTCGAAGGAAGAACGGTCCAGGAGACGGCCGATCTGTGCGCGGACATGCGTTATCGCTCTCACGAAGAGAACGTGGGGCCGCACCGCCTGAACTTGGAGAGCGTTTACGTTGAACTGGGGGGAGAGGCTGACCCGTCCGACGTTGGCTGGGGCCAGTTGCTGGACGAGACGGGCTGAGGCGCCACCGCCGTCGAAGGCCCGGGTACAGATCACAGCCTGCCTGTGCCCCGGTAGATCCGCAGATCGAGTCACCGCACAGGATCCCTTCATCAAGCCAGACAGTATGCTCTAGAGCATTATTCCGTGGAGTATTCTGCCGCCCTACGGACCAGCTGCCGGATCAGAACGGTCACCCAAGATCGGGCAGCGATGAGCGGAATAGGCCGCCGTGGAGTTCTCAGATCGGCAGGTTTTCCGGCCAGTGGGTCGTGCTACGTTAATGCGCTACCAGCAAACTAACGTAGTGCTGAGTACACCTGGGTCATCGGACACACAGCCAGGCGGCCAACGGCAATTCGGGCCCGGTGACATGCCGTGGCGGCCCGCCCAGGCCAGGCCCCGAGCAGCAATCGCGAACTGGCGATTCTTGGCCGGGCCTGCCAGAAACGGATCAGCCGGCCGGCGGAGAGCCCCCCGCCTCCGTTGGGGTGTAGACCTGAATGGCAGCGTCACCACCCATGGGACATTGGTACTCGCAGATGCCGCAGCCGATGCACAGCTCCTTAACTACGTCGGGGCGCTGCAACGTGACCTGCCCCGCTTCGCCATCGACCACTGCCTCATCGAGCCGGATCGCCTTCTCCGGCAAAGGACAGGCCTCTTCGCAAACGATGCAGGGGACGTCGTAGGCCCAGGGCAGGCAGAGGTCGCGGTCAACGCGAGCCAGCCCCATGCAGGTGCGCTGTTTCTGCTCCAGGCCCAGCCGAGGGATGGCGCCGGTGGGGCAGACCTCGCCGCAGACATTGCAGCTGTAACTGCAATAGCCCAGCCGCGGCACCAGCCTGGGGGCCATCAGGTTCTGCCAACCCCCCTCTACCAGACTGGGCTGCAGCCCCTGGGTCGGGCAAACTCGCACGCACTCCCCGCAACGGATGCAGAGAGCCTCAAAGTCGATGAGAGTCGCGCCAGGCGGCCGGATCATTCTGGCGGGCTGGCGCTTTGCGACCGGCTCCACACCCGCCAGGGCAACCCCGACGACGGCCGTCCCCAGGGCCAGTAGCGCATCCCGCCGGCCAGGATCGTACGTCTCGCGTCCGGCCGGTCTCCATTGCGGCAGCTGCCAGCGAAAACCATTGCCCTCGGGCGGGCAGCTGACGATGCAATCATAGCACACCGTGCACTCGGCCGGATCGCTCTGGTAGGCCCGCTCCGGATCGATGGCGCCTAGCGGGCAGTCCCGGCTGCAGCGCGCGCACTGGGTGCAAGCCTCGCCCGCCTCGCGCCGGACCAGCGCCAGTTTGGAGAGCAGCCCCAGGAGTCCGCCCAACGGACAGAGATAGCGGCACCAGAACCGCTCGGCCCACCAGTTGAGGGCCACGATCCCGACAAAGAAGAGGAACACCACGGCCGCATGGATCATGACCGATTCGACGCCCTGGAGAACCGGATAGACCACGGCGTCGTGCACGGCGTCCAGTGGCCCCCACAGGAACTTGAACCGGTAGAGAAACGCCTCTGCCCCATAGACAGCATAGCGCGCGGCAGGCCAGACGGCAGCCGCCACGCTGCGGGTCATTATGGTGATGGGATCGAGGAAGAGCAGCGTCTGGCTGCCCAACAGTGCGGCAAAGAGCATGGTCAGGAGCAGCACGTACTTGAAAGAGCGCCACCTGTCGGCCGGCGCTTCGGGGCGAGAACGTCTGCTTGGCGGCTTGATCCACTCGAGGAGAGTCCCGAGCGGGCAGACCCAGCCGCACCAGACCCGGCCGAATAGCAGCGTCAACACCAGCGTCACCCCGGCCCAGAGCATCCCGGCGATCGCGGCTCGCCCCGCCAGCATCGCCGTCAGCGCGACGAGAGGGTTCAGCCGGTGGAAGACGGTGGAGAGATCTGATCCGGGGATGACAAAGGAGGAGAGAAAGAGAAGCAGAGAGAGAATCTGCGCAGCCTGGCGCAGACGGCGCCACAGCTGCGGCCGGCTTCCGGCTTGGGGTTTCACACCGGAGTCTCCTCGATCCTGATGGAATCCAGGTCCAGCGTTCCTAGTCCCATCTCGGCGGCCGCCTTGATGTAGGGAATATCGGGGCCGGTCAGCCCAAAAAGCGTCGCCGCATAGGCATCCGCGGCGACAATGTCGTGGCTGGCGACGACGGTGTTGGTCAGACGCACATCGTCCAGGTTGCCGCCCGTCGGGCCGCTGGCCATCAGAATGCGCACGGCGTCCACCACTGTCAGCTGAGGCCGCACCAGGCTGACCAGGTCGGCAATGCGCTGCCCAAGATTGGAGTGGATTTGATTTCGCCGCTGGATCACGCCCATCAGGTTCTTGCCCGCCAGGGTGAGCCGGGCCAGGCTGTGATGCTTGGCAATCGGCACGTCTATCACCACGTCAGCGTCCAGGACCTCCTGGTAGAAGGCCCACTGCCTGAGGTCCCGCCCGTCAGAGATGGCCGTCTCTACGAACTTGTTGCGGTTCATCACCTCCATCTCGCCGCCGGCCGCTCCAACGGCATCGGCAATGCCACTCCTGGCGTAGGCGCTTTCGGCCGTGCCCCCGAAGGGAAAGTCCATCACCCGCACCCGGCGGGCGCCGGCGCCCAGGCAGAGCCGCACCAGCGTCCCGACCACCTGGGGGTTAGTGGTGGCGGCGTACTCGAACGGATAATAGTCGGTGCAGATGTTGGGCTTGACGATGACGTCATCACCGCTCCTGACAAAGCGCTCAATGCCCCCGATAGCTCCCAGCGCCGCCATGGTGATGGCGGCCGGATCGGCGCCCCGGGCCACCGAGAGGTAGGCCTGCCCGGCCGCGGGCTCAGGCGTGGGTGTTGGTGTTTCCGGCCGGGGCGTTGCTATCTCCTGTGGCGTGCTAGTCGGCCTGGCCTGCCTGGCATAGGGAGTCGTCGAAGGGACCGGCTGTGTGGGTTGAGGTCGCTGCCTCGTGGGCGCGGCTGTCGGATCGGGCGGCTGCTCGGTAGGTGTGGGTTCGCTCCCGCCGCAAGCGGCCAAGGTCGCCCCAATCCCGGCCGCTCCCAGCAGCCTCAGGAACTGGCGGCGGGTGATTTCCTTCTGTCGAGCGTTCACAGTCTCACATCCTCTGCCGGTGCTTAA
>JAUVHW010000398.1 GCA_030593075.1 Ardenticatenales bacterium
GGACGCCGGCGTGGGACAGGTGGGCGCCGGCCTCGTGCGGCCGCCTATGGCTATGTTTGAGGAGGCGCTGGTTGCTTTTGCCGAGCAGTATGGCATTTGATTCCGAGTTGTGATTCCCAGCAAAGTCTAGGAGGCGAGGAATGGAGCGGGAAGAGTTTGTCAGCATGATGGCTGACGCCAAGCTATACGACCTGACTCAGGGATGCAGCATCTTTACTCCTCCTTGGCCTGGAGAAAAGGCCTTGGAGATTCACTTCTTCAAGCGGGTCACGGGCGCCTATGGTGGCGGGCCGGGGGCGAACGGCCAGCTGCTCAACTGGAGCAACACCGTGGGCACTCACCTGGTGGGCGAGACCGCCTTCCACTCCGGCGCCCGGGCTATCGCAGATATCCCGCTGGAAGACCTCTGTGGTCCCGGCGTTGTGGTGGATATCTCGGACGCGGTGACTGACTATGGCCTCTATACGCCTGAGATGATCATGGAGAGAGCGATCGTCAAGGAAGGCGATATCCTGATCATCAACACCGGCTATCATCGCTACTCCTGGGATCAGCCGGACGTCTACAACGAGCAGGCGCAGGGCGGAGTGGAGTCCAAGGAGTTTGGGTTCCTGGTGAGGCACCCCGGACCCTCCCCCGATTTCTTCCCCTGGGCGCTCGAGATGAAGCTCAAGGTGATCGGTGTGGATTGCGGCTGCGCCGAGCATCCAATGAACACCCCCATCCGCCGGATGCACGAGCGCGAGTTCAAGAAAGCTGAAGAGAAACTGATTGCAGAGTATGGCAAGACCTGGGACGAGATGTTTCCCCAGGATGAGTACTATGAGCTGACCCACATGACCATGCCCAAGGCCCACTTGCTCTTTGCTGAGTCCATCGTGGGCGAGATCGACAAGCTGAGTAACCAGCGGGCCTGGATCATGATCCACCCCATACCTTTCATGGAAGTCGAGACTGCGTGGTCGCGGGCCCTAGCCCTGCAGGCCCCTGATGGCATGGACGAGGATGAGTTCTTTGAGACAATGAACTCGGCCCAGATGTTGGACCTCACCATTCCGTTCAGCGTTCAGACACCCCAGTGGGCCAACTATGTGCCCTTGACCGTTACCTACACCAAGCGAGTCGGGGGGCAACACTTTGGTATGGGAAGAAACGGATCTATCTGCAACGCCAGCATTCACCTGGGGACCCACATGGACGGCGAGAAGCATTTCTGGCCGGCCGGCCGGGCCATCGGAGAGGTCCCGCTGGAGGAGTGGGTCGGTCCGGGAGTGATCGCCGACATCTCCCATCTGGTCAGCAACTCTAGCGTCTACACACCCGAGATGATCGAGAGCGTCGTCGAGGTCCGCGAGGGAGACATCGTCGTCATCAAGACCGGTTGGTACGAGTATGGCTGGATCAGCCCAGACTCTGACGAGTTCCGCTACATGATCCGGCACCCCGGGCCCTCGGCCGACTTTTCACAGTGGTGTGTGGACAAGAAGATCAGATGGCTGGGCATTGATGCCGTCAGCCAGGACCATCCTATGAACACCATCCAGCGAATCTGGCACCCCAAGACCTTTGAAGAGGCCAATCGCAAGCTGATCGAGGACTTTGGCAAGGACTGGGACGAGATGTTCCCGCTGGACAAGTACTACCAAGACACCCATCTGAATCTCTTCCCCAAGAAGATCGTCCACGCCGAGAACCTGGGCAAGGACATCGCTACCGCCCAGAGCGGCCGGTATTACATCGGCTGTTACCTGCAGAAAGGGATGGAAATCGCATCCATGTGGGGGCGATTCGTCGCCTTCAAGGAGGGCGGCTAGCACTGGTCCAGAGCAGTCCACGATGATCCTCGTCACTGGCGCGGCCGGCAAGACCGGCCGGGCTGTCATCCGGGCTCTGGCTACAAGAGGAGAGAGGGTTCGTGCGCTGGTTCACCGTCCTGAGCAGGCCCGGCCGGTCCAAGAACTCGGTGCCTGGCAGGCTGTCGTCGGAGACCTGCGAGACCAAGCAGCCGTGGATCGGGCGGCTGACGGGGCGCGGGCCGTCTACCATATCTGTCCCAACGTCAGCCCGGACGAAGTCGCCATCGGCGAGGTCGCCATCTCTGCCGCCCGCTCGGCCGGAGTAGAGCGCTTTGGGTACCACTCGGTGCTGCACCCTCAGGTTGAGGAGATGCCTCATCACTGGCAAAAGATGCGAGTGGAGGAACGGCTCTTCAGGTCAGGATTGGCCTACACCATCCTGCAGCCCGCGGCATACATGCAGAACGTGTTGGCTCACTGGGATCGCATAGTGAGGCAGGGTGTCTACCCGGTGCCGTACCCTGCCGAGACCCGCCTGAGCATGGTTGATCTGGAAGACGTGGCTGCGGCCGCGGCCGTCGTGTTCACCGAGCCTGGACATGCGGGAGCCACCTACGAGCTGGTGGGCACTGAGGGGATGTCGCAGACGGAGGTTGCCGCCGTGCTGTCGGAGAAGCTGGAGCGGCCGGTACGAGTCGACCCGGTAGGGCTGGAGGAGTGGGAGCAGCAAGCCCGGGCCTCTGGGCTGGGAGAGTACCAGGTCGATACGCTGGTCAAGATGTTTCGGTATTACGAACGCCACGGGTTCACGGGCAACCCGCGGGTGCTTGGCTGCCTGCTC
>JAUVHW010000165.1 GCA_030593075.1 Ardenticatenales bacterium
CGGCCAGTTCTCCAGCGCGCTCGGGGATCATTCGATTGAGAATGCCCATCTGCTCCGGGTTCAGCCGCGACGCCGACATGCCGAATAGTTCCCGGGCCAGAGACTCCCGCTCGGTGCCCATGGAGCGCGATCCCGTCGTGGTACGCGGCTGAAAGCCCTCAAGCACCTCGCCGTCGCTCCCGATGTACTGTCCAAAGGTGGGAGAGCCGGGCCGGCGATCGAAGACCCCAAACGCCGGTGTACCATCAGGAAGTTCACCCGGCACCGACTGTAGCGACGTGGCTGAGAGCACCTGGGGGTCCCTGATCCCAACGGCGGCCAGTGAGGCCTGCAGGGTAGGAAAAGTCCCTTGCTCAAACATCCGCCGCGCGACGGTGATCTGGGCATCGAGCTGTCCCGTTCGGGCCGCCCCGGCCTGCGATGCCGTGTCTGCAGCTGTACGCTCCCGGCGCGCCTCGGGCGCCTCGAAGCGCAAGCCGCCTGCCGGAGCCTGTCCAGGCGCCTGCTGGGCGCCCCCACCGATGCCGCCCAGCAGCAGCTGGGAGATCATGCTCGACGGGTCACCCTTCCCGCCACCCGCACCAGCCCGCTTGCCACCACCCTTGCCTGCCGTCGGGAGCCCCAGATCAGGACTCAGCGTCTCGAGCGCCGACTGCAGCAGCACCGGGTCATCACTCTGGGCCGCCAGCTGGAGCAGCATCAGGGCGTTGCGCGACTTCTTGTCCTCATCGGCACGCGCATCGGCACGGGCCTGTCCGGCGACATTGGTCAGTCCCTTGAGGAACCCGGTGCCGTAGCGCTTGAGCGGCATGATCTCTTCTATGCAGCAAACAGCAGCAGTCCGGCCAGCGACCCCAGCGCCTCACCGAACCCTTCAGAGGACTGCCGCGCCTCGGCATCCTGCGCCAGATACGCACTCACCAGGCTCGAGAGATTCTGCCCCGCCAGCCCCTCGGCCTGAATCCCCAGGCCCTTGAGTTGCACGCCCAGCTGACTGAGCGCGGTGGCGCCCTCGCGACGGCCGGTGGCGAAGATGTCCCCGAGCGCCCCGGCCTCCTCGGTGAACGATCGCGCAATCGCCGAGGTCTGGCCCCCGCCGCGCGGGGCGAACTGAGCAATGGCCTGGCGGGCGGTGTCGTACTGGTCGATGACGCGTGAGCGCTCGGGCCGGGTGGCCTGTCCTACCGCCCCAGGATCCCCGCGGGTGATGGCGGTCAGGAAGCGCAGGGCGGGCTGGAGGCCGGTGGCGCCCAGGCCGGCCAGCTCACGGCCCTCGGCACTCAGTCGTTCACTCTGCGTCCCGATGCGGGCCAGGGCGGCATCGAGCTCGGGGTTGCTGCCCCCGCCGAGGGAGGTCAGCGCGCCAAGTCCACCCAGGCCCAGGGCGGCGTAGTCGCGGCCCGTCAGGCCAAATCCCCCGCCTCCGCCTGTGGCCGCCGGGGGCGTCGCACCGCGGGGCTCGTAGGCCTGGGGCATGGGGCTAGTCTACGCTCCTGGCGCGGCGACTGTCCAGCGCTAGTACGACGTCCCCTACACACACCCCTACGGAATCGTCCAGGTGATCCAAGCGGCCCCATCGAAAAACAGCATGGTCGACACGCCCAAGTCGTACGTGGCCCAGCCTTCGGTCGGCACATCGAACTGCCAGCTGGCCCCGTCGTACCAGGCAATCGCGTCTTCATGTCCCGCCCAGATGCCCGTGGCTACGCTGGTTACCACATAGCGTTCACCCTTCGCGGGCGCGCCCGGGGGCGTCGTCTGTTGCGCGAGCACCTGTAGCTGCCAGGGGAAGCAGTGCATCACCGGGATGCGGTGCACATTGCGCGGCGAGATGACACCAGGCGGGCGCGTGAACGGCTGTACGGGCGGCCGCCACACACCCAGGATCGTCTCAATCGTGGTGATCTGTCGCCGCTGCCTAAATGGCGGATCGTCGCCCACAACAACGACGACCTGCGGGACGGACACCCTGCGGACATGCGGGAAGGCCGCGGGATGCCACCCCTCCAAGATGGTTGACAGCCAGAGTCGCCGGCCGATTGGTGGGTCGTTGACCGCGACGGCTTCAATGGAGGGGTGGACCTTCCACCCCTGCCACGGGAGCGGCGCCGGAGGCTCCCAGGCGCGGAGCACGACCGGCATCCAGAGCCGTTGTCCGAATGGCGGATCGTCCAGCACGCCCTGCGGGACGAATCGTCGGGGGATGCGCGCGCGGACGTCTGGCTGCCAGGCTTCGAGAATCGTCGGCAGCGTGACGCGTGCAGTGAACGGAGGATCATCCTCGGGAACGGCTTCGATCGACGGATGGACCTTCCATCCTGGCCACGGCTGTGGTGGGCCGGGTTCCCACGATCGTAGGGTGACGGACAGCCAGAGACGTTGCCCAAACGGTGGATCGTCGACAGCAACTTCCTGGGGAACAAGCAGTTTGCTCGCCTGTGGCTGCGGCGGATCCGGGCGCCAGGTCTCTAGAACCGTCGATAGCCACAGTCTCCGACCGATAGGGGGATCGTTGACGGCAACCGCTTCGATCGAGGGGTGAACGTTCCACCCGAACCAAGGCCGTGGCGGTGGTGGCTCCCAGGCCTCGCGAATCGTCGGCAGATTCGTCCGCGCGGTGAATGGCGGATCGTCTGCAGGGACAGCTTCAAGGGCTGGGTTGACGTTCCAGCCTGGCCACGGCAGTGGTGGCGGCGGTTGCCAGGCGTCGAGAATCGTGGGGAGGCTGGTCCGCGAGGTGAAGGCCGGATCATCAGCCGGCACGGCCAGCACCGACGGCGGAATCTTCTTGGCAACCTGTGGGGCCGGTGGTAGCGGCTCCCATGCCGTCAGGATCGTGGGCCGCGTATCGCGTGACGTGAACGGCGGATCATCCTCAGCAACAGCAAGAAGCGCAGCTGGAATCTTTTTCGGCGCTTGCGGAGCAGGTGGCGGCGGCTCCCACGTGGCTACAATAGTAGGAAGCGCCGTTCGTGACGTAAACGAGGGATCATCGGCAACAACCGGGCCAGGCTGAACACCAAAGCGCGCTCGGCCTTGCGGCAACCCCAGAAGCGAGGGTTGCCACATGCCAACGACGATAGCCAGCAGGGCTACATTGCGTAGACCGGACGAGGCTGGAGGATCATTGACAGGGACCGCCAGTTCTGATGGCGGCAAACGACGAGGCAGCAGCGGCCCCGCGCCACCAATGAATGGCGGCGGGGGCGGCCGATAAATAGCCACGTGCGGAACCTAACGATTCAGACTTCGCCGAACACCAACCCGAAGGCCCAGTTGGTCAACGTAGTTGGGGCCACAGGCATCCGCAGCCCAAACCCGGACGACTCACCAGCCCGGAGCCTGATGACCTCGTTGGGTGTCGGCACCCAGAGCCACCCATTTAACACGTTGAACGCGTCCTCCCACATGGGGGTGACCGCGCCACCGCCCTCGGCAGAGGCATCGGTGCCGGACGTGCCAGCCGCCCCGGCGGTCCCCCCGATGATGTTCGAGATGGCCTCGCCAAAGTTCAACGCTTGTGGCGTCGTGGACGTGAGCGTGGGAAACGCGGTCACCTGCGTCGCCAGCTCGACACGTTGTTGCGCCGATGTGGCATTGGCGCTCTGGCCCACCCATGCGCGCAAAAATTCCAACGTCTGCGCTGGCCCGGCGTCGTTGTTGACAAAGACCACCGTGATGTCCGCGTTTTCGACAGTGACCCCCGCATCCGATACAGCGAATTGACGTGCCATGATTACCGACCCTCCACAATAACGGGGTGAACGATGGGGATGGCGCGCATGACCTGCTGGCCAAGATATGCCATCACTTCTACAGCATCTGCGTCCGCTGGCCTGATTGTAGCAGACAGCCACTCCCCAGGCTTGCACTGCAACGGCGACGACAGCACCTGCAGCCCTCCGGCGAGTGAATCAAACCCGAATGAAACAACTGGCCTGTCGGCGGAGGGCTGCCCGCGCCAGACGGTCACGATGATCTGCATGTTGCCAACGGGCATGGAATCCACCTTCACCCGCGCGCCGATGCCGAAGACTCGTGTCGGGCTGTCCGATGCCTGACTCCGCATCCATTTCCACCCTTGCCGTGTGAAGACCCGAATCCGATTATTACGCCGTTCAATCCTACTTGCAACCTCTCCGGTTTCGCGACCATTGCGCAAGACGTTGAACGAGAACTCTCCCCTTGAGCCCTCGTCTTCCCTAGTGGACCGAAACCCCAGCGTCCAGACGGCTCCTGTTTCGTCGGTGATGGTCAGCGCAGGCGGCACTGAGACGTAAGACTCGGTGATGTGCTGCTGCTCGCCGTCAAGGATCATGTAGGGATGGATAAGTGGTGACATGCTATTGTGCCAAGATTGGTGCACGTTGCATCCAAGGTTGATAAGGCAAATCTACAGGTCCACCCGGCGGGTGGACCCTGACAGTAAACGCGACCCACTGGTCAGACGCACTAATCGTAAAGGCGCCCGCGTCCTCATCTGTCCCGGTTGTGAGCTGGCGTTCGACTGTAGAACATGTGCTGCTATTTGCGCCCCCACCAGCCTGTGTGTTCTCGTGGCTATAATTCGTTGGAATGGCAGTTACCGTGCGGTCACGGTCCACACCGGTAGACGCGACAAAGAGGTAGTCCTTTGAGGTCGCAATGATCACCGCGACAGGATTTGGACTGGTAGAGTTCCCAGTTGCTGGCGTTGAATTATCTGGTGGCGTGGTATCTGGATCCTCGGCTCCCCCGACGGCGAGTACCGAATGCGATGATCGCTCCGAGCTTCCGCTGGTGACCTCGATAGTCGTGCCGTCTTCTGTCCCATCAGCCTCTTTCCAGGCACACTGAAACTTGACGCTTCCGCCGCTTGTCTGGCTGAAGATGACATTCCATTCAGTGCCTTCATTTGGCCAACTGGTTGAAGGGTTTCCATCAATAGAAAAGAACGCCAGCAGTAGATCCCCAGACTCTATAGTGGCCGGCAGTTGGATGGTGTGTGACGTGACGTTGCCGGCATCCTCGGTGGAGAGCGCACGTGACCGCACGAAGGGACCACCAGGCTCATTGAACCCGATGTCCCACGCATCCCAGAGCGTACCGTCGATGTCGTCGTCGAAGGCGAAGACGCCATCTGCGCTTAAGTCCTGGCCGAAGTCGTGCGCGCCGAGGTCGCTATAAGTGATGTGGTAGTCATTGCCGCCGGCATTCTCGAAGCTGAAGGTTTGCGAGACGCGGTTATTCGCGCCACTATCTGGGTCAGTCGCATCCCCCGCCGAGTTGTAGTCTGACCCGGTATACGTGCCTGCCTCAAAGTCATTACTCGTGCTTCCCGTAGACAAGCAATTTTTAACAACAGCAGTCGTTGCGCTATTTCTGAACCCCTGACTGCCGGCATCAACGCTGACACAGTTATACGCATGGATCGTTGTACCACTCAGGACGATGTTGTCGCTCTCATTGTCCTCCGCGAGGCACAAGACCATCTGGGCACTACTAGGACTCTCAATCCTCAAGCCACGCGTGCCGCCAGCCCCACTATTGAGACCGTCAAATGCAATACACGCGATCAGCTTGGCGTCTGTTCCGGAGCTTCCGACCTGGGCGCACGCGCGTGAATCTGATGAATTATTCGTGAGCGTGACAATCAGGTCTTGCAGTTGCGAAAACGACTCATCGACAACCGCAATTGTGATGTTAGCGACGCTCAGGAAATAGAATCCGTTGTTGCTTGTCCCGTCGTGGCCTTCTCCTGCTGCTGGCCGTACGATACGGAAACGCGTAGCATCGTTCGTCGAACCATCAAGTGTCGCGCTGTCGTCAAAGCTCGCTGCATCGTCATAGCATTCGAGAACGTCGCTTTCATTGTCAGAGACGTGGTTAGTATCTGTCGCCGCTTCCCAGGTACCGAACCCACCCGCGTCAAAGTCATACGTGCGGCTATTGTTGCCGCCAGTGGCGACCTGTTCGTTGGTGCCAGTGCGGCGCGCGGAAGCCATCTACAGATACCGACCCCGCGCCTTATCATGCACGAGTCCGCCCACCGGGAAGACATGGCGAGGCGTGGTGTCAAAGAAGTAGCCACACGTGCTCGTGATCGACAAGGCGAACGATCCATCAGGGAGGCGAAAGACCTGGCGCTGCTGGAGCTTCTGTGTGTCGAGCGGGTTGATCCGGTTGTGGGAGTCTCGCAGCCTCCCGAGACGCTTCCGAAGGATCTGATCTTCAAGCACCGCCAGCACGGCGGACCGCTCGGCGAACGACGCGCCCTCGCTGTCGAGGAGCGGACCGATCTCGTCGTACCGGTAGTTCTCGGGGATGTCCTGGTCGATGTCGCCGAGGAATGGCTGGTAGCAATCCGTGGGGTCGCGCACGCGGGCGAGGTTAAGTGTGGGCGCGAGGGCGCGAAGGCGCGGCAGCGGGATGCAATACCGCCGCTTGTCGTACGTGACGCCCTGCTCCTCATTTCCCCCAACGAGCCGATCCAACTCAATCTCGCCGAACGTTTCCAGGTAGAGCCACAACACCTCACAGCGCTGTGCCTGGCCCGTGCCTACGTGCATCTGCGGATGCGCCCAAGCCACGGCACGGATGTCGCCTTCGCGCAGACGCTCACCGCCTCCGACGTCCGGCTGCGTGATGCCTGCCACGGCGACCAGATACGGGGTCACGTCTCGAAAGGTCTGGGCCATCAGTCTTCTCGATCCACCCTCGCCTCTATGGCTGCGATCAACTGCGGCTTCGTCCGCGCCGGGAGCCCATGCAGCGCCCGGAGGATGTTCAGCTCATCCATGGTCTCAAGTGCCAATGCCTTGAACATCTTGCCGAATACGTTGTGGTGCAATGCTCGGGTGACGGCATGCTCGGCATCCTGATCCTTCTCATCCTCAGCTTCGGCAACGATGAATCCATCGATCTCGGCCTGGGTCGCGTTCCGCACCGTCCCGGCGTCGTTGATCTTGGCGAAGCCCAACACGCGCAACTGGCCAACGTTGGGACCAGACGGCGGGACGGCGTCGTCGCCATCAGGCCGTGGCGGGTCGGTGAGCTTGCCCCAGTAGGTCTGGTCGCGAACGTTGAACGGCTGCCCCGGCAGCGAGACCTTGATGACCTCCCCGCCGCGTATCCGATATTGCACTGTCACTGACATTTAGTAATACCCCCTAAAGCGGAATCACGTAAGCACACAGCGCCGCATCGAAGACCAGGGTATCCTGCTTCGCGTCCAGCGCCGTTTGCAGATCGGTCTGATCCGAGAGCGTCCCAATGATACTCCCCCAGGCGGCCGCCGCCGCCGCGGCGATCGTACGCGCATTGGCCACCGTATCATCAAAGGTGATCCCTGTTCCAGCAAGCAGCTGCCGTGAGTTTGGGAGTAGGGCCGATTCATCGGCGACCGTGGCATAGGCGGCCGCCAGCAGATCGGTGATGGCGTCGGGGATGGTGACGCCGTCGGCCGTGATCTCGGTCGAGGCCAGCGCCGCCACGAGCAACCCGGCCTTGTCGGCCTCCTGCTGGGCGAGGACCGCCTGCGTGCCGGCCACCTCGGATGCCAGGGCCGCCAGCCGCTGCGCGACCGCGTCCTGCAGCGCCGCGAGGTTGAGGCTGTAGTCGCGCAGCCGATCGATGGAGACCTCGACGTCATAAGGCGTCTGTCCAGTGATGGTCGGGAGGGTGAGGTCCTCGTTGCGGGGCATGGGTTAGATCCGCGCCCCCCGCTCGCGTGTGAGTCCGCCAAACGGCGTCATGACCTGCAGCCCCCCAGGCTGGCCCCATCCCTGTACGCGCACCGAACAGTCCCGCTGGAATAGCTGAAACGGGCAGCCCGATACGAAGTCGTAGGTCACCGCCGTCCCCTTGCGTGCGACGAGCGGCACATAGAGCCGCGTATAGAGCCCGCCGGTGGCTGGAAGGATGTACGCCGCCGAGCCGCCATCGGTGTACTCAATCGTCCACGTCACGTCCGACGTCGCCGCATAGGCAATCATCCCGTCTCGCACGGTCAGATACCCCGGCAGATCGTGCGTCGTCGGCTGGGTCCGCCAGTGATAGACCTCCTCGGCCGTCGGCTCCCAGACCCAATCCACGCCCAGCACGCGCCACGATCCCAGCGGCACCAGCCGCACCAGGTGCGCCTCGAACGGATCGGCGAAGCTA
>JAUVHW010000180.1 GCA_030593075.1 Ardenticatenales bacterium
GCACGCAAGGTCACCCAGGCTATCTCAGAAAAAAACACCCGGGAAACAATTACCGGAACTGGGACTCGGGAAACGTCCCCTGACCCCTCCCTCTGACCGCCACCTGGCGGACGCCAGTGCCATGGCGTCGGGCCTCAGCTCGTTCCCCCTCTCAAGGGCGAGGGCGCCGGCCGGCTGCGCCTTCCCGGCCGATCCGAGAGAGTCTAGCGAAGCGCCCGCAGCACTCGGCGAGTCCCAATCACTCCGTGGCCCCGGTAAAGTTGAACCGGCCCAGCTTCAGGCCAGGCACGCGATAGCGCGCCACCGACCAGGTTGCGGGCAGCAGCTTGGTGTCCCGCCCGACAGCCTCCACGCTGTTCAGCGCCTCCAGGTAGCTCTGCGTGAACCGCAGGTTCTTGACCGGATACGCAATCTCGCCGTCCTCGATCAGCAACGTGCCGTCCCGCGTCATCCCGGTGATGACCACCCGCGCGGGCTCCACCGGCCGGGTATACCAGAAGCGGGTTACATAGACGCCCCGCTCGGTGCTCTCGACCATCTCGTCCAGCGTAGCGTCCCCGGGTGCAAAGAAGGTGTTCAGCGCGAGAGGGCCAATCGAGTTGGGCGAGGGCAGCGCGTGGCCGGTCGAGACCGGGCCCTCCTCCTTTCCGGCGTGGTAAGAGTCATAGACCACGCCTCGGGCGACTCCGTTCTCAATCAGGTCCACCCGCTGCTTGGGCACTCCCTCATAGTCAAAGGGGGCCGGGATTCCGGCGAGGTCCAATCCGTCGTCCCAGATAGAGATGCAGGGGTCCATGATGGACTGGCCCAGCTTGCCGGTCATGAAACTGCGTCCCTCCTGAAGCGCCATGGCGCCAAACCCAGGGTAGGAGAGCATGAAGGTCAGGTCCTGCACGGCGTAGGGCTCCAGAACCACGGCATACTCACCCGGCTCCAGCGGGCGGGGGTTCTGGCTGCGGATGCACTTTTCCACCGCCTCCCGGCCGATTGCCTCGGAGTCCAGCTCCTCCACGTCCTGTGCCAGCGCATGTGCATAGCCGGAACTGGTGTCACTCATGACCACTGTGTTGAGATCTGCGTACGTGGCAGCATGGTATGCAGAGATGCCCAGCGAGTTGGCCACTGCTGTTTCGCTTGTTGCAGTCGTGAGCGCGCCGGAGGCGACCAGCCCGGCGTCCCGGGCCTGCATGCAGATGGCTCCGACGCCCTTGGCTCTCTGTTCTGGCGTGCACGCGGCCGTGCTCTCGCTAAAAGCCTCCACCGTGGGGATAGGCTCGGGGGCGGGCAGCGAATGGAAATGAGGGTTCTCCGGTCCCAGGCGAGCGATGCCCAGCGCAGTCTCTAGCGCCCGGGCCAGCGCGTCCTTCTCGAGGCTGTTGGTGGAGGCCACGCCTACTCGGCTGCCGAGCACCACTCGCACCCTCACTACGGCGTCCCTCTCGGCGACGTTCTGATGGATGGCCGAATTGGCAAAGCGGGTGAGCGCATTGTCCTCGGCCATGACCAACACCTCGGTCTGGTCGGCCGGAGATTGCGCCAGGATGCTCTGAGCTAGTTCCTCTATGCGTCTTTGCCCTAGCATGGTCGGCTCCTCACTTCATCAGGCCGACTTGGACGTTGCGGAAGCGGGCCGGCGCCGCGCCGTGCCCGGTGTGAGCCACCTGAGGAGGCTGCCCCTTTCCGCAATTCGGCGTGCCCCACACCTGCCAGTGGTTCTGGTTGCAGATGGCGTCGCAGTTGGCCCAGAACCGCGGGGTGATGCCGGTATAGGTCGCGTTCTTGAGCAAGCGGCCGAGCTTGCCGTTCTTGATCTCGTAAGCCAGCTCGGTGCCGAACTGGAAGTTGAGCCGTTTGTCGTCGATGCTCCAGCTCTTGTTGAGGTCCATGAGGATGCCGTCATCAGTGTCGGCAATCAGGTCGTCGAACTCCCACTCGCCCGGTTCCAGGTTGACGTTGGTCATCCGGATGAGGGGGATGTGGTTCCAGCCGTCGGCCCGCATCGCCCCGCCCGAGGTTTCGGGTGCAGAGTCGCCCGCGATTCGGCGCAGTTGCTGCACCGTCTCCCGCGAGGAGAGGTACCCGCAAAAGATGCCATCGCGGACGATGGGCACTCGTTGAGCCGGAATGCCCTCGTCGTCCCAGCCAAAGGTGCCCAGGCCGCCGGGGATAGTGGCGTCGGCCGTCAGGTTGACGATCTCCGACCCGTAGCGAAAGGTGCCGAGTTTCTCCGGGGTGAGAAAGCTGGTGCCCGCGTAGCTCGCCTCGGTGCCAAAAACGCGGTCCAGCTCGATCGGATGTCCGCAGGACTCGTGGACCTGCAAAGCGAGCTGGGTGGCGTCCAGGATCACGGTGGTTACTCCGCTGGGGCAGGAATCTGCGCGCAGCAGTGCGGCCGCCTCCTCGCCGACTCGCTCGGCGTTGCCGGGTAGGTCCATCGCCAGGATCGCCTCCCAACCCCCGCCCCGCTGGTCGCGCGCAAAGGAGTTGGGGTGCGAACGCTTCTGAACCTCGCCCTGATCCGGGTCCACCGCTGTAGCTTCGATGCCTCCGCCGGACTCGGTGATCTCCTGCTCGATGAACGTGCCCTCGCTGCTGGCAAAGGTCTTGCTCTCCCGCCAGAAGGCCAGATTGGATTTCGCCACTCTGACGTCCGGGGCAACCCGCAGCCCTGCGTCCGCCTCTAGCAGTAGGTCGATCTTTTGCCCCAGCGACACCTCCCAGGGGTCGATCCGGGTCGGCGTGCGGTAGCTCCCCACCTGCGCCGCAGGTGGCCCCAGGTCCACGTCACTGCTCTTGACGAGAGCGCTGGCCCGGCCGATCTTGACTGCCAGAGCGGTGACCCGATCTATCTCGGCCGGGCTGAGGAGCGCAGAGCTGGCAAAGCCCCACGCTCCGTCTACCACGACCCGCACGCCAAAGCCCTGGCTCTCGTCGTCGGTCAGAACCTCCACCACGCCGTTCTTGACGGTGACGTTCTGCGTCCGTCGGTGCACGATGCGGATGTCTGCATAGCTGGCGCCCTGAACCTCCGCCAGGTTCAGGGCCCGACCGGTCAGTGCTTTCAAGGATTCTCCCTAGTGCTTTGTCAAGCATCACCTGATGGCTGTTGCCTAGGGCCTAGTGCCCGTTTTGCCTAGAGAGCGACGCCCACGGTCCCGTCCAAAACACGGGATGCTTCGCGAGGGCTAGGCTACGCGTCAAAGCATCGTTGACAAAGCACTCGTCATGGACCATCCCATGCCGCTATTGCTTGCGTCTAGTGTCCGGTCCTAATCTCCCAACGGCACCGGCAGCAGAGGGGTGACGCCGGTATCGGGCAGGATGCCCCACTCCACGTCCAGGTTCTGCACGAAGGTCCACTGGATGACCTCAGGGTAGCGCCGCAGTGCAGCACCCTGCTGCTCGATGGCATACGCCTCCGCAGCAGCGGACAGCTTGCGCGCGTCAGCCTGGGCCTCGGCCGATAGCCGAGTCCGCTGGGCGTCAGCTTCCGCCAGCAGGATCTCGCGCTGCTTGTCCCCCTCTGACAGCCGGATGGCCCCCTCCTTGCGCCATTCAGCAGCCTCGGCGTCGAATTCCGCTGTCCTTATCTTTTCCTGCGCAATCTGCTGGTTCTCAATTGCTTGCACATAGTCGCTGTCGAACTCAATCTTGCGCAGCTTGAACCCGTCCGGCGGCATGGTTACGCCTGCGGCCTCTAGTTGTCGGCGCAGTGCATCCTCCACTGTGGCCTGGTACTCGAAGATGCCTGCACCGCTGTAGAGGTCTTCGGCGTCGAATCCCTGAGCGTGCAGTCGCGACAGCGAACGACTGTTGGCCTTTACCACGTTCTCTACGACCTCACCCATGCGGCCAATATGCCTCAACACATCGATGACATCGTCGGGTGCAACGCGAAACAGAACCGTGTAGCTGATGCTGATCTGCTGACCGTCAACGGTCTGCGCCGATACGGGACTGTCCGTGAAATCAGCAAGGCTCGAATCTGGGCGTGCTGACGTCTCGTAGGATTGGACCAGGGTAACGAACTTGTCTGTGCCCTCTATGAAGGGCGTTTTCCAGCTCAGTCCCTCGGTGAGAACTCGGCCGGTGAGGCCGCCAAACTTGGTGACCACCTCCACCGTGCCGTACTTGACCGGCGTAAAGGCAGATGTCCCCGCCGCCAGTCCGATGACGATTACGGCCAACAAAACGACCGCTGCTATGGGTGTAGACCTGTTCATGCTCTATCTCCTTTGAATTGGTTGCCTGCCACTCTGCGTGGCGGGTACACAACGTAGCCGCTGCTGTCGCCTCGGCCCCGAACTCTGTTCGTTTTCCTATGTTGTCTAAGTGTGCATGTCATGACTCCAATGAAAGGACCGGATGCACCGCGGAGCACGCAGAGACCGCAGAGATAAGAACAGCTGCAATCTGGGGGCAGCAACGCGCTCCTGCCTCACTCAAAGTTGAAAACCGCTACCAGCGGGTCGTGATCCGACACCCGCCGCGGGGATGGGTCCTCGGGAACAGGCGGGGGATAGTCCGCGTTGATGTGCAGCGCCTCCACGGCCGCCAGGCGGGCATAGAGCGATGGGGTGACCAGCATGTGGTCCAGTGTCTCGGATTCGCCCTGAAAGATGTAAGTATAGGGACGCTCAGGCTCGACGAACTCGTAGACGTGGCGCAGGCCGGCTTCGCGCAGCGCCTCCAGCGGTCGGGTGCCGTAGAACGAGTTCAGGTCACCCAGCACTACCACGTAGGCATCCGGCTCGCGGGCCAGGATCTGCTCCACCAAGGTGACGTTCCACTCGGCCTGGGCGGTGCGGCGTGGCTCGGTGGCCTCCTCTCCGCCGGACAGCGACGTAAAGTGGTTGTTGAGCAGGTAGACGGTGGCGTCGCCGCTCTCCAGGTGCACTGTGATGGTGATGAGAAGCGGCGGCCGGCCGGTGAGCCCTTCAGGCGCAGGGTAGGCGGCGGCACCCGCCAACGTCGCTCGATCGCTGCGAACCAGGTAACCCACGTCAATCCCGCGGCTGTCGGTCCCCTCGATCAGGGCCGGCTGGTAGCTGTACTGGGCGATGGCGTCCTGCTCGGCGACAGCCTCCAGGATGCCGATGTGCTCCACCTCCTGCAATCCCACCACGGTAGGTGCGCCCATTGCCAGAATCGCGCCGGCCGTCTTGGCCAGGTCGAGCTTGTAGGCCCGCACGCTAGGCTTGGGTGGGTCGCTGGGGTGAGGGTCCTGGAAATCAAACAGGTTCTCCACGTTAAAGGTGGCGACGCTCAAGGAGGCAGCGCCGGCCGGCTCCAGGGCCGGCAGCAGCCACTCGCTGGGGGTGATTGCCGGAGCGACAACGGGCTCGATCTTGTAATTGTCGTAGGTGTAGGCCAGAGGGCCGATCAGACCCGTGACACTGTCTCCGGTCTGGATCGAGAAGGGTAGGGTGGAGAGGTCATAGTGGGTAACGGCAGAGCCGTCATCAACGAAGATGAGCAGACCCTTCGGGTCGCCGCGCATCACCCGGTCGATCCCCCACTCGCTCCGCACCAGGACCGTCTCGCCGTACTTGGTGGTCGGAGCCACCGCCACGGCCGGACCGCTCACCTGGACCAGCATGCCTTCCAGAGCCTCCCAATAGTGGGCAGCCTGTTCCTCCTCGCGCGGCGGATCCAGCTCCACTGCTGGCGGCAGTTGGTTGCCGGGGCTCACCAGGACTAGATCCTCCAGGGCCAGCAGGTGGAGCAGGGTCTGGCCCGATTTCTCGCGCACCTTGCCGGTCACTCGCACCAGGTCGCCCGCCTCGACGGGTATCTCGAGTTCGCCGGTCAGGACGAAAAGCCCGGCGGAGGTGGCAGGGTCCTCGTCGGTCTCTGCTTCCTGGATCCAGAACCCTTCCAGCTCAGGAAAGACGCCAATGACTACTCCTTCAGTGGTTGCCTGCCCCCTGACGTAGGGTGATTCGCTCCCGGCTCCCTGGATTGCCCAGATGGGAACACCGCCGCCGACGAAGGTGAGCATAGGCGAGGTCCCCGACGCCACCGGGTCGGGCCATTCGTCGGCGCTGGCGAGGGCGGGTGGAGCTATGATCTGCCCGCTGGCTCCCTCGTCGACGCTGGCGACGTAGCGGACCGCCTGGCTTCCGTCGCCGGCCGCCAGCTCTGGGATGCTCCAGGCCGCGGCCTCGTCCTCCTGCTTCCCGTCGTCCAGCACCTGCACCCCGGCCACCCCCTCTGTTGGGAGCGGCGCCACTACCCGGACGTTGGTGAGCGGAGCTCCCGTGTGGTTGTAGGCGGTCAGAGTGTAGGTGATTGGTCCGCCCGGCGGCACGCTGTTGCGGGCGGTCATCGCTAGCATCAGTTCGGGTGCAAAGACCGGGGCAAGGTCGGCCTGCAGCCGTGGTTTGAGCTGCCACGTGCCGTCGTACTGTTCGCTAATCCCGGTCACCCGGTAGCTCCGACCAGTATCCAGCGGCTCCACGCTGATGCCAGTCTCCTTTTCGATGTAGACCAGCTGGGTGTCGCCAGTGTCGTCGGTCAGGTCCACCTCGTAGCTGTAGGAGAACTCCTCGATGCGGGTCGCAGTCCCCTCGACCACGACCAGCCGGCCGAGAACGCTCTCGTCGGTGCCGGCTGCGCGAAGGGTGATGGCGGTCGGTTCCCACTCGGCCGCGCCGTGCTCCAGCACGCTCACGTCGTCCGGGATGATCTCCACCGAACTGCGGTAAACGTCGATCTCGCCGGTGACCCGCACCTGGTTGCCCAGTCCCACCTCAACGATTCCCATGCCGCCCGGGCAGTAGACCTGGATTCCGCCCGTCTCGTCCTCCAGATAGAACTTGGTCCCGGTGCTGCCGGCGTAAAAGGCGCCGGTGTACATGGTGGCGGTCCCTTCAACCGTGACCACCTTTCCCACCAGGGTACGAGCAGTCGCGATAGGTATGGAGCCGCCGGCGATAGTCAGGGTCGTCGGCGCCCCGTAGGCTCGCAGAGGCCAGTCGGCTGCTTCCGCGGTATAGTCATGGAACCGAGTGATCAAGTAGGTC
>JAUVHW010000396.1 GCA_030593075.1 Ardenticatenales bacterium
GTGGCGCTGGCCTGGGCGGCCGGCAGCCTGCTGGTGGTGTGGGTACTGACCCGGGCGGAGATCCGGCCCGGAGGTGCGGCCGGAGCTGACGAGCTAAGCGCCGGACGCCCGGCTGGAGTGGAGAGACAAGAATGAACAAGCCGGAGAAGGCGGCCCCACCAAAGGCGGACCCGCAGAAGGTGGACCGCTATGAGGAATCGCTCACGCAGCTAGAGCACCTGCTAGGGGCCGAGGGCAAATACGCGCTAGACGACATTGGCAAGATGGCGACTATCGCCACGGTGCTCAAGATGAACCTGCACTACTACCTGTTCGTGGGCTTTTACCGTGCGGCGGAGAACCAGGTGCTTCAGATCGGCCCCTACCAGGGAGAGATACTGGCCTGCGGCACCATTCCCTACGGGCGCGGGGTTTGCGGCGCCTGCGCCACCCGGCGGGAGACCATCATCGTGGCCGATGTCAGTCAGTTCCCCGGCTACATCGCCTGCGATCACGAGACCCGGTCCGAGATTGTGGTGCCGGTGCTGAGGGACGGCGAGCTGCTGGCGGTGCTCGATGTGGACGCCGCCGAGCCCAACGCGTTCGACCAGACCGACCAGGGTTACCTGGAGGCCTTGGTGGCGGCGCACTTTTAGCGGCCGGGCACGGCCGCCTCCCCGCTCTGGACGGACGAGCCGGCCGGCCCCGCGGCCTGGCCATCAGTAGCGTAGGGCCTCGTGCCCGTCGGCGGCCGGCAGCGATCCCTTCGGCCGCGCCCCGGTCGACACACGGCCAACCGGCTTGCGGTCGGCCCCGACTTGCCCTATACTAGCATCAGCGGGGCAAACAGCTGGACGATGGGGATGGTACTTGCACGCACTGGGCTACCGGCCGCGGCCGGCGAGCAATCTGCTTCCGTGGAGACCGGCGCTCTGGGACTGATCCTGTCCGCAAGACCAGCCGAGAGTGCCTCCGGCCAACGGGCACAACGCAGTGCCCCAAGCAGCGGTGGGGAGCAGCGATACCGGCCGTTCGGCGAGTCTCTACCCGGCAGTGGTGCCCTGCTGGCATTCCTCGACGCTCCGCAGTCCAGTGAGCCCTCGGCGTGGGCGGAGGTGGTCAAGCTACTGGGCCGCTTGGGGCTTGCGAGAGTGCGGCTGACTCTGGAGAAGACTGCAGCCGACTTGGGTGAGAACGAAAAGGTGCGGGAGGCGGCAAGGGACGCCTTCAAGATGATAGAAGGATGAGGGCACTCGTTTAGCACCGGCCGTAGCGCAACCCCATGAACGTGAGGTTACCCCCATTGTCTGGACCAGCAAGGGGCCAAAGTGAGGTGGACAGCAGTTTACCACAATGCTCCCTTGTGCGGTGTCCAGGACATACTATACACTTCATGGGGTCCTACCGGGAATGTTGTGAGTATGCTCAACAACCTCCGCGGGGCGATTCGCGGCACACCTTGGCGCACCGGATGAGAAAGTGCCGACAGTGGAGCGCGCAGTGTGCGATTTCGCGGACGTGCTGCTAGCCTCAGTCACATGTGGCATCGGGCTATCTGTCTGCCTGCGGGGCTATGTCATGGTGCAGAACCCAACCCGTGCCCCCCTCGCACCGCTCTCGCGACTGGGGGTGGAGCTGATGCGCAGAACCCTTGGAGCGGATGCTGCGAGGAGGAGAGAATCAGAACTGGCTAGACCTGAGAGAATCCGACGCTCGGGCCAAAACGCACTTGCAGTGGGGGGACTGCTCCTCCTGGGGGGAGTAGTGCAACTGGCCGCGTGCGCTGCCGAGGCTCTGGGTCTGCTGTAGCGTCATCTTCCTGCGAGACCTGTTTGATACCGACGTGGGCGCACAGGCGGGCAGTACGCCACGGCGCGGTCGCACTTAGCATATCCTCGGCAGCTGCTCCGCTACCAGCATATCCACCACTCGCCGGCCGCCAATCCCCGTGCGGGCCACCACCATGCCCGGGTGTTCCTCCTTCACGATCCCCACCACGGCCGCTCGTTTCCCCAGCGGGTGAGCGCGCATCCGCTGCAGGGCCGCTTCGGCGTGTTCGGCCGGCGGCACCGGCACGTGTGGCTGTGGGCAATTGGAGAACAGAAGCCCCCACCTCAGGGCAGGGACTCTGCCTGGGAGGCTGCCAGTCTACTCAAGCGGCCGGCTGTTCCCTTCCAACCAGGCGGCCATCTCTGGGAGCTGGATTCGACCTATAGCTGCCTGCCGCGTGAACTCTAGCACTGCCTCGTTGCCGGCCGTCAGCGTATGACCATTGAGCTCCAGAAGGATGGCGGTGGCTGCCAGCGCAGTCCGCTTGTTGCCGTCCACAAACGGATGGTTCTTGATGAGCGAGTGCATCAGCGCGGCCGCCTTGCTCCACAGGTCAGGATAGAGGTCAGCCTGGTCAAAGCTGGCCCGCGGCCGGGCAAGCGCCGATTCCAACAGCCCCATGTCCCGCACCCCAGCACTGCCCCCCGTCCGTTGGATCAGGCGCGCGTGCAGCAGCAACACTTCTGCCGAAGAGAGGTATTGCACCCGCCACACCCGCGGCCCGCGACACCCGCGGCACGCTACTCCCGTGCCAACGTCTCCAGAGCAGGGCGGTAGTCGTCTATGAACCGGTCGACCCGCTCCAGAAAGCCTGGGCGGACTCCCGGCAGTGTAGCTGGCGCGACGATTATGCGGCTGCTATCCGGTTCGGCGACGACA
>JAUVHW010000228.1 GCA_030593075.1 Ardenticatenales bacterium
CTGGGAGGCCAGCAGGTGGTCGGTCAGCGCCAGGATGGCAAACGACGTCTCGTTGGTCGAACCCCACCCCTGCTGCCGCCGCTGCCCCATAAGCCAGCGGACGATTCCAGGCTCCAGGCTGTGGCCGGGCCTAACCTGCACAAAGGCGCTCAGGGCCAGGGCGGTGGTGCGAGTGGCGGAGGCCATGGTCTTCTGATAGTAGTGTCCATCATAGTCGGCGCCCAGCCACGTCACCTTGCCCTCGCTCACGACGGCCGATTCCACCAGAACGTCAACCACGGCCCGCGCCTCAGAAGCGGCCCCCGACTGGTGCAGCGCCAGGGCTATCGCTGCCTGGCTAAAGGTGTCCAGTTGATCCAGCTGCTCGACCAGAGCCTGCGTGGACTCTAGGTCGGGATTCCCGGCAACCGCCATGCTGTAGAGGGCGTACGCGCGGGTCTGGATGTCCATCTCTGCCAGATTCTCCACCAGCCATTCGACCCCACGCTCAATGACACCGGGGTCCACTTCGTAACCCGCCTCGGCCGTGACCGAGAGTCCAAAAACGACCCACGCGGTCTGGTATGCGTCGGTGCTGTCGTCGTACCACCACCCCCAGCCGCCGTCGTTGTGCTGGTACCCGTAGAGACGCTGCAGGCCAGCGTTGATCTTGGCTGGCAAGTCAGCCTGCAGAGTGGGGTCGCCAACCCCAAGTTGGTGCAGCGCCCGGCCGACCACCGCGTTGGGCAAGGCCCGGCTCATAGTCTGCTCCACGCAGCCGTAGGGGAAGCCGGTGAGATACTCCAACCCTTCCAGCAGGCTGCCGGCAATGGAGCGGCTGAGTTCGATTCGCACCGTGCTGGGCCCCAATGCCCCTTCGGGCAGTACCAGGGCGGTAGCCAGCTCGCCGCTGAACTGGCCCACCTGGTTGGTCACCTCGGGAACCGAGAGCGGCTGTACAGGGACCTGCAGCACGATGGCGTCCTTGACCTCGCCGTTCACCCCGGCGCGGACCAGGATCTCTGCCTCGCCCGCCTCTACTGCCGCAGCCAGCCAGCCAACGATGCGCCGAGCGCCCGGAGCCAGCTTGACCGTCTGTGTGATGACGCCCATGATCTGCAGTTCACCGGTGGGAACTGCCAGCGAGACGTCGATCTCCTCGCGAGTCTCGCTGTAGTTGTGAACCATAGCCGAGAGTTCTACCTGATCGCCGGCCGTCAGGCTGCGCGGCAGGATGGGCCGCACCACTATCTCCTGCTGGGTCACGACGTTGATGTAGCTCTCGCCCACCTGGGTGTCGGCCGTGGTCGCCTTGGCCGTCAGCCGCCAACTGGTCAGGCTGTCGGGCAGCGTCAGCTTGACCACCACCTCGCCGTTGGCGTCAGTGTGCAGGACCGGGAACCATTCGGCCGTGTCCGGAAAGTCACTGCGCGGGTTGCCCGCCAGAGGACCCCCTCCGCCGCCACCACGGCCACCGCCGCCCAGATCACGGCGCGGCGCCATCGAATTGTAGGTCTGCACCAGGTTGTCCCGCTGGTGGTAAAAGGCATCAAAGATCGGGCCGCTTAGCTCCTCGCTGAGGGCAAAGATGGCCTCATCGATCATCGCCAGGGAGACCTCGGCCGAGACCGGCTCGCCCCGAAGGTTGGTGACCCGCAGGGTGAAGCTGGCCTCTTCGCGGGGGGCGTAACTAGCCCTGTCTGGCGTTATAGTCACCTCCAGGCTCTTTTCCGTGACCGGCACCACCAGTTCGACGCTGGCCCGGTGTAGAGAGCTATCCGCTAGACTCCAGTACGTGTCGGTCGTGAGGGTTGTATCCTCTTCTTGCCAGGCGTTCACGGTGACAAACACGTTGGGGGCGTCGTCGGCACGGATGGGTAGCTCAACCAGGGTCAGCGGAGCGGTCAGTTCGACGAGCTGCTCGCGGCGAACGGTGCCCCGCTCTACAGTCAGCAGCGCGGGGCCGCCAAAGGTGGACTCGATGAGCAAGCGGGCGGTATCCCCAGGGAGGTACGTGTCCTGCTCGGCACCGATGCTCAGGTCGCTTTCCCGGCCGTGCCAACTGGCAAACAAGTCGCTAAAGCCATACACCCAACTGGTGTAGGTCATCCGGTTTCCCAGGCGGTCGTAACCGCTCAGGAGGAGCTGGTAATAGCCGGGCTCCTCTATGGTGAAAGGAATGCGGACCCGGCCGCTGGCGCCAGTGGTCAGCTCTGCGGATTGGACCACTGTGTTGTAGCCCCGGCTGCCCCGGTCGTAGCGGCGCAGCTCCAGGCGCAAGGCCCGGCCGCTCACTGGCTCGCCGTCCACCGTCTGCACCTCGGCCTGCACGCCAAAGGGGGTGCCTGGCTCCTTGGCATAGCCCCCGGTGTCCATCGAGACCCTTTCAGCAGCGTTGTACACGCGAACTCGGGCAAAGCCACTGACAGTCTGGTGGCTGCCATCGTCAACCGTCGCTTCGATTGCCCACAGGCACTCTTCCAGGCTGCTGCGCCAATCGGGCTTCCGGCAGTCGCCCACCTCCGCATCCAAGGTGAAGGAGAAAAGACCGCCGGCGTCGGTTTTGCCCTCGGTGGGCGATTGGTAGCTCTGGTACCAGATGTAGTCATCACTCTCGTCATCCCACCAATAGCGATTGCCCAGGTAGAACTGGTTGACGACCACCTCGGCGTTCGGCACCGGCTCGCCATAGAAGTAACTGCTCTCCACCGTCACGTCGATGGTGTCCCCCACGATGTAATGCCCTGAGTCCGTGGCGACGCTGACACGGTAGTCAGGCTTGCGGTAATCCTGAACCTTGAAGGTCTGGCGATGGCTCGCCTCCCCGATGACTACCTCCAGCGCGTAATCGCCCAGCATGGCCCCCTCGGCCAGCTGGAATTCCCCATTCACGGTGCCAAAGTGATTGGTGGTCAGCTCAAGGGTCCGTACCACGTTGTTGCGGGCGTCGCGGATGCGCACCGTGACAACGGTCCCGGCCGGGATTAGGTCCAGGACCGCGTCGTCGTCCTCGCGGAGGATCGCCTTCAAGTAGACGGTCTGCCCCGGCCGGTAGATGGGGCGGTCGGTGTAGATGTAGGCGCCGTACTGAACTGGGGCAGGCTGCGTGCGCCACCAGCCCCACCAGGGCGTGTAGCCCGTTTTCCATTCGTTGCTCAGGCCGCTGGCGGTGACGTCATCCCCGTCGCGGGCGACGACGATCAGCGGCTGCGGGTCGCGCCCAACCCGGGTGCGGAATATTCCATGGTCGTCGGACCGGCCGCCAGCCACCAGCTCTCCGTTCCGGGCATAGACGCTCACCTCTAGATCGGCCGCTGGCCCGCCGCCGATGTCGGTCACCCAGGCCACCAGCTGTTCTCCAGCCTGCTTGACCACCAACGTGCGCCCGGTGAGCAGTAGAATGAGCTGGTCATTGAGATGCCCGGCTGTCATGTTGAGAATGTAGGCGCCGGCCGGAACATCCTCCGGGATCCGGACCTCGCGAGCGCCATAGTAGCGCTTCCCTCCCTCGGGTATCTCCAGTTGCCAGTGGGTGGCCAACGTGGTCCCCTCGGTGCTGATGGGCCGGTCCTCCCAGCCGGCGACGCCTCGAAAACCGGAAGCATAGCGGTCCAGGAACTGCGCCAGGCTCAGGCTGTATAGCTCAAAGGTGAGGTTGGCGACTCCTTTCTGGACCAGCTGGAACTGGACAGCCCGACGGCCGCTGGCGTCCAGGATCTGCGCATTCGGACCCCACCCAAAGTTGGCCACGTCCTGCATCTCGCCGGTATGGAACGACCAGGTGTAAGCTTCCGCTAGAATAGGCTGGCCCTCCGCATCCCGGGCAGCGGCGCTGATGGTGACGGTGTAGGGAGTGTTCTCAGCCAGGTAGTCGCCATCCGGCCGAAAGATCAGTGTGGTTTCACTCCACTCAAAGCTGCCCTCTATGCTGGGGCCGATCTCGAAAGCAGCAGAGGTAGCCTCCTCGTCCATCGGCCGGTCAAAAGTGACTTGAACGGGACTGGCCGGGAAAACCCCCGAACCACTGGGCAGCGCACGTACAATCGGGGGCGGTGTCGTAAAGCTGTGGGGTTCGGGCAGGGGAAGTTCGTCGCCGTTGGCGTCCAACAGACGGCCGTCGAACCAGATGGTGTATTCGGTGCTGCTGGGCAGAGGGGCAGCCGGTGTGAAGGTGGCCTTGGTCGCCGAATCACTCCAACTGAGGTCCCCCACGATGGAGGGCTCAATCCTCAGGGCCTGGCGCACGCTTTCGGCGTCCATCGGATAGTTGAACCCGATGGAAATCGGCACGTGCCGGTTGCTGGCCCTGGGTGCAGTGACGTAACTCACCATGTCCTCGAGCTTGTACGTCCATTGGATCCCCTCGCTCAGTCCGACCCCGTTGCCGTCAGCAGCCTCTTGGCCCAGGCCAAACTCGTACACCGTGCCCGGCACCAGCGGCCCGCCCGGCGTGATTTCCAGCACCTTGCCCTGCCAGCGCAGGTCGAGCGGGACAGCCGGCTCGACGCTGAGCGCCTTCTCGACGCTTTCCCTATCCATCGCCTGGCTAAAGACCACCCTGATGGTTGGGGAACGGTCCCTCAGCAGCCGCTCATCCGGAGTTCTCTCCACTATCTCGGGAGCCGCCAAGACCTCAATCTCCCACTGTGGGGGATCCTCAAAGGAGCGGCCGGCGGCGCTCTCCAGCTCCTCGCTGAGGGCGATGAGATAGGACTCCCCAGCTGCAAAGCCGTCATCAGGTGCAAAGCTGAGACGGCTGCCGGTCTCATCCCACTCCTGCTCGCTCTCTAGAAAGGGAGAGACCAGCAGCGGCAAGGCGGCGCTCTCGCCGTTCATGGGCTGGTTGAAGCCAAGGACAAACGTGTCCTGAGGCCGGAAACGCTCAAGCGAGACCGCGCTGTCCACTGTCACTTCTAGCGGCCGTGGAGTTGCGCTGGGAGTGCGAACAGGAGTCCGCGTCGGGGCAGCCGTGGCTCCAGGTGCCAGGGGCAGGGTCGTTTCCGTCGGGGTAGCCTGCGAGCCGCAGGCCGCCAGGAAAGCGAGCAGGAATGCGAGGACAACCACCGAGAGGAGAGCTTGACGACTCATTCTGTTCCTCCGTGCTTTGGCGGCCGGCTGAGGCCGGCCTTCGGGAAGCGCCCGACAATGAGAACCAACACCATTGTACTCTCAACGAGACCAGGCCTGCTTGACGGCAGGCTTACGTATAGGATACCGCTCTTGGACGATCCGGGCTCGGTGCTAGACCCTCGTTTCGCAGTGAGCAGCCCCCGCCGTCACACCTGCGCGGCTGGCGCGCCTTCAGAGAGCCGGGCGATGAAGGCGGCCGTCCTTTCAAACACCGACTCCCGCTCGGCATCAACCAGGATGTTGTGCCCCGAGTTGTGCAGCGTCACCAGTTCCTTGTCCTCAGAGGCAATGTGCTCGATGACGTAGGGGCCGCTCTCGAACTTGAGCGATGCATCGCCACGGCTCATCACCACCAGGGTGGGCGCGGTGATGGAAGGCAGCAGGCGCATCACGCGCC
>JAUVHW010000125.1 GCA_030593075.1 Ardenticatenales bacterium
CGGCCGTCAAGTCGTCGCACAGCGTCTCGCGCCCGATGTACTCTGCATGGGCAGCGATGGCGGCCGCCAGCTCCTGGTCCTCGGTCTGGTAGGTGACCAGGATGCGATCATCCAGCTCTAGATCGGCCTTCTTGCGCAGGACCTGAACCAGCCGAACCACGTCTCGAGCCAGGCCCTCCTGGGCCAGCTCGGGCGTGATTGCAGTGTCGACCGCCACTGTGACGCCCTTGTCGGAGGCGATGGCATAGCCGCCGGCCGCCTGGGTTTGGATCAGGACCTCGTCCGGCGCCAACTCGACGGTCTTTCCCTCCACCTCCAGCGGCAGGCTTTCCCCGGCGTGCAGCCGAGCGACGGCCGCGGCCGGGTCGGCGCTGGCGAGCGCCTGGCGGATCTGGGGGAAGAGGCGGCCATACTTGGGGCCCAGCACCTTGTTCAACGGCAGCAAGCGGTACTGAACCAGCTCTCCCACCTCTTTGACCACCTCCAGCTCTTTGACGTTGATCTCATCCTTCAACAGGTCAACCAGGCCCGTGAGGTCCACCTTCTCCCTCTCGGTTCCTACGTGGACTCGGGCCCGGGCCAGAGGCTGTCGCAACTTGGTCACCTGCCCACTGACGCGAGCGGACCTGCCGAGCGCTGCCACCAGCATGGCCAGGTCCATCTCGTCCAGGAGACTCGTGTCCACCGCATCCTCGTCCACCTTTGGCCAGTCGCAGTGATGCACACTCTCTCTCGCGGTCTGATCTGACGAGCGAACCAGGTTCTGGTACATGGTCTCGGTAGCAAAGGGGACAAAGGGGGCCAGCAGCTTGCTCAGCGTGACCAACGTGTGGTAGAGCGTCTGGTAGGCGGCTTCCTTGTCTGCATCGGCTTCGCTCTTCCAAAAGCGGCGCCGGCTCAGGCGCAAGTACCAGTTGCTCAATTCGTCCACAAACTGCTCCAGGGCCTCGGCCGCGTGCCAGGGGTCATACTCGTCCAGCAGGTCGGTGACCCGGGCGGCGGTTTGATCCAGGCGAGCTGAGAGCCAGCGGTCCAACCGCGTGTACTCTGCCTGTGCGCCGTCCGGCTGCCACCCGTCCAGATTGGCATAGGTGGCAAAGAACGAGTAGACGTTCCACAGCGGGATCAGGAAACGGCGGCGAGCTTCGTCGGCGATGTGGTAGCCGAAGAGCAGGTCCGCATCTGGCTTGTGGTTGATGTACATCCAGCGCATCACGTCTACGCCCATCTTGTCGGCCGCCTCGTTGAACTCGATGGCGTTGCCCCAGCTCTTGTGCATCGGCCGGCCGTCCTCTGCCAGCAGCGTCGCGTAGCTAAAGACGTTGAGAAAGGATGGCCGCTGGCTTATCACCGTACCCATAGCCAGCATGCTGTAGAACCAGTTGCGGAACTGGCCGGGGAAGGACTCGCTGATCCAGTCGGCCGGGAACCACTGCTGCCAGTAGTCGGGGTCCGTTCGGTAGCCCATCGTGCTGTAGGAGACAATCCCGGCGTCCAGCCAGGGATTGCCCACGTCCTTGATCCGGCTGACCCTGGCGTCGCATTTGGGACATCCGATCTTTACCGCGTCGATGTAGGGCCGGTGGGGAGTGTGACCCTGGAACTCCTCCCAGCCCTCTACGGCTAGTTCCTGGAGTTCGTGCTCGTCGCCCACGACCGTAAAGTGGCCGCATTCGCTGCATTCCCAGATGGGAAGCGCCAGGCCCCAGTAACGCTTCTTGCTGATCATCCAGTCGTGCATGTTGCGCAACCAGTCCATCTCCCGGCCGTAGCCAAAGGACGGTACCCAACGAATCTGGTCCACCACGTCCATCATCTGGTAGCGGAGGCTGTTGGCCTTTTCTTCCGCTGTGACCTCTGCCCGAGGCTTGTCGTACAGCTCACCCATACTGATGAACCACTCGTCCACCAGCCGGAAGACCAATTCCTCGCCGCAGCGCCAGCAGGTGGGGTAGCGATGGGTATAGTCCTCGATGCGGTAGACCAGTTCTTTGTCCTGGAGATTGTCAAAGATGTCCTGCGCCACGCTGTGGGCGCTCCGGCCGGTTAGCCAGTCGAACCCGTCCTGGTAGATGCCGGCGTCGTCCAGCGGCGCCAGTACGGCCAGTGGCGGCGATACCTGGCCGGCCAGCTCATAGTCTTCGGCACCGCAGCCGGGAGCGATGTGAACAATGCCCGTGCCCTCGGCTTCGCCCACCTGGTCCCAGGCTACTACCCGGTGTCCGGCCGGAACCTCCATCTGCTGCACAGCGGGCAGCTCGTCAAAAGGCCCGTCGTAGGCCCATCCTACCAGTTCCTTGCCCAACCTCTCCTGCAGGACCTTGAACGCGCCTCTGACGGCGTTGCTGACGGCTCCCTTGGCAAGCCAGAATCGCCGTCCGTCCTGGTCCACCAGTACATACGGGAGGTCGGGGTGGACGGCGGCCGCCACGTTGCTGGTCAGGGTCCAGGCTGTGGTGGTCCAGACCAGCAGTGATTCGCCGTTCGCGGCTGAGCTGTCGCTGTCGGCCGGCTCCCTCCGCAGCGGGAAATGCATAAAGATGGAGGGGTGGGTGAGTTCCTGGTAACCGTCGGTGACGATCTCGTGCTGGCTGATTCCCGTGCCGCAGCGGGCGCACCAGGGCATCACGTCCCGGCCCTTGTATAGCCAGCCGTTCTCGTAGCACTTTTTCAGCATGGTCCAGATGAGGTAGTTGTTCTCGTCGCTGAATGTGAAATAAGAGCCGCCGAGCTGCGGCAGCCCCAGCTGACCGACGACCTGCTCGACAGTGCCGGTCACCGGACCAAGCGGCCCTTGCACCGTGATGGCCTGTTCGGGGTCCTCGCCCAGCTTGTCGTGCAGCCATTCGAGCTGGTCGGGGTCATTCCAATCCATCCAGTAGCCCAGCCGGATGGACTGGCGGGTCATGACGGCCGCGTACTTTAGCACTCTCTGCTTGCAGAGCTTCACAAACTCGGCCAGGCCGTATTCCTCAATGTCGCGCTTGCTCTTGAATCCCAGTTCCTTCTCTACGTTCACCTCCACCCACAGCCCTTGGCAGTCAAAGCCGTTCTGCCACCGCTGATCGAAACCCTCCATGGCCTTGTAGCGCATGAATAGGTCTTTGTAGGTCCGTCCCCAGGCGTGGTGCGCGCCCATAGGGTTGTTGGCGGTGATGGGTCCGTCGGTGAAGGAAAAACGCGGTCCGCCCTTTAGGCGGGCGCGCAGCTTCTCAAAAGCGTCGGTTCTTGCCCAGAACTCGAGTACCTCGTGCTCCTGGGCGACGAAATCGACTACGTTGGGCACCTCTTTGAATGGCATTCTGTGGCTCCTGTGTGTGCTGGCTAGTTGTGGGTGTGTTTGCTGGCCGCCGGGGTGCCAATCATACACGGAGACGCAGACCTTGTCAGAGCTGTCATCTCCCTCACCTCCTATGCCGCTGCGGACTGCCGTGCCGGCTCGTTTGGGCCAAGGGCAGACCGGGTCAGCGGCCGGGCCGCGTCCAAGCGCGCCTTCTTCTTGCTCAACCTCTCGAACAGGTCCGCCACAGTGCTACTCATCCAGCTCCACGTAGATACGCTTGTTGATCTTGCCCTTGCTCTTATAGTCGGCGACTCTGATCCGGCCGACTTCGGAGGTGTTGGCAACGTGGGTGCCGCCGTCGGCCTGGAGGTCCAGCCCCTTGATCTCGACGGTTCGCACCTGCTTGATGGATTCAGGCAGCAGGTTGATCTTGGTGCGGATCAGGTCCGGAATCCCAAAGGCCACTTCCCTCGGCAAGATGTCTACCAGGACCGGCCGGGCGTTTTCGACCTCCGCGTTGATGCTCTCCTCGATCTCCTTGATCAGCTCCTTGCGCATGGTCTCGAACTCAAAGTCCATGCGCCCCTGGAGCGGCTCCATGTTGCCGCCGGTCACCGAGGCGCCATAGTCGCGCCAGATGACGCCGCACAGTATGTGCATGGCGGTGTGCGTGCGCATGAGCCGATAGCGGAGGTCCCAGTCGAGCCGGCCGGTCACGCGGGTTCCAACGGCGGGCGGTTCCCCGTCTACATAGTGCAGCACCTCCGCTCCCTTTTTTCGGGCCTTGGCAACGGACCAACTCTGCCGGCGGGCCGTCAACTCGCCCACGTCGTAGGGCTGCCCGCCGCCGCCGGGGAAAAAGGCGGTCCTGTCCAGTACTACGGCGCCGTCCTCAGTGACCTGCTCGACCGTCGCCTCGAACTCCTTCACGTAGCTATCCGTCTGGTACAGCAGTTCAGTCATCTCTAGCCCTCTCCGCAATCCCTGAATCCCAATCCAGCGGTATCCACATCCTGGCTCGGTACTCCCGTGCTCCCACACTGCGCCAGAAGCTTACCGCAGTCAGGTTGGCGGCTATCACTGCCAACTCCATGTGGCTGACCTTCTCCCGGCGGAACCAGTCCGTCAGGGCCGACAACAGCTGGTTTGCCACTCCCTGGCGCCGCCAGTCGCGGGCCACAAAGATGTCCGCAACCCGTCCGACCTTTTGCCGCTCAAACCCGTCGGGCGCATAGTGCAAAAAGCCGGTGACAAAACCCACCAGCCGGCCAGAGGTTTCCGCCACGTAGAGGCGGAAGGCACGGTCCTTCAACAGGTTCTCCGTCCTTTGCCGCCATTTGTGCGCCCCGCCCTCTGCTACGTCTGGCAGGCGCTCGTCGCGGGCCACGTTGTACTGGACGAGTTGGCGCCAGAGCTCTGAAGCCTGGGCCAGATCTCCGGCTGCCCCTCGCCGAATAGTAGCTTGATCCTGCACTGAGAACCAAAAACGCCCTCGTCCACAAGGGACGAAGGCGCCCAACCTCCGCGGTACCACCCTTCTTGCCCCGGCCGGTCAACGAACCGGCCGCCGAGCCGCTCAATATGGCGACGCCATGATCGCCACGTTGTGTTAACGGCAACGAACCCGGCGCAGCCTACTTTGCATAACAGTTCGGCCTGCAGCTCCAGAGGGATTTTCAGCCGGTTTTCCGCGCCCGGTTTGCAGCTACCCCAGGCTCTCTGAACGGGCCGCCGGCCTACTCTTCTCCATCACAGCCCTTGCTCTGCTATTCTCTTGTTGGGCAGCATTATCTCATAGGGAAGAAGGGGCGTCAAGCCGGATCAGAGATCGCGGGGGACTGCACGGAGCGTGCGCATGGCCCATGCCGCTCCCAGCCGGCCGCTGTCTAGTGCTTTGTCAACGATGCTTTGACGCGTAGCCTAGCCCTCGCGAAGCATCCCGTGTTTTGGACGGGACCGTGGGCGTCGCTATCGAGGCAAAACGGGCACTAGGCCCTAGGCTACAGCTGTCAGATGATGCTTGACAAAGCACTAGTCAGCGCAGTCCTTGAGACCCGCGGGGAGATCTCACACGTACCGCTTTCGGATAGCAGAACTCACATAGTCCATCGTGGCAACGACGATGGCGATAGCCAGCATCTGGACACTGGCCCCCCGGTAGTCGAGTAGGTTGATGTTCTGCTGGAGCAGGAAGCCGATACCTCCGCCGCCGGCGAAACCGATGATCGTGGACATGCGCACGTTGATATCCCACCGGTACATGGTAAAGGAGATGTATGGCGGGACAATTTGCGGGATAACGGCGTAAACTATGGTCTGCAGTCGATTGGCGCCGGTGGCCTGGACCGCCTCTAGAGGTCCGGGCAGGATGCTCTCCACCTGCTCGGAGTAGAGCTTGGCCAAGGCCGCCACCGTGTGCAGCGCCAGCGCCAGCGAGCCGGCGAACGGCCCGATGCCTACCCAGACCACAAAGACAATCACCATCACCAGGGGTTCTATCGAGCGAACTGCATTCAGGATGGTGCGTGCAATGGTGTAGGCGACTGCCCCAATCGGCAGTGCTTGTCTGGGAGAAGCCCTCAGTGCTATGATGAATCCCAGAACCGCTCCCACCAGCGCTGGGGTCCACCGAACGAGCATGGGGTCGTCGATCTGGTAGAACCAGTTGATGCCGGCACCTATAGCGGCAAGGAGAGCGGCGCCCGTCACTGCGGCCACAATCAGGTTGACGCTCTTTGCGGCGCCTGCTGGCATCTGGTTGGCGACGTATTCCCCGAGGCCGCCGCTCGCGCCGCTCAGCGCGCCGCCGCAGACCATGACGACCACCAGGGGAGTGATCATGCGCACGCTGTCACCCAGTTGGGCCACGAAACTCCCCAGAAACGCCAGGGAGCCGAGGTTTTCCACCAGGGAAGCACCGGCAGCGATGGCGAGGTTCGAGACCAGGCGTAGGGAAATGATGGCACAGACCGCCGCCACCACCAGGGCCACTGCGCGGCCGGACCTCTGCACCAGGGTGGGGCGCTTGAGTTCCTCCTGCGGTAGCGCCCACCGCGCTAGCGCCCAGGCTGCCAACGGCCCGACGATGACACCCGCCAGCGTGGTCAGATGCCTCTCCTGCTCGTACAGGGATTCGCCTACCTGATTGATCCATTGTGCTGCGGGCACGCCGAGTGCGATGCCCAAGAGCCAACCCAGCGTAGAGAGGGCTACACTGGTCAGTGGTTTTCTGACGGTGCTCATGAGATTGCGCGCTGCAATGAAGCTGACTGGAATGGCCGTCGCAGTGCCAAAGGTGGTCGCCAGAAGAGCCAGAAACACTGTCTCGATGATCTTGTCCCAGGTCGTCAGGGCAGTGTCCGAGAAACGAGGTAGACCAACGTTCCTTCGAGCGGTTGCACGAATGGTCTGAGCTTCTTCAACTGGCTGTCGCTTGGGCAGCTCGACCTTGGCGCTAAAGTAGCCATTCGCATCGGTCGCCAGGTTGCCGATGGTCAGTTTGGCCCCGCTGGGCGGGATAAAGTTGATGGGGCCTTTTGTGTTGGGCCAAAAGTTGTATCCCTCGATCTGGATGATTTGCTTGGCATCCCCACACGGGGGAGTCGCGACCAGATAGGGGCCGCTCGTGTCGGGCGGGGTCTCCGGTACACCGCCGTCCGGGCAGGGAAGATAGAAGGGGGCCTCGACGTCGAGCTCTTCCTTCTCGTATTCCAAGATGGCTGGATGCGCCAGTGCGCGTAGAATGCGCGTCAGCTGGGTGAGCCGAACTTCTGATCGGGTGGCTTCAAAGTTCACCTTGGTGACGTTGAAGCCATAGGCGTAGATGACGAGACCTAGCAGAACGGCAAACCCCAGGCCAATTGATTTCAGCAACGATCTTTTTCTCACTGCGGCTTGCTCACCCGACACGTTCGGCCTCTTTGCCGTAGATTTCTTTGAACTTCTCGTCGTCGATCTCGGCTGGCGTTCCATCGAACATCAGCTTCCCCTCATTGAGAGCTATGGCCCGATCGGCGTATCGGTGGACTAGGTCGAGGAAATGCAGGCTGCAGATGATGGTTACACCGTCCTCCTTGTTGATCTTCTCGAGGTATTGCATAATAGAGTGCGCCAGTACCGGGTCGAGGCTGGCAACCGGCTCGTCTGCAAGGATCATCTCGGGCTCCTGCATCATGGCCCGAGCAATGCCGACCCGCTGCTGCTGGCCTCCGCTTAGCTCATCGGCGCGCTTGAAGGCCTGGTCAGTGATGCCCACCCGCGCCATTTGCCTCATTGCCATTTCCACGTCCTCCTTGGGGAAGCGGTTGGCAAGACTCATGACCGGATTGACATAGCCCAACCTGCCCGATAGCACGTTGGTCAACACTCTGGAGCGCGAGACCAGATTGAAATGCTGAAAGACCATTCCGATCTTCCTGCGGATCCGGCGCATCTCATCCTGACTGGCGTCTGTGATGTCGACCCCGTTCCACACTATCTGGCCGTCAGTCGGCTCGACCAGGCGGTTGATGCATCTCAGCAGGGTGGATTTCCCCGAACCGCTGAGTCCGATGACCGCCATGAACTCCCCCTGTTTGGCCTTGAAGCTGACTCTATCCAATGCGAGGACGTTGCCCTCGTATACTTTTGAGAGGTTGGTTATCTCGAGCATAGTAGGTTTCAGTGCAACAACAGCTCAGTGAGGACCGGCCCTGACTTGTGATTCTGCCTGGGGAGAGCCACTCGCAGGCTGACCCGCCTGCCCGCTACGGCCACAGCATGCGCGCTGGGAAGGCCTGCATGCGCCAGGCAACGGTGTTCGGGCTTCCCGCCGGGCCCCATGACTAACCCCGGACCACCGGGGTCCGGGGCTAGCACAGGGGTGCTCAGCAGAGCCTATTCTCCGATGGTCTCCAGGGAAATGCCCTGGGCTTCCATCAACAGCCGAACGCCGTCAAAGTTCTCGTCAAAGATGGGCGCGGCGTCACTCCAGTCGTAGAAGCTCTCGTTGCAGAGAGTCTCTTCACAGGCCTCGGATCCCACGTAGGCTATGACAGCCTCCATGATCTGCTCCTTGAGTTCCTCGGGGAAATCCGGTGAGAAGGACATGGTGTCGTTCGGGATCTCGCCAGAGAGTGCCAGGATGCGCACCTTTTGCACCACGTCTGGAGCTTCCTCGCGGATGGCGGCGCGAGCGTCCAACACCCGGTAGGCACCGCAGTAGAGCTTGCCTTCGTCGTTCAGGCCGCACTCCTCGACCAGTTCGTCGGGAATGTCTGGGGAATCGCCTACCTGCCACTCGCCCTCGGGGAGCAGCGGAGCGCTAAAGTAGGCGGTGCCCACGTCGGCCTCACGGTTATAGACAGCCTTCACTGCTTGCGGGTGACCGCCTGCCTCAACCGTATCACCCATAGTGAGCCCCAGGTCATCAAACATGGCCGCGGGGTAGAGGAAGCCCGACGTGGACGCCACGTCGGGGTAGGCCCAGGTTGCGCCTTCCAGATCTTCGAGCGTCTGGTACTCGCTGTCGCGGGCGACCAGGAACTCGGTCCAGTAGACGTTCCATCCGTAGCGGACAGAGGCGAGACCGGGCTCCACCCCGCAGAGCTGATTGGCCAAGGTGTACCCCATGGCGGGGATGAAGCCGATGGTGTCCTCAGGCGAAGCGCACATCTCTTCGATGGTGGCAGCGTACGATGTGGGGATGCTGACCTCGAAGTAGAGGCCGGTGGCTTCGTTGAGGGCCTGCTCGATGAGCTCACCGCCGGCGATCATGAAATCGACGTCGACGGAGGGCACGAAGAGCACCTTGATTGGTCTCCTGGATACGCCCGGCTTAGCTTGGCAGGCTGCCAATAACATGCTGGCCACGACCAGGAAGGCAAGTACAGACAACAGCTTTCTCATTTTCTCTTCTCCTTATGTTTGACTCTATGTTGAAGACCGCCTGGTTTGGGAAGCGTTTGGCTCGGCTTTCTGTAGATGTGCACCTCCTTACTCTTGTGATTCGCGAGTCGCGACGAAGAAGGCGTGCCGACCGTGACATCTTGCTGCGCGCTCAGGGACGCGTTCGTCGCCTACCCCGCAACGATGTGGCCAGGGTCCAGCGACAGCTTGCCCCTCGGGCACCCTTGGGAGATTATTGCAGTCTCTGCTAGGCCACATATCTGGATCCTCTCTCCTTCTCATGCGACTGGAAGCCGCAACACTAATGTACCGCAGTTCTGGGTTTCGTGCAAACCAGGACACTGAGTGGCAGGCTCTCATTTCGCGGCTCCAGCTGAGCAGAGAGGTCAACACGCATGGACGTGCCTCGTACGCAGCTCCGTAGGGTGCGAGAACTCAGTAGCCGGCAGAGCGGCTGCCCACACGAGCGCCGTTTGCCGGTTGGGCTGTTCACGAGTAAAGTACACTTGGCTGGCGCTGTGAAGGGCAATCTCGTGCAGTCGTCGCCAGGGCGCTGCGCAGACCTGGGCGGCCGACTGGTTCCAGCTCGTGGATTGCTCTCGCCGGCGTGCCAGATCCGGCGGCTCTACGGCCGCCTGGCAGGGATGGCGAGATCTGAGCTGAGCGACG
>JAUVHW010000367.1 GCA_030593075.1 Ardenticatenales bacterium
CCAGGGACACCAGCAGCGTGCGACGCGGCGGTCCAGAGGCGAGACTGGACGGGCAGCAGCAGAGCTGCCACACCACCCAGGCTCCAAGGACAGCGGTGAGCACCAGCGCCATCAAGTTGTGAGTGCAGATGAGGGCCGCCAGCAACCCAGCCGCGACACACACCCGCCGGCCGGACCAGAAAGCACTCGAGCCTGAACCACGCCCGGTATCCAGGCCTGCAGGCTCGGTGAACGCCCAGAGCACCCATGGAAAGATGCCCAGGGCGAAGGACTCGGCCAGGTCACCTCGGGCGTGCGGGTCCACGAATTGGATATAGGGAGCATAGACGTAGGCAGCAGAGGCCACGAGAGCCGGCCGGACGCCCCAGAGCCGCCGCACCAGGGCGTACATCCCCAGTCCGGCCGCCAGCAGACCCAGCACAAACACCAACTTGACCGCCAAGACGGCATCTACCGCGGGCAAGAGCATAAACGCGGCCCCCAGGTAGTAGGTAAGCGGTGAGTAGTAGTTGAACAGAGGATAGCCATAGCCATGGTAAAAGTCAGGCGCCCATCGGGGATAGACCACTCCCCCGCGGAGCAAATGCGCCAGCTCGGCAGTGCGGACGATGTGGAGCTCGGCATCGGTCTCCCCCGGCATCCCGGGCCGGCTGAAGAACGGGTAGATGACCAGGAGGCAGACTGAAAGCACGGCGAGGAGGCCCAGGTCAGCTCGGCGGAGGGCGTTCATCGTGATGGCAGTGCCGTCAGTAGTGCGCCGCCACACCGTGAAGGTCCGCAGAAGGGCCAATGCGGTACGATGTTTGCTGGCGGCAGGCTCCCATAGGCCCGGCCGACCCAACACGGGCACAGCAGCACGCGTGGAAACGCCGGCAAGTGGCATCGCACCAAGTCTCCGACCGGCTGCAACACACGCAGAGACCCGCTATTCTGCTCCCATGACCAGGGATTCGTACACAGGACTCACTCCCCCAGGATCCTGTACCACAATCGCGGCTTCTGGCGAACTACTACCTGCTCGGCCGCCAACGCCAGTCGCAGCAGAGTGTGTTCCTGCCAGGCCCCTCCCATAGCCTGCATTCCGATGGGCAGCCCCGCGTCGTTGTAGCCTACCGGGAACGAGATGGCGGGCAGCCCGGTGAGGTTGGCGGGTGTAACGAAACGTACGATCTCTATCACCGTGGTCAGATCAGAGTCACCGTGTGGCAGAGCAGCCTTGCGAATGACAGGCGCAGCAAGCCCGGTGGTTGGGGTCATGATCACATCGACCTCCCTCAGAGCCTGCCCGAAATGGGTCATCGCCCGGGTGCGCGCCCGTTGAGCTTGGACGTAGTCACGAGCGGAACACTCGCGGGCCAGCGCCAGCTTGATTCTCAACTCTAGGCTGTGCTCGCGGCCGTGATCGCGCCGGTAGCGGTCCACCGCCTGGGCTATTTCCCCGGAAATGGTGATCAGGTGTGCCATTCTCGCCGCCTCAAGCTCCGGGATGGCAATCTCGCGCACCTCGGCACCCATGCCCTCGAATTCCGCAAGAAGCGCCTCACAGACCGAGACCGTGTCCGCCGAAGCATGCCGCAACCATGGCCAGAACACGCCGAGGGTCAGGTCGCACAGATCGAGGTTGTCCCAGCCTGCGAGCGTGGGCGACGGTTGATGCAGCGAGACGGGGTCCTTGAGATCGGGTCCGGCGACAACGCCGTGGGCCAAAGCGGCGTCGGTGGCTGTCGCTGCCAACGGCCCAATGTGGGCCACGCTCCAGTACAGCGGTGCAACTCCGAACTCACTGACCCGTCCAAAGGTGGGCTTCAACCCCACCAATCCGCAGAACGACGACGGAATGCGGATCGAACCACCCTCGTCTGTTCCGATGGCGACGGGACAGAGCCCGGCAGCTACTGCTGCTGCCGAACCGCTCGAGCTGCCACCGGTGTAATGGTTGGTGTCATAGGGGTTGCGGACTGTCCCATGGTGCGCGTTCGCTCCAGTCACGCCGGTGCCGATCTCGTGCATGTTGGCTTTGCCAATCAGCAGCGCTCCGGCCGCTCGCAGACGGGCCACCACCGTAGAATCCTTCTCTGCTGGGGAGCGTCCTAGAAAGGCAGTGCCCACCGTGGTAGCATAGGGCACCATATCCATTGCATCTTTGACCGCCACCGGAACGCCGTCAAAGACGCTCAACGGCTTCCCGGCCTGGATGCGTTCCGCGGCCGCCGCAGCCTGGTTTAGGACGTCCTCGCGGTCCACGGCGATGATGGCGCGGATAGGTGGGTCGGCAGCGTTGCTGGTTTGAATGGCTTCCAGCACCCTGTGCGCTACCTGCTCGGGGTCGCTTCTTCCTTCCCGGTACGCCTTGGCATAGCCATGCACAGTGGCGAAGCGAAAGCCGGGGCCGGGCCTGACAGGCGGACCGGGGAACTCGTCCTGGGGGACGCTCCCCGCCTCAGAAGCCAGCTCCCCCTCGAAAGCAATCGGGAGCAGGGTCGGAGGTTCATCTAGGCATTGCTCCCGAAACCAGGCAAGCCCAGCATGGCGCCACAGCCTGGGAATCAGCAAAGCGCGCAGCGGGCTGTCCAGCAGCGCCACGAACAAGCGTAGCGGCAGACCCGCCAGATAGGGCAGCTTGACTGATCGTAGATCGTATACTCCCTTTTGATCTCTCTCGCTGTTCATTCCGTCGCCTCCTTTGCTGCACAGAAGAGAAGGGTTTCAACCGAGCCGCACAACTCCACGATGGGCAAAGTCCGTGGGCCAAGCTGCGCCATCGCGCGGGCGGGCCACAGTTCTCCATCCAGCCTGCCATATGCTGTTCCGCGACCGCCCGGCCCAGCATGAGTCGTCACCGCAGGGTCCAGCAATGGCGAAGCCCTCTGCCGTCCTGACACGACGCTCTGCGGCAGGGGTTCCAGCGCGCCTACCGGTTGGCAGCAACGATCTCGGCAATCTGCTCGGGATGCTCGGCTACCGAGACGCCCGCCGCCTTGAGCGCGGCTATCTTTTCTCCCGCCGTACCGGCACCCCCCTGAATGATAGCCCCCGCGTGCCCCATTCGCTTGCCGGGGGGCGCCGTCAGGCCGGCGATAAAGGCCGTGACCGGTTTGGTCACCTTGTCCGCAATGTACTCGGCCGCCTGCTCCTCGTCGCTGCCGCCGATCTCACCAATC
>JAUVHW010000366.1 GCA_030593075.1 Ardenticatenales bacterium
AATCCAGAAGGTAGGGTCGTCCGGAGCAGCGCGGATGGCAGCCTGGTACCATACCTCGGCAGAGCTATAGTCACCCTCTATCTGGTAGGTCGAGGCCACATCCGCCAGGTGAGCCGGGTTGTCTGGGTCCAGTCTCCAGGCCTGGACGAACTCGGGGCGGGCCAGGTCCGGCCGATCGCGGTACAGCCAGCGGTGCCCCATCAAGCTGTGCACCAGGGCGCTCTCTGGTTCCAGTTCCACGGCCTGTGCGATGGCCTGCCGGCCGTTTCTTCCCTGCTGGGTCTGTGCCAGCCCCAGGTACGCCCAGGCATCGGCATAGTCGGGTTCTTGCTCCACCGCCGCTCGGAACTGGGCCTCAGCCAGAGCAGGTTCCCCCACCGACAAGTAAGCCAGACCGGCTCGGCCGTGGGAGTGGGCCGACTCGGCAATGGTTTCCATGTCCTCCAGCGTCGCGAGGAGGGACTCAGCCTGCTTCCTGTAGAAAGAATCCTCTCGGGCCGCATGAAGGTGTTGCTCGGCCCGGACCGGGTCGGCTAATATCTGCAGGGCACCCGCCCAGTAGTGCGCCTCGCCGTCGTCTGGGTCTGCGGCGGCAATGGCAGAGTAGGCGCGGGCGGCTGCGGCCCATGCGCCCTTTTCCAGTTGGAGGGGGGCTAGCTGGTACCAGAGAGAGGCATCGGTCGGGTTGCTCGCAAAGAGCGCCTCCCACTGCTCGCCGGCCGCCAGCGAGTTCCCCATCCCCAGGTATGTCTCGGCAAGCCCGTGGCGAACCCGGTCACTGAAGCCTTCGTATGGGATAGCCGCCAGCCATGCTTCACGGGCTGCGTTGTAGGCAGAGGCCCTGTCTTCAGTCTCGTCTTCGGCGAGCGCCAGCCGTGCCCGGGCAATCCCGACGGCCGCGGCGGCTTTGCCCTCTGCGTGGGTGGCGACCTGGGAATAGAACCCGAGCGCCTGGTCCGGCCGGCCGGCCGACAGTGCTTGGTCAGCGCGCACCAGGGTGTCGGATAGCCCGGCCGGGATGGTGCTCAGTCTCAGCAGAATCACACCGCCGAGCAGCAGCAACAGCTTTGTCCACCAGTTCATCTCGGGAGCGTCCCGCTGCAACAGGTAGAACGTAATGCGCAAGACGTGACGCATTACGTTTCACGAATGGCACCCAATCGGCTATTATACCAGACGGGCGCGGCTGTCCCGGCCGCTGCTGTCCCAGCCGCGCAGCTTGCTGGAAACGGTCGGTTGGTGTATAGTTGCCCCTGTCTTGGCGCTGTGCTTTGCAGCGGGTCGGTTGACGGTTTGGAGATCTGAATCGCCAGAGCTCTGGCTGCCGGAAAGAGAGTGCAACCCTACTGACGAGGGTTCTCCGAAATCCCTCAGGAGAGTGTGTCCGCAATGACAGATGAGCTTTCGCACCCCACGATTCCCGTGCCTGATGACCTAAGGGGCACCGTGACGCTTGCCACCTGGGAGAAGGTGTACAACTGGTCGCGTGCCTGCTCCATCTGGCCTATGATGTTTGGCCTCGCCTGCTGCGCTATCGAGATGGTGGCGATGGCTACGTCACGCTTTGATTTCGCCCGCCTGGGCATGGAGGTAATGCGCGCCAGTCCCCGGCAGGCTGACCTGATGATTGTGGCTGGGACGGTGACCAAGAAGATGGCGCCGCAGATTGTCCGGCTCTACAATCAGATGGCGGAACCGCGCTATGTGCTGGCGATGGGAGCATGTGCCTGTGGCGGTGGTCCATTCAAAGAGGGGTACAACGTTGTTTCGGGGATCGACAAGTACATCCCCGTGGATGTCTACACGCCGGGTTGCCCGCCGACGCCCCAGGCTCTCCTCTATGGATTCCTCCAGCTCCGCGCAAAGATCGAGAACCAGAAGCTTGAGGACATGAGCTGGTACCACAACCGTGGTCAGGGCGAGGAAATCGCGGTGCCAGTCCTGGGGCCCGATATCTTTGACTCCCGCCAGATCTCCCTGATTCAGTCCCGGTCCGGCGAGGTGCGGGAAGCAGCGACCGACAGCGCATAGGAGAGGCCTCCCAATGACCGAACGTACAGTGGAAGCTCAGCCCACGACTCCTGAGGTAGCGGTAGACCCTGTCGGGCAGGCTTGCCAGGCTCTGCAGGATGCGTTCCCCGGGAAGGTCTGGCCGGACGAGCGCGCCGGGTACCAGGGGGTAATCGTGCAGGCGGAGGCCCTGGTAGACGCCGCGGTCCATATTCGGGATGAGCTTGGTTTTCGATATCTGTCCAGTGTCACGGGTGCCGACTATATTGATGATGGGCATCTCGAGTCGGTGTACCACGCGTACGGGGCGGCCGGCGGCGCCTTGACGTTCAGTGTTCAGGTGGACCGTGAGAGCGCGGAGATTCCTTCCTTGGTGTCCGTGTGGCCCTCTGCGGACTATCAGGAGCGGGAGTCCTATGACATGTTTGGGATCCGGTATAGCGGTCATCCCAATCTGCAGCGGCTGCTTACCTGGGAGGGGTTTGACGGGTATCCTCTGCGAAAGGACTGGCGGGAGCCGTACTATGAAGAGGAACACAAGCCCTTCAGCAGCCGGCACCCGGATGGGCAGGTCTTCCGGAGCGAGGACCATAATCCGTTTGGCAAGAACGTGCGGTACCCGGCGGGCTTTGACCCGGAGAAATGGGAGGACATTGCCCAGAGTTCGGTTTACGAGGCGCTGCACGAGCCAGGCGAGGAGAAAGGAATCCGAACCGAGCGGGTGGTGGTTAACCTGGGTCCCCAACACCCGAGCACCCATGGGGTCCTGCGGGTTGTGGCGCTCCTCGACGGCGAGACGGTTGCTGATCTGATGCCGGTCTGCGGCTACCTGCATCGCAACCACGAACAGATTGGCGAGCGCTGCACCTTCCCGCAGATGATACCCTATACCGATAGGCTGGACTATATCTGTGCCATGTCCAATGAACTGGCCTACGTCCTGACGGTCGAGAAGTTGATGGGCATCAAGCCCCCCGAGCGGGCAGAGTACATCCGGGTCATCATGGCCGAGTTGACCCGGATTGTGAACCACTTGCTTGCCATCGGCTTCCAGTGGAACGACGTTGGCGCATTCTATACGCCAGTTGTCTATGGCTTCAATGAGCGGGAGTTAATGCTGGATCTGTTTGAGATGGCGTCTGGCTCTCGCA
>JAUVHW010000142.1 GCA_030593075.1 Ardenticatenales bacterium
CGGCCGGCGGGATGGCCCGTCCCACGACCCCTGCCACGACGATGATAGTCAGTATGTAGGGGGCCATCTGCAGGAACTCGGGCGGGATGGAGACATTGACGAACGGCAGCACCGGCCGAAGTATCTGCACCTTTACCTGCACCGCGTTAGCAAAGCCAAAGAGGAGCGCCGCCAGAAAGGCACCGCTGGGGTTCCAATTGCCAAAAATCATGGCCGCCAAGGCCACAAAGCCCTGCCCCCGCGTCATGCTATCCTCAAAGGTTCCCACCTCACCCAAGGAAAAATAGGCCCCACCTATCCCCGCGACAAGCCCCCCGACTATGACGCTGATGTAGCGCATCCGGTCAACGTGCACGCCCACCGTGTCTGCGGAGCGGGGATGTTCGCCGCAGGCCCGCATCCGCAACCCCCACGGGGTGAAAAAGATGGCATAGTTGACCACCACGACCAGGATCAGCATAATGAACACCGTTGGCTGGTTCTCGAACAGGATCGGCCCCACGATGGGAATGTCTGCCAGAAGCGGAATGCGTACTTGCCCAAAGTGACCAGGCGTACCCAGCCCGACCGGCTCTAGCAGCCGGAGGTTCAAGAAGCGGGTGGCACCCACCGCCAAGATGTTGATCACCGTGCCAGAGATGATCTGGTCTACTTTGTATTTGATGGACAGCACAGCATGGAGGGCAGCCATCAGCCCTCCTACGAGGCTAGCTGCCAGCAACCCCATCCACAGGCTGTCAAAGACGTCGGCGAAAGCGACGCCCGCAAAGGCGCCCGAAAGCATCATGCCCTCAATGGCGATGTTGATGACGCCCGACCGCTCGCAAAAGATGCCGGCCATGGCTCCCAGAGTCAGGGGCGTGGCTGCCGTCAGCGTGCTCTGGATCATACCTGGTAGGTTCAGGCTCTCGCCGCTGGTGATCCACACGAGAAAGGCAAATGCGGCTAGGAAGGCCAACGCCCAGGTGAGCAGAGAACGCACCGAGCCGAGGCCGCGATAGAGCCGCAGCCCGGCCAAGAAGAGGCAGAGCGCGCCGACAGTGTACAACGTGGCCTGAGAAGGCAGGGAAACGAGTGTGCCTAACGTCTGGTCGGTAAAGGTAGAACGGTCGCCAGGCCTGGCGCTGTAGGCTCCCAGCAGCAAGATGATCGCACCCAACACCAATACCAGCAGGGTGATGAGCAGGTCCTTCCGGCTGAGGCGAGCTACCTTGGGGACATCCATGGTCCGTGCTTGAACTGCCATCTCTCGCTCCCTTACGCTCCCCAACCACGTGAAAGAATGGTGACCTCAATCTCTTCGCGTCGCGCTTCGCGCAGACGATAGATGGCGCGGATGATGGCTGGCGCGGCGATAAAGACGATGACCAGCGATTGGACGATCTGGACGATCTCCGTGGGGATCCCGGCCACCGACTGCATGCGGCCGGCCCCGGCCCGCAACACGCCAAAGAGGATGCTGGCTGCCACCACGCCCGCCGGGTGGCTCTTGCCCAACAGGGCCAGGGCGATAGAGTCAAAGCCGTACCCCGCACTGAAGCCGAGAGCGATGTTATGAGTGATTCCCAGCCCTTGGCTCACCCCGGCCAGCCCGGCTAGGCAGCCGCTGAGGAACATAGCCAGCGTGTAGTTGCCGGCGACGCTCATGCCACCGTAACGGGCCGCGTCCGGGTTGGCGCCCACCGTCCGCAGCTCAAAGCCCCACGTGGTCCTGAACAGGAACCAGGCGGCAACAACCGCTGCCAGCAGCGCCATCACAAATCCCCAATGGAGCGTGACCGGGTGGTCCAAGAAACGGGGCAGGTAAGCGCTGGTCGCGATGTCCCGGGTGCGGCACGTGCCCTGAGTGAACTCCAGCGGTCCACACAGGAGCCAGTCACTCAAACGAAATGACACGTAGTTGAGCATGATGGTGGTAATCACCTCATGGGCGCCGGTCCGCGCCTTGAGGATCCCGGCAATGGATGCCCAGAGCCCGCCCGCTATGGCTCCCACGACGATGGATAGGGGCAGATGGATCGCGGCCGGCAGACCAGTGAACGAGAAGCCGATGATGACAGCTGCCAGCCAGCCGATGCCGATCTGGCCTTCTGCGCCGATGTTGAACAGGCCGGTGCGAAAGCCCAGCGCCACCGCCAGCCCGGCAAAGATGTAGGGCACCGATTGCACCAGGCTATCGCTAGGTCCGCGCACTGCGCCTACTAGCCGCTGGATCCCCTCGCCGCCTAACCAGCGGCCGAGGGCTGTCAGAATTCGGAATGGGTCGCCCAACGCACCCTGGTACAGTGCTGCATAGGCCCGTGCCAGGTTGCCGAAAGCCAACCCCAAAGCCTCACCGACCAGGCCGTCGCCCAACGCCTTGTATACGGCCCGGTCGGTGAACATGATGACCAGCCCACCGATCAGCAGCGCCATCGCCACCGACAGGGTCGGCACGACCAGTCCCCGCAACCGGGCGCTCAACCAGGCTCGCATCCAGGGCCAGCCGCCGCGCCGGCTCGAGACCAAGCCCAGCACTACCAGGCCGATCAGCAGGACGATGGGCCACAGTCCCAGGGCCACCAGCAGCAGCAGGATCAACCACTTGCTGAGCAGTACGATGGCGCTGGTCAGCACGGCCGCACAGGCCAGCCTAGCCCACAGTGGCAACTGGACGATTCGTTGGCCCCATCCCGATTTCGACGGAGCTTGTTTGTCAGCCAACGGGCATACCCTCCTTCTCCCCTTGCGGTTCGGCTCCAGCCATCAACAGCCCCAACTGTTCGCGACTGACATTATCCGCGTTCACCGTGCCGACGATACGGCCTTCGTACATCACCGCGATCCTGTCCGACAGAGCCATGATCTCGTCCAACTCCACCGAGACCAACAGCACGCCAACCCCCTCGTCACGTTTTTCGATGAGCCGCCGGTGGATGTATTCGATCGAGCCCACGTCCAGCCCTCGTGTCGGCTGCGCCGCAATGAGCAGCTTGATGGGCCGGGAGAATTCCCGAGCCACGATTACCTTCTGTTGGTTGCCGCCCGACAGGTTTTGGGCCGGAAGGGCAATGCTGGGGGTACGCACGTCGAATTCTCCTACCAGTCGCTCAGCATAGTCGTACAGTTGGTCAAACTGGACTGCAGGCCCCTTGGCAAACGGGGGCTCATAGTAGGTGCACAGCACCAGGTTGTCGAAAATGGGGAAAGGCAAGACCAGGCCGTCGCGCTGGCGGTCCTCGGGAACGTGGGCCACACCCAACTCGGTGATGGCGCGAGGTGGCGCGTTGGTCACGTCCCGGCCCAGTACGCGGACCGAACCGCTCGTGGCTGGACGCAGCCCGGTCAGCACCTCAACCAACTCTGTCTGGCCGTTGCCCTGGACGCCGGCTACTCCCAAGACCTCGCCGGCCCGCACGAACAGGTCCACCCGTCGCAGCGCCGGCTGATGACGTCTGTCCTCGGCGGTCAGGCCGGTCACCTCCAGCACTACCTCCCGCGGCGCTGCCGGACCCTTCTCCACCGCCAGTGCAACTTCGCGCCCAACCATCATCTCGGCCAGTTCTGCTTCCGAGGTTTCTGCCGGCTTGGCCTCGCCTGCCACCCGACCGTTTCGCAGGACAATGATCCGGTCTGCGATGCTCATCACCTCTTTCAGCTTGTGGCTGATGAAGGTGATTGATTTGCCTTGATCCGCCAAGGCGCGCATTATCTGGAAGAGTTCCTCCGTTTCCTGGGGGGTGAGCACAGAGGTAGGTTCGTCGAGGATGAGAATCTCGGCTTCGCGGTAGAGCGTCTTGATGATCTCTACCCTTTGCTGCACGCCCACGGGCAGGCTCTCTATCAGCGCGTCGGGGTCCACGGCCAGGCCGTATTGCGCCGACAGGGCGCGGATGCGCCTCGCCGCCGTGCCCCGGTCAAGAGCAGTACTCAACACCCTGATGGCGGGAAACGAAGCCGCGGCGAAGAGCAGCGCGAGGAAAACGAGCAGCGGAATCCGTCCTGCATCGCCCAAGGCCAGAGCCAGGACCACGAATAGAGCGCCACTGCAGACAGCCGAGATCGCAAAGTAGCGGCGGAATCCTGATCGGGACAGCAGGCCGAGCAGAGCGACCAGCCCGTAGATGCCCGCGGCCGCCGCGCCGCCGGCCGCGCTTGCCACCAGCCACTGCCCCACGCTGTCTAGCGCAAAGACACTACCCACAAAGCCTAGGAAGGCTGCTGCCCCGCCTGCTATACCCAACGTGCGCCACGAGAAGGAGAACCGGGTCGGCTCTGTGCCCATCACGATGTTCTCAGCCACGGTAAAGACCGGAACCAACTGAAAGTGCTGGTGGACCATACCGATGCCCAACTCAATAGCATCATTGGGGTCGTTGATTGCGACACTGGCGCCACGAACCGTAATGTCGCCTTCGTCCGGTGCATAAAGGCCGTAGAGGATGTTCATCAGAGTGCTCTTGCCGGCGCCGTTCTCGCCCAAGAAGGCCAGTATCTCTCCCCGATCGAGCGAGAAGCTTACGCGGTCGTTAGCCAGCACTCCGGGGAAGCGTTTGGTAGCGTTGCATACCTCTAGAATTGGTGCCATCGTCGCTCTCATCATTCCAGCGGGCTAGCAGAGGATACGAAGCGAGGAAGAACTCTGTCTCACCTGCCAATCAGCTGTCTGCACAACGCATGTGTTCTGGGGAAAGGAGTCCAGCCTGCGGAGGTCTCGCGAACGTCGCCCTGAGGTGCTCGTTGGCCGGGGACTGTCGGCCCGTAGTTCGAGATAGGACCGAGATCGTTCTGAGACCTTCGCAAGGCTCCGTAGACGGTTGTCCAACAACGGGCGGTGCTGGAAGGCATCCCAGCACCGCCCTCAAATCGCGCTCTTTTGTGGCAGCTGTGCTTACCAGCCGGTGTCGATGGTGCCGTCGATGATGCCCTGCTGGATCGCTTCCAGGTCCGCCTTGATGTCGTCGGGAATCTGGTCCTCAAAGTCGTGGAAGGGGGCCATCCCGACGCCGCCATTCGCCAGCGTGCCGACGTACACCCCACCGCCGCCGAATTCGTCCTTAGTCGTGGCTTCGACGACCGCGTAGACAGCGTTATCCAGGCGCTTCAGGCATGACGAGATGAGGATGTCCTTCTCATTGGGCAGGGTGTTGTACTGGTCCACATCCACGCCAATGCCCCACTTGCCCCGTTCCTTTGCCGCCGTGAGACCGCCGTTGCCGGTCTTTCCACCCACGCCAAAGATCACATCCACCCCTTCGTCAATCAGCGAATTGCCCTGGGTCTTGCCCTCATCCGGGGCCTCAAAGTCGCCGACGTAGACGCCCTTGACCTGGACGTTCTTACCCTTCTGCTGGTTGTAGTAGTCTACTCCAGACTGGTAGCCGACGATGAATATGGTCACCGGTGGGATGTCCATGCCGGCTACGTAGCCCACCTGCGGGTCGCCGGGATCCTGCATATCGGCCCAGGCCGCTGCCAGATAGCCAATCGGGAAGGCTGCCTCGTCTGTGTTGAAGACGATACCCTGCACGTTGTCGATTGGCGGGTCGTAGGCAAAGTCCACGATGCCGAACTTGACGTCAGGGTATTGCTCTGCCATCTTGGCCGTGGCGTCGCCCAGGAGGAAGCCCACGGTGATGATCAGGTCATAGTCCTGCTCGGCGAACTCGGTTATGTTCTTCTCATAGTCCGCCTGGGCCTGGCTCTCGATGAACTTGGCACAGGCGTTCAATTCCTCATCGGCTCGCGCCAGCCCATCCCAGGTGTTCTGGTTAAAGCTGGCATCGTCAACACCTCCCACGTCGGACACCATGCCAACTTTGACGTCGCCCTTCTCGCAGCCCTCTGGTAGCGAGGGCCCGCACGCGGTCAGCAGCGTGCTCAACAATATCACGGTTACCATCACGAAACACACGTTCTTCCGCATTTTGCCTCCTCGAGAACTGATTACTAAACACTGTCCAAACGATCCAGAGCATTCAGCCTGATATCGACTATCGAGCATCACCTCCTCATCGCGCTGGGTGGATAGAGTTCTCCTCTCCCTGATTATACAGCAAGCAGGAGGGAGGGCAAGCTCATGCCTGATCTTCGGCCGGCTCCTCCGCCGGCAGCAGCACCTCCCGCTGGCGGCTGCCGCCCGGGTGAGGGCCAACCACGCCTCGGGCCTCCATCTCGTCAATCAGGCGGGCGGCGCGGGTATACCCGACCCGCAGGCGTCGCTGAAGCAGGGAGACCGAGGCCTTCTGAAGCTGGCGCACTGTGGCAATCGCCTCGTCCAACATGGGGTCCTGCTCGGCGGGCTCCGGCTCGATCTCGATGACCTCCTCCCACAGAGACTGCTGCACCGCCGGTTCAGCAGGAGGTTCACCCTCTTCAGGCTGCTCCCTGGCCGCCTTGCCTGCCTGGACGGCCGCCACTCGTTGTCGCCGCCAATAGTCCACCAGTCGCAGCAGTTCTCTGTCCGAGACGTAGCAGCCCTGCATCCTCAAGGGCTGGGCGGCATCCGGCCGCACAAAGAGCAGGTCGCCGCGGCCCAATAGCCGTTCGGCTCCTGTGGTATCCAGAATGACGCGCGAGTCGGTAGACGAAGCGACCGCAAAGGCAATGCGGGCGGGAAAGTTGGCCTTGATGAGACCAGTAACTACATCCACGCTCGGCCGCTGGGTGGAGATTATCAGGTGGATGCCGGTGGCCCGAGCCATCTGAGCCAGGCGGCAGACGGTGCGCTCGGTCTCGTCGGGGGCTATCATCATCAAGTCAGCCAACTCGTCCACCACGACCACGATGAAGGGAAGCTTGTCCCCGCCCGCCTGGCGGTTGAATCCTTCGATGTTTCGGACTCCCGCCTCGGCGAATTTCCGGTAGCGGGCGTCCATCTCTCGGGTCACCCATTGGAGCGCTCCCACTACCTTCTCCAGGTCCACGATCACCGGCATCAGCAGGTGGGGGATCCCATTGTAGCTGGTCAGCTCCACCCGCTTGGGGTCCACCATCAGGAGCCGCAGTTGCTCGGGGGTGTTCTGCAGCAGCAGGCAAGCCACGACCGAGTTGACGCATACTGACTTGCCAGACCCGGTGGCGCCGGCGATGAGCAGGTGAGGCATCTGGGCCAGGTCAGCAGCAATGGCGTGACCAGATACGTCCTGTCCCAGCCCTACGCTGAGCGGTGATTTGATCTTGGTGAAGGGCTGGCTTTCCATCACGTCCCGGAGGCTGACTAGGCTCACTTCCACGTTGGGGACCTCGATGCCGACGTAGCTCCTGCCGGGCACGGGGGCTTCGATGCGAATGGATTTGGCAGCCAGGGCCAGCGCCAGGTCGTCGGCCAGCGAATTGATCTGACCCACCTTGACTTTGACCCTGCGGCCGCTCCTTTGTTCCAGATACTGCGGCTCCACCCCATATTGGGTAATGACCGGTCCCTGGTTAACCTCAACTACCCGGCCCGGCGCGCCGAGACTGGCGAGCGTATGCTCTATGATCTCTGTCTGTTCGCGGATCTGGACATCGGCGGCTGAAACCTCTGTGCCTCGCTGCAGCACGTCCTCTACACGGGGTAGTTCCCAGGTATAGTCAGAGGCCGCAGCCCGCACCGCGTCGCCGTAAAAGAGCCCTGGTTGGGACGTATCCACAGGCTCCGGCTCGGCCTTGGCGGTCGCCTCTGGCTTGTCCTCCGGCCGAGCAAGCTGCGGTTCGGCTTCTACCTGCTGCTCGACGGCGACCGGGCGCACGGCCGGGGCCGGCCGGGGCCGGCGCTGGGCCCGCCAGCGCGCCCGCCAGGAGTTGAGCGTCGTGACTGCCACCTGGCCTAGCTCTGCGAGACTCACCCCGGAGACCAACACCATGCCGATTCCAGCCAGCGCGATGCAGAGCAGAAACGCGCCCACCCGGCCGACGCCCGACTCCAGCATGGTGACCAGTCCTCCCCCCAGGTAGCCGCCGCCCTTGCCACGGGCCACAATCCCCTGCACCAAGGCGGCCGGGTCGCGGACCAGATAGAGCAGATGAAGCAGTCCCTCTATGGCAAGGAAGAGAATCGCCGCACCGCCGACCCGATCCCAACTGACCCTGGGGGATTGCTCCATTCCCCACAGAACCAGGTAGAGGCCAGTCAGTCCAACCGCCACCGGGACGACGACGCCACCATAGCCAAATGCCGGCCAGATGGCCTCATCCCACATCCAGGTAGTGAGGGAGCCCTGGCTGATAGACAGGGCGCTAAGGATGGCTGTGCCGGCCGCGGAGACCAGAGCAATGCCACTGATGATCGCCCATTGGAAGGATGAAAGCCGCAGGAAGGAAGCCTGCCGAGCGCGGCGGGCGGAGCGCTTGCTGGCAGAAGAGTTGCGGGAGCCGGTCCGGCTGTTGGGCTTGCGGGCCATACAGTATGCCAGGAAGGAGAGCTTCCGTTCCTACTGGCGGATTATAGCATACCCACGGCGCCCATCAAGAACGGGGGGCGCGGGTTCGTGCGCGGCCGCCGTCTGAACGGGGAGCCGGAGTACTGCAGGTGCGGCGCCGGCCCCGGAGAGGCCACGGACTAGGCCGCCCGGCCTCTCAGGCAAACAGCGGCTCCATCGACAGCCTTTCGGCTGCCGCCTGCATCTCCGCTTCGGGTGGCGCTTGCTGGAAGCGAGCGACGGCGTCCAACACTCTCGGCAGCAACTGAAGGTCCGCTATGGTGTTCAAGAAGAGGCCCGGCCGGCCCAGCACCCAGTGCGCCGCCCGGTCGATGTCAGCCTGGGCCTCCAACGGCTCATACCAACTCGCGCGCGTATGGGGCCGGTCCCCCCACGGCCGGCGGGTAGCCGACTTTATCGTCTGCACCGCGACGTTCCGTTGCTGGCAGAGCTGCAGCAGCGCCTCAGTGTCGGCCGCGTAGCGCGAGTTCTGC
>JAUVHW010000019.1 GCA_030593075.1 Ardenticatenales bacterium
AATCGGGGAGCGAGCGCCTGATAGAGTGATCGGTATCTGGCGGCCAGTTCCCGGTACGTCTCCTGGCGTGATGGGTGTGGGTGAACCCGGATGTCGCTCCAGTGGACCGCCTGTCGGCAGGCAGCCTCCAGGCCTGGATAGACGCCGGCGCCCACGCCCGCCAGCAGCGCTGCACCGACCGCAGCAGCCTCTTGCGTCTGGGTCCGAACCACAGGCAGGCCAAGGACATCTGCCTGCAGCTGGATCCAGAGAGGGTGCTGGGTCCCGCCTCCGGCAGCGATGACCCGGTCGACCTGTCCCAGTTCACGAATCAAGTCCAGCGCTTGCAGCAGCGAGAGGACCACCCCTTCCATGACCGCTCGAGCCATGTGTCGCCAGGTGTGGCGCATGGTGAGGCCATAGAAGACGCCTCGCGCGTTAGGGTTCATGTGGGGAGTGCGCTCTCCCGCCAGGTGGGGTAGGTAGATCAGACCCTCAGCGCCGGGTTCGATGGACGAGGCAGCGTCGGCCAATTGGCTGTATTCGTACGCCCCGCCGAGCACCTCGTCGCGCAGCCAGCGGAGCGAGAGCCCGGCCGCGAGAGTCGCCCCCAGCCAGTACCAACGATCTGGAGCAGCGTGGCAGAAGGTGTGGAGGCGGAGTTGCGGATCGTAGCGGTACTGTTGGGCGACGGCAAGTAACTGCCCCCCGGTGCCAATGGTGCAGGAGACCAGACCCGGGAGCAGCATCCCGTTGCCCACGGCGCCCGCTGGTTGATCGCCCGCGCCGCAAATCACCGGGATTCCTCGGGGCAGCCGCAGCAGGTCGGCCATCTCCGGCCGCAGCGCGCCCACCACCTCGGCCGAGTCCGCCAACGGCGGTAGGATGGACGCCGGGATTCCGGCCGCTGCCAGCAGATCCTGGCACCAGCACCGGTCGCCCACCTGCAGCAGGCCAGTTGCCGAGGCGTCGCTCAGGTCGGTAGCCAGCTCGCCTGTCAGGCGGAAACGGACATAGTCCTTAGGCAGCACCACATGCGCCACGCGTCTCCACAGGTCGGGCGCCTGTTCCCGCAGCCAGAGCAACGACGATAGCGTCAAGCCTGGCGTTACAGGGTTTCCAGTCCACCGGGCGAGGCAGTCGAGGCCGACAGAGTCCTTTAGGGACTCCACCTGCCGCGTGCTCCTTCGATCGAGCCATAGGATAGCCGGTGCAATCGCGTCGAGGTCGCTATCCAGTAACACAGCGCTGTGCATCTGTCCGGAGAAGCCGATTCCCGCAATGCTGGACGATTCCGCCGGGCACGCGGCGGTGACCTCGCGGACGGCGGCAACAGCAGCGTCAAACCAGGTGTCCGGCTCTTGCTCGGCCCAACCTGGTCGTGGGCTGAGCGGCGAATAGGGGCGATAGGCCTGGGTTACTATGCGGCCGTCCGAAGTTGCCACGAGCGCGCACTTGAGCCCCGAGGTCCCGATGTCGATCCCCAGCAGGTGGCTGCCGTGCATGGTGCCAACTTTACCACTGGCACCCTGCTATGCCAACACGACGGTTCGCTTCCAGTGAGGATGGCTTGACTGCCTGGAAACCGGCCGGTATGCTATTGTCACTGGTAACGTGAGAGGTGGACCATGATCCAGCTGGCCGAAAGAGTCAAAGCCTTGTCGCCATCCATGACTCTGGCGATATCCAGCCGGGCGAAGGCCATGCGCCAGGCGGGGTTGGACGTGTGTGATTTTGCAGTGGGCGAACCGGATTTCGACACGCCGGAGTTCATCCGGCGGGCTGCGAAAGCGGCGTTGGACGACGGGAAGACCAAGTACGGCCCCGCGGCTGGGCTGCCCAGGCTGCGGGAGTTGATCGCGGAGAAGTTGAATCGCGAGAACAACCTGCCCTACGAGCCGGAGCAGATCATGGTGAGCACCGGGGGCAAGCAGGGGCTGTTCAACGTGCTTCTTGCCATTCTGGGCGATGGCGACGAGGCGCTCATCCCCGTGCCATACTGGGTGAGCTATCCCGAAATGGTCAAGATGGCCCGCACCCGGCCCGTGTACCTGCCCACCAGCGAGGAGACCGGGTTCAGAGTCACGCCGGGTCAGCTGGAAGCCGCAATCAACGACCGAACTCGTGCCCTGATCCTCAACTATCCAGCCAATCCCACCGGCGCCGTCTATGCTCCGGAGGAGCTGAGCGGTCTGGCGGAGGTGGCTGCGGCGCATGGCATCGCAATTGTCTCCGATGAGATCTATGAGAAGCTGATCTACGACGGTGCCGAGCACTTGAGTATTGGCAGCCTGGGGCAGCACGTCTTCGACCTGACGGTAACGTGCAACGGATTCAGCAAGGCGTATGCGGCAACCGGGTGGCGCTTGGGCTACGCCGCCGGCCCCGAAAAGGTCATCCAGGCGGCCGTCAGCATCCAGTCTCACAGCACCTCGGGCGCGAACACGTTTGCCCAGTATGGTGCCATCGCCGCACTGGAAGGGCCACAGAGCGAAGTCGAACGGATGCGGCTGGAATTCGAAGCTCGGCGGAGCCTTATGGTGGAGGGGGTCAACTCAGTCCCAGGTTTGAGCTGCGCCATGCCCGGCGGCGCCTTTTACGTGTTCCCCAGCATCAGCGAGACCGGGTTGGACTCGATGTCCTTCTGCCAGAGGCTTCTTGAGCAGGAGAAGGTTGCCGCTGTGCCCGGCATCGCGTTTGGTGCCGAGGGCTATGTGCGTCTCTCATACGCGACCGGCCGGGAGACAATCGCAAAGGGGATTGAGCGGCTGCGCCGTTTTGTCGGGTCTGTGGGGCCGTGAGCGTTGGGTGGTCACCCGTGCCCGGAGTACTCCAGCAGAGAACGAACCAGGTTGATCTTGCTCATGTGCCCGAGCGAGACTCGGTCGATCCACCCCTCGCGGCCCAGCAGGCGGTGCGTGATCTGGCGCACTTGAAGCCCCTCCTCACGTAACGCTCGGGCCTGCTCACCCAGTCTCTCCCAGTAGGCGACCTTGCGCTCGATGGCCCTGCAGGGATCCTCGACCAAACCAGCGTGGGCGCAGAAGAGGGCTCGTGGCTGCAGCGCCAGAACCCGCCGCAGCGATGAGATTAGTGTGCCGACGTCTTCGTCTGCGCGCAGGTATCGGGCTCGCTCGTGGATAAAGAGGTCGCCGCCAAACAGCCACCCCTGCTCCCGCTCGAAAAGGCAAACGTGATCCACACTGTGACCGGGCGTAGGAATCACCTGGAAGCAATGATGCGCTGTGTCCACCTGTTCCCCCAGCGGCCGGACCGTAACGTCGCCTGGCTGTCCCAGAGCGAATCGGCGGTATGGTTCCAAGCGGGGAAAGTTGGCCAGGATCGGAATGGCCTCGGCCGGGGCTGACACAGGCAGCCCCAGTTCTCGCTGCAAAGGACCGTCCCCGCCAGCGTGATCCTCGTGGTGGTGGGTGTTGACCACTTGCTGGACGTGTTGCCCCCGGCACCATGCAACCAGCTGGTGGGCTGTGTGGGGCGGACCGCTGTCGATCAAAAGCCCCTCCACCAGGTACACAGCGACGGTATAGAGCGGCCGGCCGAGGATGGCTCTGGCCAGACGAGTCCCGTTTATGGGACCATGGCGCGTCGCTCTGAGCATCACACGTCAGGACTGGCGCTGAAGCCCGACCGAGAAGTCACGTGTCACGATTACCGCTCCCGCCGCTACCCACAGACCAGCCCAGGTCTGCCTCTGCAAGGCATGGCCTGCATGTAGTGGAGAGCGCACCGTGGCGCAGCCCGACTTTGGCGCGCAGGCCGGTGGACTGCGTTTCCGGCCAGGCTCCTAGGCCAGTTCGAGACCAGGCAGCACGTCCATGTCCCAGCCATCCCGCTGTCCGGCCTGGAAGCGCCAGTAGCCACAGGCGGCTATCATTGCCCCGTTGTCAGTGCACAGGGAGACGGGCGGCGCGTGGACCGGCCGGTCAACCTGGGCTCTCACCGACTCTCGGAGCGCTAGATTGGCCGACACGCCCCCGACCAGGACCACGGCAGTCGCATCGAACTCGGCCGCCGCGCGCGCCGTCTTGGCCGCCAGAACGTCAACCACTGCTGCCTGGAACGAAGCCGCCAGATCAGCTACCGGCATGACCTGTTCCTCCTCGTCCAGCTTGCGCACCTGGCGCAGCACAGCGGTCTTGAGACCGCTGAAGGAAAAGTCGGAACTGTCACCCAGCCAGGCCCGTGGGAAGCGAAAGGCGGCCGGGTCTCCCTCCAGGGCTGCCTTCTGCACGGCCGGACCGCCCGGATAGGATAGGCCCAGCAGCCGCCCGACCTTGTCAAAGGCCTCACCGGCAGCGTCGTCGACGGTTCTCCCGAGATGCTGGTATTCGCCGTGGTCGACCATGAGGACCAGTTCGGTATGTCCCCCTGAGACGATGAGTCCCAGCAGTGGGAACTTGAACTTGTCCGCTGCCTCGGTCAGCCAGATGGAGTAAAAGTGGGCTTCCAGGTGGTTGATGCCCAGCAGTGGCATCCCCCGGCCGAGGGCCAGCCCCTTGGCAGTGTTGACCCCTACCAGCAGACTGCCCGCCAGGCCTGGGCCCCGAGTCACGGCGATGGCGTCCAGGTCGTCCCAGCCCAGGTGGGCGGTCTTCATCGCTTCCTGGATCACCGGGTAGATGGTCTCGATGTGGGCCCGCGACGCCAGCTCGGGGAAGACTCCCCCGTACTGGGCGTGCAGCTCGATCTGGGAAGCGACGACGTTGGAGAGTATCGTACAGCCGTCGGCCACCACGGCCGCGGCCGTCTCGTCGCAGGAGGTCTCTATGCCCAGAATGCGAATCATCTCACCCCAGTCCCTCAGCGTCAACCTGCACTGTTCCAGGGGCGTGCAGGGCGGCCTGTTGCGCTGGAATCGCCGTCATTCCCTCGTCCAGAGTAACACTCGCCTGGCCGACTCGCCCTTCTGAAGCCCCAAGGTCCTGACCCGCATCTGTTTCTGACTGCGCCGGCGCCGCCACTAACGGGAACTTCCGCGTGTCAAGGGGATCCCTGGTTGCGCCCGCCTGGCCTGCGGTCAATGGACGGCGCAGGCCGACCCCCCATCAGCGACCCCTTTTCGCAGATGCTCCTCAGCTTCAGGCATCCATCGGCACGACCAGTTCCTTGGGGAACTCGGTCAGGCAGTGGAACTGGCCTGACTCGTCGACGGTCCATAGGTCTTCGAGCCGGACCCCGTAGCCCTTCTCGGGGTAGTAGAGACCCGGCTCGATAGAAAAGACCGAGCCCGGAACCAGCCGGTCGGTGTTGATTTCGCTTCCGGATAACCTCGGCCGGCTGTGAATCTCCAGTCCCACGCCGTGACCCAGGCTGTGGACGTACCCGCTCTCTGCCTGCGGATCGGCGCGAATGGTCTCGTGGCCTAGTTCCTCGAATATGTCGCAGGCCAGGTTCTGGTATGTGCTTCCCAATTGGTCCACCTCCAGCGCAGACACGACGCGCTCGCAGCACAGCTTGACCTGGTCATAGGTTTCTTGAACTTCCGGCCGGGCATAGCCCAGCGAGAAGGTGCGGGTCATGTCGTGAAAGTAGCCGCCCCCGGCCTCCCGGGGAAAGAGGTCAAAGACGATAGGCTCGCCCAGCCGGAGTGGGTCATCCGCGTTGCCGGCGCTGTGCGGCACTCCGGCGTCGCGCCCAATGGCAAATATCATGCCTTCCGGATCTTCCAGCTCTAGCCCGAACAGCTTGCGCAGCACGGCCCGCTTTACGTCGCCCACTGTGAGCGGGCAGCTGTCGTCTTTGATCAATGTCTCGTTCTTGACCCGGTGGCTCTGCACGAACTCTATTGCTGCTTGCATCGCTGCGGCCGTTCTTCGCCCCACCTCCCTCATCCGCTCGATCTCGGACCGGTCCTTGGTCAGTTGGGCCAGGTCAAAGATGCTGTCCTCGTACTCGCCGACTACAGTAAGGCCTGGCGTGCTGGCCTGCAGCTCGTTCAGGAATGAGAAGGATTTGCCCTGGTCTAGCTCGCCGTAAAAGGCGACTCGGCCGCCGACCTCCAGTTGCTCAAGGAGCTTCTGATAGAGGAGCACCATGCCCCCCAACACCGAGCCTGCCTCCTCTTGCAGCCTGAGTGGATCGAACTGGGCCAGGCTGACTGTGGTCAGCCCTGACTTGGCCGCTTCCTCCCGCTCCATCGGCCGGCAGGCCAGGACAGCCGGCCGGCCAGCTGGTTTGACCACGACGCTGTGAAGGTGAAGCCTGGCTCCGTTGGTCATATAGTACATGATGGGGTTGCCGGTGACCGTGCCGGACACAACGGCTGCGTCGATGTCCCTTTCCGCCATCAGGCGGTCAAGATCAGCTTTCATCCGTCTGTTCTCCGCTGCCATTCCCTTGGTCAGGCTGAGTTGGATCTACCTGGTCCAATCCGCTGGCTCCCTGCGCCGGGCCTAGCAGAAGTCGCCCTATGCCCAGCGCACTTGGGGGGAAAGGTCCTCCACGACGGCGCCCTGCTCAAGACGGTCATCGCTGCTCCTCCGCTCCGTTTTGCGTCGCGGCGCTGAGCACTGTGCTCAACAGCGCCCTCTCCTGCTCGGGGAGTACAGTCCTGGGGTCCAGCAGCAGTTGGTCATCCTCAATACGGCCAATGACCGGAGTCTCGGCCGCCCGCAGTCGGGCCGTCAGGCTATCCGGCTGCGGATGCTGAATGGCGACCAGCCAGGTGGGCAACGTCGCGCCGGGTAGACTGCCACCGCCAACAGTGGACTCGCCAGGGACTACCCTGGCCGAAAGCCCCGCCCGGCCGAGACGCCTGGACCAGCGGCGAGCGGTTCGCTTGAGGTCGCCCGGCAAAGTGCTTATCATCCGCCATACGGGGACCTCCCGCGTGGCCTCATCCTTGACATAGTGGAGCAGGGTGGCGGAGAGCCCTGCCAGGCACAGTTTGTCGGGGCGTACAGCGCGGGCCAGTGGGTGCTGGCCTATCTGTGCTATCAGGTCCCGCCGGCCGACGATGATGCCCGCCTGGGGGCCACCCAACAGCTTGTCCCCGCTAAAGCAGGTCACGTCGGCGCCGGCCGCCAGGCTCTCGCTCACCGTCGGCTCGTGCGCCAGACCATAGGCTGCCGTGTCCAGCAGGGCCCCACTGCCGAGGTCATGGAGGAGCAGGATTCCGCGCTCGCGCGCCAGCAGTCCGAGATCGTTCAGCGCGGCCTCGGCCGTAAAGCCGACGATCCGAAAGTTGGAGTGGTGGGCGACCAGGATGGCGGCCGTTTCCTCGGAGATTGCCTCCTCATAGTCGCGCAGGTGGGTGCGGTTGGTGGTGCCGATTTCCACCAGCGCAGCGCCGGAACGGGCCATTACGTCTGGGATGCGAAAGCCTCCCCCTATCTCCACCAACTGGCCGCGCGAGATGATCACCTCCCGTCCCCTGGTCAGAGCTGCAAGGGTGAGAAGTACAGCCGCTGCGTTGTTATTGACTACGGTCGCCGCCTCCGCCCCCGTGATCTGGGTTAGCAGCCTCTGGGCATGGACCGAACGGCTTCCACGCCTGCCGAGTCCCAGGTCATATTCCAGAGTGCTATAGTCAGCCGCCGCCCCGGCGATAGCTTGAAGCGCCAGCTGGCTCAGTGGAGCGCGCCCCAGGTTCGTGTGGATGATCACGCCCGTGGCATTGATCGCCGGCCTGAGCGTGGAAGCGACCATCACCTGGAGCGCCTCCTCGGCGGCACCCAGCAGTTCGGCCGGACTGATCGGCGCTGCCCGGTCTGCCCGAATCGCCTGTCGTGAGGCGTCAAGCACCTCACGAAGCGCCTGCACGGTCGCCGGGCGGCCGTAGGAGGAGATCAGGTCCGCCGCCGCGGGCGTCTCCAACAGCTGGTCTACGCTGGGCAGCTGGCGCAATAGCTCTGGGTTCATGGCTCCTCGTCGGGATCCAGGCGCGTCTGGAGCAGCGCTTCCAGCAGCACAAGAACCACCGCCACCAGCAGCCCCATCGCCCAGCTGAACATACGGTGCATCTGCAACCAGGCGCACGCTGTACCCCACGCGCCTACCCATGCAGCCTGGCGAGCGAGAGTCCCGAAACCAGGCCCCCCGTTTGCCGCTCGCGTTCGGCCGAACCGGCGGTGTAGGAGCCAGACGAGAGGCAGAGCCGCGCCGCAGATCGTCAGCCACAGGCTGGCGAAAAAGGTAGAACGCAGGTCGCTCTCGCCAGAAACCGGCCACTGCTTGACCAGTGAGCCGATGCTCGCCAGGCCGGCCGCTGCGGCAGCGCCACCCGAGACTAGCACCGGCCAAGGGCCGAACCTGCGGAGTAGTCGGTTCATGCCGGGGATTATAGACGAAATCGGTGATTTGGCGAGGCGACTGGAGCCGGGGGAGGTGGCACCCCTGTGGTATAATTCCGCTGGTACGCTCCCAATGGCCATTCTCACCGCCAGCAAGCTCGCCATGTCATTCGGGGCCGAGGATGTCTTCTGGAACATCTCGGTTTCGGTACCGCATGGAGCCAGGATCGCCCTCGTTGGCCCCAACGGGGCGGGTAAGACCACCCTGATTCGCATTCTCGTCGGCCTCGAGTCCCCTACTTCCGGCGAGGTCCACCGAGCGCGCAACTGTAGCGTTGGCTACCTGCTACAGGAGGCGGAACTCGCTCTCGAGGACCGGGGACAGACCGTTTGGGGCGAGATGCTTGGCGTCTTTGACCAACTCCGCGCGCAAGAGCAGGCTCTACGGGCGATGGAGGATCGCATGGGCGCTCCGGGAGCGAATGGGGCGCCTAGCCTGATGGAGCAGTACGGAGCTGCTCTGGAGCGCTTTGAACTCGAAGGGGGGTACGAGTATGAGCTCAGAATCCGCCAGGTGCTCGAGGGACTAGGTCTTGGCTCCGGGGAACACGAAAAGCCGGTAGGCCACCTGAGTGGGGGGCAGAAAGCTCGTGCTCTCCTGGCAAAGCTGCTGCTCCGTTCCCCTGACCTGCTGGTCTTGGATGAGCCAACCAACCATCTGGACATTGAGGCCTTGGAGTGGCTGGAGAGCTGGCTGATCAACTGGGGTGGTTCGCTTCTGATAGTGAGCCATGACCGCTACCTCCTCGACCGGGTGGCAAACCGTGTGTGGGAACTTGACTACGGACAGATCCAAACCTATCGCGGCAACTATAGCGCCTATGTGCAGCAGCGGGCAGAGCGAAGGGAACGGCGTCTGGCAGAGTACAAGGCGCAGCAAGCGTTCATGGCCAAGGAGGAAGATTTCATCCGGCGCTACGTCGCAGGCCAGAGAAGCAGGGAAGCCAAAGGAAGAAGGACCAGGCTGGAACGGCTGAAGCGCGATGGACTGCTGGTCAGGCCGGTCGACGATAGACATCTCCAGCTACGCTTCGGAGCGGCGCGGCGCAGCGGGGACATTGTTCTGCAGACCAAGGATCTGGTGGTGGGATATGCGCCGGAGGCTCCACTGTTTCGCGCGGATGACATTGACCTGCGGCGCACCGAGCGGGCTGCGCTGATCGGCCCCAATGGATGTGGAAAGACAACCTTCCTCAAGACGGTTCTGGGTGCGCTTGCGCCGCTGGGCGGCGAGTTGCGCCTCGGCGCCAGTCTAGAGGCGGGCTACTTTGCGCAGGCCCGCACCGACCTGCATATGGATAGCCGTGTGCTGGATGAACTGCTCAGGCATCACCCAATGCCCACTGGCGAGGCGCGCGGCCTTCTAGCCCGCTTTCTGCTGGTCGGCGACGATGTCTTCAAGCCGGTCCGCGCCTTGAGTGGGGGTGAGCGGTCCAGGCTGGCTTTGGCCATTCTGATGAAGCAGGCCGTCAACTTCTTGCTTCTGGACGAGCCTGCTAACCACCTGGACATTCCGTCTCAGGAGGTCTTGGAGAGCGTGCTCGGGGAGTTCGGTGGTACGATTCTGCTGGTGACTCACGATCGCTATTTGGTCAGCCGCTTGGCCACCCAGATCTGGACGCTGGAGGCGAATCGACTGCGTGTCTTCTACGGCGGCTACGATGAGTATCTGTCTGCGCGAGAACCAGGTGAAGAGCCGGCCGCCACCGCGCAGGCGGACCGGTCCGGAAAGACCCGGAGGGTAGGACATCGGGCAGGATCCCGGCCGGCCGGCCAGAGGCGGGGAAGCCGGGCCGGTCGCCGGGCAGTGAGTGCGGCCGACCTGGAGCAGGGCGTCTCCGAGCTGGAAACACGGTTGACCACCCTGAGCGCTCAGTTGGAGGCAGCCGTTGGCGCCCGGCAGTTTGACAAGGTACGCCTACTGGGGCTAGAATATCGGCAGGTCGAAGAAGACCTGGAGCGCCGGATGGCAGAGTGGGCCGAGGCCGCGGCCGTTCAGGGTGAGGTGTGAGCCCAGAGTGTTTTTCGATCGGCCTGACCGGAAACATCGCAACCGGAAAATCCACGGTCATGGAGATGCTGGCCCGGCGAGGAGCGCTGGCTGTCGATGCTGATCACCTGGTGCATCAGCTTCTGGAGACTGATCCTACGGTGCGGGCAGAGGTGGTGGCCCGCTTTGGAACCAAGGTGTGCACGGCAGAGGAACACATTGATCGCACCAGGCTCGGGAGTGTCGTCTTCTCAGACCCGGAAGCGCTACGTGATCTGGAGGCGATTCTCCACCCACGGGTGTCAGCGATGGTGAGCGAGTTGATTGGCAGCAGCGATGCGGCAGTCGCTGTGATAGAGGCGATCAAGCTGCTGGAGAGCGAGCTGCGGTCGCTCTGCAGCACGATTTGGGTCACGACCTGCTCAGAAGAGCAGCAGGTCCTCCGGCTGACTGAGGAGCGAGGGCTCTCCCACCGGGAGGCAGTATCGCGGGTCCGGGGTCAACTGCCCCAGGCCGAGAAACTGGCCCAGGCTGATGTGGTCATAGATACCTCGGGTCGCCTTGATGAGACCGAGGAACAGGTGGAACTGGCGTGGCAGCGCGAACTCGAGAAGGTGGGGGCATAGGCTTTCGCGCCTTTCAGCTCTGTCCTGGGAGGCAGTATGGCAAATGAGATCACTATTCGTCGGGCTGGGCCTCGCGACGTGGGTGAGATAGTGGCCTTTCTCAACCGGGTGCGACGGGGCAAGCCCAAGATAGACCGTCTTCAACTGCTGGAGAGCTTTGGCGAGCAGGGGTACACACTGGCCGAGACTGGCGGAGAGCTGCATGCACTGGCGGGGTGGAATGCTGAGGACTTTATTGCCCGCATCCGGCAGGTGGTGGTCTTCCCCGCCGCGCTCAGAAAGACGGTGGGCAGGGCGCTGATTGAAGCGGTCTGTCAGTCAGCCCACGAACTGATGTGTGAGGTCGCCTTACTTTTCCCTCCGCTCGATGCATCCGGCAGGACTCGGCGCTTCTATCGGTCCTGTGGTTTCACGGAGGTTTCGTTGGACGAGTTGATCCCTGCTTGGCGCAGGGCGGCGCAACAGTCCATGCCGGATGGAACCTTTGTGATGATGCGCAAACTCCGGGAAAAGCGCGTCATGAGGCCGGTATGAGCATTGCGCGTCGCCCTTGGGTGTTGGCACTTGACAGCCGCGGCGCGAGTCGCCGGCTGGTGATCGATTCTGGAATGGAGCAGTCTTTATGTCTCGAATAGTCGACTGGGCAAAGCGGCATCCGCAGCTGTTGGCCTGGGCTGTGCTAGCAGCGGGGATGGTTGCGATTCTGGTGTGGGAAGCGCGCGACGTTGGTCTGTTGCCCGGTCAGTGGGTGGCCCTGATCGTGGCGACCGTCTTGGTAGCAGGTGCCTGCGTCTGGATCATTGGCTGGGAGTGAGCAGGGCGGCGCCCAGGCTCCAGAATCTACCACCAGACGCGGAACGCGGTGGCTGTGTCGCTTGTGTGCTGCTGATAGGCGGCCCGGACCTGAATAGGTATCGTCGTACCTGCCGGTAGGGAGGAGACGGAAAGGTCAAAGATGGCCGTACCGCTCTCGTCAGTCAGAACCGCCGCCTCGCTTCGCTTGCTGATGGGCATCAGGACCGTCGCGTGCACTTGTGCGCCGGTCAGGGGGTTCCCCAGTTGGTCGCTCACATACACGTAGACCTGCTGCTGGGCCTCTTGCAGGCTCACCACCGGCGAACGAACAGAGGCAGAGACCTTGATGTCAGTGACGGTCGTCGCCGGGATTTCGGGTTCCAGGAGGCTCGGGTCGTGTCCTGCGATCTGAAAGTGGGCCTCCCCCAGTCGCCACAGTTGAACACGTTCGCCTTCCGCTAGCCTTGGCCTCCACTCCAGGACCGCACGCTCAAAGAACTGCACGACCCGTTCGTCTTCGGTTGTCAGTTCGGAGATGGGGTAGCCAAAGACCTCCGGACCGCCGTGCTGCCAGTAGAACTCTAGGAATTCCAGCACCACGCTGTGGCCGGTAGGCTCAAAGAAGGCTCCTCCCGGGGGCGCCTCGGACCTGGATATTGGGGCGGTCCGTTTCTCCAGTATGAGCTTGCCCGGAAGAGGGCTCAGGCGGACCTGGCCGTCCGCCGGGTCTACCTCCAAGCGGGCCTTCTGGAAGTACTGCACCTGGCGCTGCTCCTCCTGGGAGTAGAAGCTTGCGGTAATCGGGTAACTGAACAGTGACGGGCCGCCGTGCTCCTCAAAGAAGTGCAGGAAATCGCCCTTGACGGTCTGCCCGGTCCTGGGGAACCCCCGCACCCTGGGTTCGCCCTGCGCCAGAAGCCCTGCCGAGATGCCCCAGTTCACGATTGCCAGTCGGGGCATAACCCACGAGTGCGTGCGATCTGGCTTCTGCAAGCCCTGGCCGGCCCACCCCAGGTTCGGAAACGCGCCTGAGAGAGCGCCCGCCCCCCACCGGAACCCGCCAGACTGGGTCTTCGGCCAGGCCCCGAGGACGTCACTTGTCAGGAGCACGAGGCAGCCCAAGAAAAAGAGGGCCCTTTTGATCATCGGACTAGTCCGGCAATCCTGCCAGGAGGCGCTTGTGTCGGGACTCTGTGGTCAGCCGTCATGGCGTGTGATTGTAACAGAGCTCTCACCGGCTGGGCTTCTTGTTGGGCGGGGTGTCAGAGCCACCACGGCCGTTCGGCGGCCTCCTCGCGTAGTCGTAGGTAGCTCTCGTATCGTTCAGGAGCCACGCCGCCGTCGTCCACCGCTCTCCGCACAGCGCACTCTGGCTCGTGAATGTGGCTGCAGTTGCTAAAAGCGCACCGAGACACCAGAGGCGCTATCTCGCGAAAATAGGCGTCCAGCTCGTCCGGCTCGACGTCCCACAATGCCATCGTCCGGAGGCCCGGCGTGTCCGCTACGTACCCGCCGCCGCCCAGGGGAAGAAGTTCGCGGACTCGAGTGGTGTGCCGGCCCTTTCCGGTTGCTTGGCTCACTCTTCTGGCGGCCAAGCCGAGTCCGGGCTGCATCGCGTTGAGCAGGCTCGACTTGCCGGACCCAGAAGGGCCAGCCAGCACGGACAACTTGCCGGTCAGATGCGCGCGCAAAGCGCCAACACCTGAGCCGGTCAGCGCGCTGGTGTACACGACCGGGTAACCGATGTCGGCGTAGAGTCCAAACAACTCGCGGGGGTAATCCGGCTCGCCGGCCGCGATCGCCAGATCTATCTTGTTGACGCATACTACGGAAGGGATCTCCGCCTCTTCGGCCATTACGAGGAAACGATCTAGCATGCGCAGACGGGGCTCGGGCTCTGCAACTGAGAAGACAAAGACTGCCTGGTCGGGGTTGGCTATGATGATCTGCCTGTATTCGTCCTCACTGTACTCTGCAGAGCGGCCGCTAGCTGGAGGAGCACGACGTGTGAGCGCCCGGTCCCGCTCCTCCACCGCCTCGATCTCGCCCATTCCACTCTCTAGCTCCAGAACCTGGACCCGATCACCGACCGCCACTATGTCACCGCGCGGGAAATCAGGATCCAGGTTTATCCTGCGCTGGTGTGTTTCCTTGAGTCGACCAGGGATGCGGCACACGATCGGGGCAGCGTCGGTCTGTACTGTGAAGAAGCCGCTCTGAGCCTTGATCACCATTCCTCTCAGCGTCCTCATGGGTTGAGCAACCATGGGAATGGCGTCAGCGGCTGGATCCCGTAGTAGAGCTCCACGATCTGGCGAAAGATGGGAGCCGCCACGGCCGACCCCTCGCCTGCGTGTTCTATCATTACCGTAATGGCAATCTCTGGCTCGTCCGGCACCTGGTCCCATCCCGGCGTCGCAGCTGCCGGAGCATAGCCCGCAAACCAGGCAGTCGGCTCCTCGTTCAGTGAACCGTCGTCGCGATACGTCGGGGCGACCTCGGCCGTACCGGTCTTCCCCGCGACGGGTATGGCCAGATACCTGAAGCGGTGGACTGCAGTTCCGCCGGTCTCGGTGGTCACCGCATGCAGGCTCTCCTGGATGACGGCCAATTGCTCGGCCGAGACCGGCAGCTGTCCCATGACTTCTGGGTCGATAGTCTCCTCAGGCACGCCATCCCCTTCACCAAGGTGATGAACAAGTAGCGGCCGGTAGAGTGTACCGCCGTTGGCTACTGCCGCCAACATGCTGGTCACTTGAAGCGGTGTTGCAGCCACGAACCCCTGACCGATGGCCATGTTGACGCTGTCGCCAGGGGCCCACCCCTCTCCCTGGGTCGTCAACTTCCACTCCGGGTCGGGAATCGTGCCGCCATCTTCCAGCAGGCCCAGGACGCCCGTTGGCGCGCCGAAACCGTAAGCCCGAGCTGTCTCTGGCAATAGGAAAGTATCCACCTGGTCTAGGGTAAGCCCAACCTCGTAGAAATAGGGATCGCAGGAAAAGGTCAGCGCCTGTCTGAGGGAAATGTATCCGTGCCCGCCCTCCAGCCAGTCCTTCTTGGCAAAGTATGGGCCCAGGCCGTCCCAGGTCCCGGTGCAGGTGTAGCCCGTATCTGGGAGGTAGGCGCCCGAGATCAGGGCGGCCGACATGCTGACGATCTTGAAAACCGAGCCGGGCGGGTAAACCCCCTGCGTGGCCCGATTGACCAGGGCCTGGCCGGGGCTGTTCAAGATGGCGCGCAGACCGCTCTCCGCATTCGGATTGATGGGGTCAAAGAGGTTCGGGTCATAGTCCGGGTAGCTGGCCATCGCTAGAATCTGGCCGCTGGCGATATCCATCACCACCACCGCCCCTGCATGCCCGTCGGGATGAGTCTGGATGGCGTTGGCCAGAATCTGCTCCACGCCCATCTGGAAGGGCTTGTCCAGGGTGGCGTAGATGCTGCGGTTGGCCTGGGCAGGGACCTCAAGCAGGGTGCTGAGCACATCGCCGGCTGGTGATAGGAGATAGAGGGTTCCTCCCCGCCCTCCGCCAAGGTAGCTCTCTCCCCAAGACTCCAGGCCGGCCACGCCCACCCGCTCGTCGCCTCGGTACCCGCGAGCAAGCCACTCATCCAACTGCTCCGCCGGCATCCCGCCAATGTATCCGACGACATGCGGCGCGACTCCGCCGTCCCGGTACAGCCTGGTCTTCCGTTCCCGCAGCTGCAGGCCGCCGGCCTGAATGAACGGCCGGAGGCTGTCCAGGAGAGGAGCAACCGCATCCTGCGGGACGTCAGTCAAAGGCACGTACCAGTTCGGGTCTGCCGACGCGTAGAGCGCATGGATCTCCTCGGCGGCCATCCCGGTCATCTGGCTGAGCAGTGCCAGCAGAGTGTCCTGCTCCTCCTCCTCAATGCTGCCCGGGACTACTCCCAGCGTGACGGCCGTGCCCTCGACCGCCAGACCCAACCCATTGCGGTCGTAGATGCCTGCTCTGGCAGGAATGTGGTACTCGAGCTGCAGGCTGTTGCCGCCTCCCAGTTCTGGCAGGATCAGGGCGTCCGACCAGCTGACTGCCCACCGGCCCCCTTCGAAGACGAGCGGCATGGTCATCTCGCGGCGAATCTCCCCCAGCAGCGCGGTCCTCCACTCCAGCTCAAAGGCTACTTCTGCAGTTGACTCGCCCTCGTGCTGCAGAATCGAGAGTGGTCTGGTCTTGACCTTCAGGACGGTTGCTGCTTTCTGGGCGCTCTGATACCGTTCTGAGTAAGTCTCCTGGTCAAGTAGCGACTGGCTTGTGCGCGACAGAAGGCTGTACATGCCCACAAAGTCGCCGTCTTCCCAGGCCTTCAGGTAGGCAGTGGCGACCCCGTCCGCACCCGGCGCGAACTGCGTAGGCGTGGGTGACGGCGCGAGCGTTATCTCTGGCATTGGTGTGGCCGTGGGAGACTGCACTGGCGGCGCCGTCACGGCCGGAGGCGCAATCGTGGTCTGCAAGCCACACGCACTCAGCCCTACTCCCAGGGCCAGAAGCCAGCTCCGGAGACGCATCATGCCGCCTCCCCTGCCAGGATTCCAGCGAACACCGAGCACGTGTAGGCCAGCTTTTCCTGGCACGCTGCGGGCACGTCGAGCGGCGGTTCCCTGCCCACCAGTCGCAGCTGATGCGCCAGGTGGCAGAGCGGCAGCCCCATGACGTTCGCGTAACAGCCCGTGAGCCCGATCACCGGCCGGAACGTCGGATCCTGAATCGCATAGGCACCAGCCTTGTCAAAGGGGTCTCCACTCCGAACATAGTGCGCGATCTCTTCGTCTGTATAGTCGCGCATGGGCACAACGGAACGCGCCAAGCACTCCAGGGTGCTCGCCTCGGGTCCCGTGATCAGCGCAATCGCCGTGTAGACCTCGTGCTCGCGACCGCGCAGTCGGCGCAGTGTTGTCTCTGCTTCCGCCGCATCTTTGGGCTTTCCCAGCGCATCGCCGTCTGACAGGACGATTGTGTCTGCGCCTATCACAATGGGGAAGCTGCGCCAGTCCACCTGGCTGGCGATCACACCCGCCTTTTCCCGGGCAAAACGCCGGACTGCAGCCAGGGGTGTCTCGGCCGGGCGCAGGGTCTCCTCAATGCTGGCCGCACAGACACTGAAGGGGAACCCTAGCAGTCTCATCAAGTCGCGCCGCCGAGGGGATTCCGAGACCAGCAGCAACCGCCCGTTGTCACACACGGCCTGCATCACCCGGGAATTATACTGGCCTCAATGAGCGCCGTCAATCAACGCAGGTAGCTGAGGTGGGCCATGATCTGGGCAGCGACCGAGAAAATGGGTCGTGGGTACAGAGCCAGCGCAATGGCACCCAGCAGAACAAGGGCGAGTGGGGTTTCCTTCAACCACTCCGGCCAGCGCACCGCCGGCCCCTGGCGCGGGCCCGTCCCAGGACCAAGCAGCCCTCGCGTCATTCGCGCCATGGCCAGGACGCCGCTGGCGGTTCCGAGCAGCAGCAGCGCCGCTCTCCCCACGCTGTCGCGGGCGATGAGCTCCACCGCGAACCACCGGGCAGGGAAGCCGGGAGTGAGGGGAAGGCCGGCCAGGGAGAATCCTCCCAGAATCAGGGCTAGAGTCGCCAACCGGCTTCTCCCGACGAGGCCGCCCGCCCGCTCGATTTGGTCCGAGCCTGTGCTCTTTCGGGTGACCGACAGTCCGTATCCCCACACTACCAGGCTTGCCATCCGCAGCATGAGGAGCAACCAGGCTGCCTGCAATCCATCGCGGCTTTTCGTGCCCAACAGCATGAGCAGGGCGCCCATATCGACCATCAGGCTGCATCCTGTCAGCTGGCCAAAGCTGTCGGCCCCCAGCATCAGCGCCGCCCCCAGTCCTATTGTGAGTGACCCTGCCAGGGTGAACCATTGGTAGGGGGTCGGGCTGTCGGCGAACCATGAGAAGGACTCTAGTGCCTCCGCGATGACTCCCAGCGCCACCATCTGGAGGAGCCCAAAGACCACCACCTGCGACAGCGGTTGGGCCTCGCCGGCCGTCGGGGCAATCCACAGGTGGAAGGGAACTGCAGCCAGGTAGATGGCAAAGCCCGCAGTCAGAAACATGACGGCCGGCCCGAGCAGGCCAGTCTGTCCTGGGTTGGCCGCCTGGAAATCGATCTGCCAACCAGCAACCAACAGCAAGGGCACGGCCAGTGTCTGCAGCACAAAGAAGCGCCACGGTCCACGGATGGAACCGAAACGGGCTCCCTGTAGCAGAATGGCTGCCGCTCCGGCGGTCAGCTCTAGCAGCAGCACGCTGAAGACAAAGGTCTCTGAAACCAGGACGGCCGCAGAGATACCCAGCAGAGCTAGCAGGCCGGGGAAGAAGATGCCGCCCGGGTGCAGACGCGCTGCCAACAGAAAGAGGACGGCGGCCGCCAGGCTCAGGCACATCAGCACCAAGCGGTCAGCCGGCGAGGCTGCCAGCGTCCGGCCGAGAATGGTTTGGGCTCCACCCGTCACCCGGCCGGCCAAAATGGCCTCTCCGGCAGTCTCGGGAATTGCGCTGGCCAGCCAAGCCATGCCGAGCGCAGTTGCCGTGCTCAGCAGAGAGGCGACCGCGGTGAATCGGCGTATCGGGTAGACGGCCGCGGCGACAGCGAGCGGCGCGACGATCAGAAGAACCGGTGCGCTGATCACGTGTCTTGACCTGGTTCCGGTCTCGGCGACGTCAGGTGCCGGGCAACAGTGAGATGTGCGATGACAGTGGCGACCAGCAGGTCGATCCCGACCACGAACCCGATCACCGTGATCGCCTGCTCCAGGGAATGATAAAGCAGCTCAAACCCGGCCATGAACGTGAGCAATCCCATCCCAGCCCTCAGCGGCTCCTCCGTCAGTCCCATTGCCAGCAGCCCCATGGCCACCAAGGAGACCGCTGCCCGGCTGATGAGTGGCGGCACCTGGGGCACCGAAACCAGCCCGCTGCCCGCGGCGTACAAGATGACGATGCTCGTCAACCCGCTGATCAGCAATGGGAACCACCTCCGAGCTGGCACCCGGATCCGCCGCCAACGGCGTCGCCCGGAGGCCCCGGTTGCCCGTGACCCTGTCTGCTGTGGGTCCGCCTGGTGCTCGCTCCAGCTCACCTGGCGCGCGGTCAAATAGAGCACCAGACAGATCAGCAGTCCGACGAGGATCTTGAGGACCGCCAGTTGAGGCTCCAGCACCTGCGTGAACAGCCAGCCAATCAGCACGTACTGGACGGCCAGCGCAAGAAGCGACCAGCGCCAATCATGCAAGACGACTAGCAGTGTGGCTGTGGCAAGTGCTCCCAGGGCGGCCGGCTCTTCTCCCAGAAACGCCAGGTAGTCCAGCAGTTCGGTCAGCGTTGGAAATCCGGGCATGAACCTAACCTGAGGAGCGGGAGACCAGCCAACCCAGCACTAGCATTAGCACCATCCAGAACAGCGCGCCTTCACCCTCCAACGTGTTGCGCACGGCGCAGAGAGCCCGGCCTACCGTACTGATAGCGGCCCCCGTCAGTTGGTGCAGCCAGCCAAGCCTCAGCAGCGGTCGCACCCGCTGGAGTACCTCTTGCTGCAGCGGCCGCGCCGATCCCCCGCCCCAGGCCAGCAACGCACCACCGCCAGCGGGGATCAGAACAGCTAGCCAGACGAGAGGTTCTCCAGTAGCAAGCCCACGGCTCCAGGACAGCAACCCGATAGCTGGGAGACCCAGGCCGATACCGGTAGCCATCCGCTGCATCTGCCCAGGCCGGGCGGTAAGCGGGCGGAACACGACTTTGGCGCCCGCTGCGAGGAACAGAAGGTGTGCCGCGGCCGCCAGCAGAAGGTACAGCCCCCAGCTGTCAGACAGCCAGTTCCCGTAGGTGAGGAACCTGCCCATGTTCGCCCGAGTGAAGGGAAGGCCGCCCAGGGCTGCGACGGCGGCGCACCCTGCCACTCTCCCCGCTATGCCGGCGGTCTTAAGGCTCGCACAGAGGATCAGCAAGCTGCCCGCCAGGATTAGAACCCCTCCCTCTGCCAAGGCAGCATCCGGTCCAGCCCACAAGCCCACGAGGATGACTGTTCCTGCTTGACCCGCAATAATCCATCCTGCTGCCTCCCGGCCGTTCTCCGACAGCCAGGCCAGCACGCCGCTGCCCGCCAGACCGGTGAGCAGCAGCGCCGTGACGACTTGACGCCAGGCAACCGGCATCTCCTCCAGGCCGACGAGACGCGCCAGCAACCAGACACCAGACGCTGCCTGCATCAGGTTGGCGAGCTGGGGCCAAGGAACAGAGGCCGGGGGCTCCTGATCCACATCTGTGTCGCGTGATGGGGCGCCCTCTGGCCGCCTCTGCAGGCCAGCACTTTCGGCCGCGGTTACTGCGCCCACGAGTAGGCCAGGCCGCCCGCAATGAACCCAGCTGCGGTGCAGGTGAAAGGGAAACGGTGCCAGCCTCAGGAGGACGGCCAGAGAAAGCGCTACCCACATTCCCTCACTGGCTGTTGAGGAACGGATTCCACCAAACGCGTAGCCGGGTGGCAGCAATACCGCTGCAGCCCATAGGAACAGCGTCCCCGCCGCGCCGGCTGCCCAGCTGGTGAGCGCGGCGCTCCGCTGGTGCTCGGTGGCTGGGAGCAAGAGCCAGGCGGCGACCACCACGCCGTCCAGGGCTGCCCAGGCAACGATCAGGGACAGAAGGTTGCCGGGAAGAAGCGCGATCAGAGTAGCTGCCAAGGCCACCAGCAGGACAGCGCATTCCGTTCCGCTGGAGAGTGGGGTACCCTCGCGATCCGCGGAGTCTGATCCGCCCTCGAAGCGGGGAAAGACCAGGGTGGCTGCCAGGACTGCAGCCGCGAGAGCCACCCCCAGCAGCCGGCCCGGTTCGTTTCCCTGCAGAATTAACGGCGCCGAGCGGCCGGCCCACGAGTACCGCGCAACGTTCTGTGGTGCTGCTCCCGTGCCAGATGCGATCAGGAGAAGCGCCACAGCCACAGCAGCGGGCGCCGCCCATCGTTTCAGGCCAGCCCGCCCACCAAATAGAGCTGCCGGAGCGGCTGCCAGCGCTGACCCAGCGAGTAGAACTGCGGTGGGGAGCAAAAGACTGGACATCGAATAGTCTAGGACGAACTGGTGACCGCCCTGGTTGGCGGCCGGCGCGGGCCAAGCTTCGCGCATCCGCGCACTAGGTCCTGACCGATTTTAGCAGATGGGGGAACTGGCGCAAGCTGGCAGCCGGTTGCTGCTTGTGGTATAATGACGCGCGCCCAAGCAATAGCGGCAGGAGAGACCCCATGGAGATTACGGTCAGAGAACTCAAGAAGGTGGATGTGGTGACGGTGACCGGTCGTGTGGACAGCAGTTCTGCCCCGCGCATGGACCAAACCCTGAAGGGGCTGACGGACAACCGGCGCTTCCGTCTAGTGCTTGACCTTTCGGGTGTGGACTATATGAGCAGCGCTGGGCTGCGCGCTATGGTAACCTGCCTGCGCAATGTCCAAAAATGGAACGGTAACCTTCATCTGGCCAATCCCTCCAAGCGGGTGGCGGAGGTGTTAGACCTTGCTGGTCTTGATGTGGTCTTTGAGGTGTTCGAGGACCAGGTGGAGGCTGTCGGGAGTTTCTAGGAAGGGGGTACCTGTGGGGGGATCGGCCGGGGTCTGCATGGCTGCTTGGGGCGCGTGCCTGTCAGCCGTCGGTGGTCAATGCAAGACGAACAGCTGCTGGTAGTACCTGCGAGCCACGAGTCCATCGAGCGGGTCTGTGACTTTGTGGGTCAGGCTGCCGAGTCGGCCGGACTGGACGACGATGCGATCTTTCACGTACAACTGGCGGTAGATGAGGCTTGCGCCAACATTGTCGAACACGCCTACGGTGGGGAAGGCAAGGGGAACATCCGCGTGTGCTGCGATGTCAACGATGCCTCGTTCGTAGTGCGGCTAGAGGATCAAGGAGCACCATTCGATCCCGATGGGGTTCCTGCACCCGACCTGCCGGCTATCCCTGGCGAACTGCGGGTAGGAGGATTGGGCCTCCACCTGATGCGGAAGCTGATGGACCGGGTGGTCTTTCGGTTCCATCGGGACCGCAACGAGCTGGTGATGTGCAAGCGCCTCAGGTGCGGACCGGCATGACGGTCCAGTCTGGCGGCCGTGATCGGGCTCCCGCGGTCTGGAAGGAGCCCCTCCAGCAGGGTGTCTGGCTGGTCGGGGTTCGTGGCAGGCTCGACCACACCTCCGTTCCTGCACTGGAATCAACTCTCGAGCAGCTGATGGTTGCCGGGAACACGCGCCTGGTCGTCGATTTCAGCCAGGCGAGCTACATCAACAGCGGCGGCCTGCGCCTGCTCGTCTCAGTCTGGCGCAGAGTAGGCAGGGAGGGTGGGGGCCTCCAACTCTGCGGCCTGAACAGCCGGTTGCAGGAGATATTCGAGATGGTGGGCTTTGACCAGCTGTTCGAGTTGCGCCCGGCGCTGGCCGATGCTCTCGATTCCCTGACCGTGTCCTCGGATGGTTGAATTGGGGTCCTGGGTGGTCATCATAACCGCGCTAGTACTGGGACTAGCTGTCGTTGGGCTGCTGGGCCGGCGCTGGGTCGAGGCGCGCAGCCGGCTCCAGCAGCAGGTCGCGGAACTCGAGGCGCTCAGCCAGGTGGGTCGTGCCTTGGTGGAGGCTGAGCTCGACCCGGCCGCGCTTTACGAACTGATCTACGACCAAGCCAGCACCATCATCGACACATCTACCTTTCTGCTGGGGTTGCTTGACGACGGCCGGCTCGAGATCGTTGTGTGGGTGCGGGAGGGCGAGCGGCAGCCGCCGACCGTTTTTGACATTGGCCAGGAGGAGGGGCTGGTAGGCTGGGTGGCGCTGCACCGGGAACCTCTACTGATACACGACTACCAGTCCGAATGGGATTCGTTGCCCGCTCGTCCTCGCTACCTCAGTGATGACCCGCCGCGTTCGGCCGTGTTCGTCCCCCTCATCGCGGGCCGAGACTGCATCGGTGTGTTGGCCGCTCAGAGCTTCGCCGTAGGCGCCTTCAGCCGGGATGACGTGCGGCGGCTCTCCATCGTCGCCAATCAGGCTGCCTCGGCCATCTCCAGTGCGCGGCTGTTCCAGGAGGCCCGGACACGAGCAGCTCAGTTGGAACTCTTGAGTAGGGTCTCGCGCCAGGTCAGAGCGCTGACCCCGCTGCCTGATCTGTTCCAGCGGACCGTCGATCTCATCCAGGACACCTTTGGCCACTACTGCGTCGGCATCTACAGCCACGATGCCGACGTTGGCGGCATCGAACTACAGGCCAGCACATGGGATGAGTTGGCCGGTCACCTTGAGGAGGCGGCGCCGGGCCAGGGTCTTGTAGAGTGGGCTGCTACCCACGCAGAGACAGTGCTGGTCAACGACGTGTCGGCCGACCCGCGGTATCTGGAGCTCAGCATCTTGCCAGACACTCGCTCCGAGATCGTCGTCCCTCTGGTTATCGAGGATCAAGTGTTGGGAGCGCTGGACGTTCAGAGTGACCGGCTGAACGCATTTGGCGCTGGAGACCGGTTCGCCCTTGAGGCATTGGCTGATCAGATCGCGCTGGCTATCCAGGAGTCGCGTCTCTACAGCTCGGAACGGCAGCAGCGCTCAGTGGCGGAGACGCTTCGCGAGGTGGCTCAGACGATCACCTCTTCGCTGGATCTGGAAACAGTGCTCAACTCGATAATCGCTGATCTGCGCCGGGTCCTGGCCTACGATGCGGCCGCGATTATCCTGCTGGAAGAGGCCCGCCAGCAGGGTGATCAAGATCCGGACGACACGATGGTCGTCCGCGCAGCGCAGGGGCTGCCCACCGTTGTGGGAGCCTTGGGCAAGAGACTCAAGCTGCGCGACTCTGCGCGCCTAAGCCAGCTAGCGCGAGGCACTGAACCGATCATCTTTGGGAGCGCGGACCCGGCGGGATGCTATCACGCGTTGCTCGATCTGCCGCCAGAGCATTCCTGCCTGGGCGCTCCCCTCGTTGCCCGCGGCGAGTTGATTGGGTTCTTGACGGCCGATGCGCTTCTACCGCACACCTTTCGGCCGGAAGACGCGGACGTGGTCGCCACGTTTGCCGGGCAGGCTGCAGTTGCCATTGACAACGCCCGGCTGTTCGCCTCTCAGCGGGAAGAAGCCTGGGTATCGTCGGCGTTGCTGCAGGTGGTCGAAGCGACCAGTCAATCTGCCGAGCTGGATGAGGTGCTCAACGCCATCGTGCACATGACCCTGGTGCTCGTTGGCGTGGATCGCTGTGGCGTCCTGCTCTGGGAAGATGATCGGGGTGGCTTCCGGGGGGCGCAACTGGCCGGGAGCGGGGCCGATCTCTCCGACGAGTTCCCGCAGCTCTGGATTCCGCTGAATCTCTGGCCCCCGCTGGCGGCCTTGAAGGCGCAGCCCCAGCCGGTGGTCCTGGGAGGTGGAGAGGCGCTCAGCGCCCTGCCGGATGAGCTGTTCGACTTTTTCGGGCTGGACGCCTGGCTGCTGGTTCTCCCGCTGGTAGCAAAGGGGGAGCTGATTGGGGTCATGCTGGTGTCGGGTGAGACTAGCGATGTCGCTTTGATCAGGCGCCGCGTGGAACTGATCAGCGGAATCGCCAGCCAGGCGGCCATGGCTATCCAGAGCGCGCGCCTCTACTCCGCCCAGCAGGAGGAGGCTTACACCATCGTCGCCCTCCTGCAAGTTGCCGAGGCGGTCAACAGGTTGACCGACCTGAGCGAGATCCTGACCACCATCGTCCGGTTGGCGCCAATGCTGACCGGGGTCGAGCAGTGTCTGGTACTCTACCGTGATCCAGAGCAGGGGGCCTATGTCGCTGGCCCGGCCTATGGGCTTGACGCGGACCAGCTGCTCCTCTTGGAGAACCGCCTCTCCGAACCGTCCGCCGTGGGCTTTCTGAGCGGCCTTGAGCAAGCGCTCGAAGCCCAGGCCATCGAGCATATTGGTGCTGGGGCGGGGTATCCCAACCCGCTCCCTGAGGGTTGGGCCGGCCTGATACGGGCCGGCACGCTGCTTGCGTTTCCTCTGGTCACTCGTCGGGAACTGGTGGGGGCCATGCTGGTCTCGCTGCCGGCCGACGGGGCCCGCCTCGGTGTGCGGCGACGCAACATGCTGACGGGGATGGCTCATCAAGCGGCCGTCGCTATCGAGAACAATCAACTGTACGCCGAGGCGGCGGAGAGGGAGCGGATGGAGCGTGAGCTTGAGGTGGCTCGCGAGATTCAGTCCAGTTTCCTGCCCGAGACCCATCCCGAGGCGCCGGGCTGGAGCGTCGGGTCACTGTGGCAGGCTGCTCGTCAGGTGGGTGGGGATTTCTATGACTTTTTTCCGGTCCGCGGCTCGGCCGGCGACGGCCGGTGGCTGGTAGTCGTCGCCGATGTGGCGGACAAAGGGGTGCCGGCGGCTCTCTACATGGCCCTGTCGCGAACCCTGATCCGCACCGTTGGCCACAGCAGAGACGACCCGGCCTCCATTCTTGAGCGGGTCAACGACATCCTGCTGGCCGATTCGCGGTCCGATCTCTTTGTCTCGGTAGTCTGCGCCCTCTGGGATCCGCAAGAGAGTCGTGTCACCTTGGCCAATGCTGGCCATAACCCGCCCCTGTGCGTCCGAGCCGACGGGACAGTTGAAGCGCTGAAAAGCAGCAACATGGTGCTAGGCGTTGTGCCGGGGGTCTCGGTGGACAATCACACGATCCACCTGGAACCGGGAGAGGCGCTGATTCTGTACACGGATGGCATCACCGATGCCATCAACGAAGAAGAAGAGGAGTTTGGCCAGGATCGGCTGGAGGCCGTCGCCTATGCGGGGCGCTACTCGTCCGCCTCTGAGATCGTCGACGAGATCCAGGATGCTGTGGCAGGGTTTGTTGGTCAGGCTCCCCAGTTCGACGATCTGACCCTGGTGGTTATCAAGCGCGAAGGTGGAAAGGGCGGTACGGACTGACCGGCGGCGCTACTAGCCGGCGCTGACCCTCCCCCCGGCCGGACACTGCTAACTCTCGAACTCGAAAAAGTTCCAGGTGGCCCGGGATACGTCCGCCATGAGCGGCGAGCTGACCTGCCACTCCAGCCAGCCGGGCGAGTGCATGTATTCGACCAATACATAGTCGCGGCTGGGGCCTATGACTAGCCCGGCGTCGCCGTGAGTCTCGGCCGTCCAGCCATGCTTGTGTGCCACACTGGTCCCCTCCGGCACCCCCGCCTCGATTAGCGACCCAATCCGGTTCTGGTTCATCATCTCCAGCATCAGTTGGCACTCGTCGGGAGTAATCTGGCCGGGATAGGCCGCCACCAGCGACCCACCGCCGGCCGCACACTGGTAGATCATCTCCAGCAATAGGCCCATATCTTCAGGGGTGGTCTGCATCTTGGGGTCTGGCTGGGTATTGATGTCGGTGCGGAGGTTGGCCGGCGTAGAATATGTCCCGGGCAGGTCCTCCTCGTAGGGCACTGCAATGAAGGTGTTCACCAGGCCCAGGCGCCACATGGTTTGGGTTACCTTCTCAGCTCCCAGCAGCCCGTTGTCCTCGCCCGCGATCACGTCCAGCAGCAGGTTGGCGGTAAAGTTGCCGCTCTCGATCACGGTCTGGGTGAGCAGCTTGGTCTCCTCGATGGTCGGCTGGCGATCCAGCGTGCGGAACGTCTCCACCACGATCGGGACCTTCACTATGCTCATGCCGGAATAGGCGACGTCGTGGTCAATAGCCAGGGTCTCTCCGGTCGCCAAGTCAATCACAAAGACGCTGTAGATGCCGTCAAAGTCGGAGAGGTGGCTCTCTATCAGCCTGCCCAGGGTATCCAGGGTCGGCGCTGGCGGATTCTGTAGGTCTACCACCAGGGTTGCCTGTCGATCGGCTGGGGAGTGCAGCGCCGCCTCCACCAGCGGCTGCGATGCTTCTATGTTCATGCTGTAGCCAGGGCTCCCCGGCTGAAAGTCGAGCGTGGCGGGGACAGGAACCGGTGGCTCGGGGGGTGCGTCACGAGTCGCGGCTATGCGGGCCAGGTTGGCTTGCAGGCGCCGCTGCGTGAAGCTGGACTGGAGCTCGACCGGTTCGACCTCTATCGGCCCATTCCACAAGAAGCTCCAAAAGCCGGGCCAGAACTTCTGCGCGTCGCGCTGCTCGGCCGCCGTCTGCAACATCGTGTCCAGTTCCAGGGAGTACTCGACATCGGCCGGGTTGAGGGGTATGCGCTCGCCTTGGTAGTAAAGGTCTACCTCGGAGGCATAAACGGCCGAAACCCGGTGTGATGCTTCCTCCTCGGTCAGACCGCCTACGTCGACTCTAGCGATGGTCAGTCCGGGCGGGAACCGGGCGCGAAACTTGGAGTAGCTGTTCAGCTGGAGAACCACTATGGCTACTCCGACCACAGTCAGTGCTATAGCCCCCCATTCCATCCAGGCAATGGTCCCTCGTCGGCTCACGGGACACGCTCCTCACGTCGTAGGCTCATCCAAGCTGGCGCTCGGCGACCCTCATATCAAGCGCCGCCTCTCCTGGGGGCGGCGCGGCAGAAGTATAGCACAGTTGAGAGAGCGGCACAAGGCGCGGCAACCGGCACCCTGCCGGCCGGGGCACACAGCAGCGCTCCGAGGCGGCACATTCGACCCTCGCGACCTCAACGGCCTGGCGCATCGCCTGCTACTGCTCGACACTTGAGCCAAGATTGAGTATATTCCGGCTCAATGATATCATGACTCCTGTGAAAGAAGGGCCCGTTCACCGCAGAGATGGCAGAGATCGCGGAGGACGCTGAGTCCTTGGAGTTTGCCTAGACTCTACTGGTTTCCTGTGAGGCTCGGTCCAGACGTCACACCTGTTCTCGTCTTTTCCTCTGCGGTCTCCGCGTGCTCCGCGGTGAATCCGGTTTTTTCGGTGGAGTCATACCATCTTTGTCGAGTAGATCTCAGGAGGCAACTAATGGAATTCCAAGAATTGGTCAATGCCCGATACAGTGTGCGGGCCTACAAGCCGGACCCGGTGGAGGAGAGCAAGCTCCAGCAGGTGCTGGAGGCGGCCCGGCTGGCGCCCACGGCCGCCAACCGGCAGCCGTTTCAGATCATCGTAATCCGCACGGCCGGCCGCGAAGAAGAGCTAAATCGCGTCTACCCCCGTGACTGGTTCGTGCAGGCGCCGCTGGTCATCTGCGTCTGCGGACTGCCTGCTCAGAGCTGGGTGCGCCAGGATGGCAAGAACTATAACGACGTGGATGTCGCCATCGTCATGGACCACCTGATTCTGGCGGCCGCCGACCTGGGGCTGGGGACCTGCTGGATTGGCGCCTTTGACCCCGAGGCGACCCGAGAGGTTCTGGGATTGCCCGACGGCGTGGAGCCGATAGCATTCACTCCGCTGGGCTACCCGGCCGATACCGCCCGGCCCAAGAAGCGCAAGCCGTTGGACGAGCTGGTACGGTATGAGCGTTGGTAGCCTGGCTGACGCCGCCGCCTACGGGGGACCCGGCTGGTCGCCGCGCACCGCCTCCCTGTGCCAGGAAATCGGGACCGTGTGGTCAGGGTGCAGCGTCTCGTCTGAGTGGTCTCCGCTCAAGACGGTGCTGCTCCACCGGCCGGGGGCGGAACTAGAGGCGGTCGACGACCCCGACGCGGTGCAGATGCT
>JAUVHW010000078.1 GCA_030593075.1 Ardenticatenales bacterium
GGGCACGGCGCCCGACCCGCGCCTCTGCTTCCGCACTGCGCTGGTCAGCATCCCCGCGCCGTAGATGGCCAGAAAAGGCGTCAGAGGAAGCAGGTAACGCAAGAACTTGACCTGGAACGAGCCGGTGACGATGAAAAAGGGGAGCGCCCACGAGAGCATCACCGCCTCGCCGGGGCCCGGCCGCTGGCGGCGACGCACCATCCGCCCCATACCCCACAGCAGGCCGCCAAAACCGAGCAGCGTCAGCGGCGGCCCCAGCGCCCAGCGAAACATCTGATCCAGGTAGTATAGGTAGGGTGTCGTGCCGAGATACTGCAGGGTGAAGGGCAGCCGGCCGCTCCCCCGCACCATTGCAGCCTGCTTCCCGACGTTCTTCAGGTAGCAGGACTGCACTGAGAAGGGGCCCAGTCTGACCTTGATCAGGGGAAGGGTATAGCCGCCCATCGTATCTGTGCAACTGCGGTCCAGCAGAGCAAAGGGGTTGGTGAGGGCAAAGACGGCCGCGCCCACCAGCAGCGCGGCCGCATATTCGAGCAGCGGCCGGCGTAGCCGGCGCCACCAGCGCGAGGCCCAGCTGCTGCCCTGGACCGGGACAGCCAACCGGCGCCATACCAGCGCCACCCAGAGTGGCAGCGCCAGCATGATGGCGCTGAACTTGGCTCCTACCGCCAGCCCCACCAGTGCCCCGGCCGCAAGCCCATGCTCGAGCCGCAGGCTGGCAGACCGCCGAACCATCCAGTAAACCGCCGCCACCACGGCTGTGGTCAAGAAAGGGTCGGTGACAAAGAAATGGGCCTGCTGGATGTGCAGCACCGCCAGTCCGATCAGGGCGGCCGCCAGGAGCCCGACCGCCTGGCCGTACAGCTCGCGCCCTAGCAGGAAGACCAGCCAAACGGTCACTGTGTCAGAGAGGGCCGCCAATGCGCGGCCTACTACCAGCAGGTGCCGGTACTCGATCCGGCCCGGTGCGTTGAGCACGTCCCGCAGGAGCGTCCATCCCTCCGGCAGCCCGGCCGCCCACGACTCCCCGCGCGCCAGGAGGTGAGCGGTCCCCACCCCCAGGTACAGCGGCCAGTGGCCGTAAGCGAAATCGCGCGGCTCCCCCTGCTGCACTCGAATGCCGGTGCTCTCCGCCTCGGGCGGCCAGTAGAAAGGGTTAAAGCTGGAGAGCGCCGGGTCTAGAGCGGTCTTCCAGTCGGTGGGGGCCTCAACGGTGGTGCCAACCCAAACGATGTAGCGCTCGTCGGGGTGGAGGTGGTACAGCCCGTCCCAGTCCAGCCCGGTCAGCCGGAGCCAGAGGGAAAGAAAAAGCACGGCCGCCAGGCCCAGGCCGGCCCACCTGGATTGTGGGCTGCGCTCGTCGCTCAGTGCCTGCACGCGGGTATTGTATCAGCCCGCTAGAGGCTGTCCAGCCGCGCCTGTGCGGCGAACGAGCACATCCGTGGTCGGCCCCCTATGCCTTTGCTCGGAGAGGGCGGCAGCGGCCGCGTCCGCCCTCTTGCTCCCGGCGGACGGCTTCGTCCGCCGGCCGCCCCCCTGCTCTCCGGGCTCCTCTTTGCGTCCCCCCGCCCAGAACCTCCCCCTGTGGTACACTAGGCGCCGCCAGAACACTCAGCCGATGCCCGCTCCCAACAGCCTCGCCACAGTCCATCTTGGCCCTCTGGTGCCCGGCCGCTTTGTGCGACGCGACAACCGCTTCCGGGTCCAGGTCCAGATCGAGAACTCGCGCGGCTGCCCACCTGCCCAACTCCGGCCGGCTCAACGAGTTGTTGGTTCCAGGCCACCAGGTCTGGCTCAGACCGGCCGATCCGGCCAGCCTGCAGCGGCGGCGCACCGCCTACGATTTGGCGCTGGTCTCCTATGCCGGCCGGCTGGTGTCAGTGGACGCTCGCCTTCCGGGTCACCTGGTAGCCAAAGCGCTTGCCGGCAAGAGACTGCCGCCCTTTCAGCAGTACCCTGAAGTGAGGCGAGAGGTTACCCTCGGAGAGAGCCGCATCGACTTCTTGCTGCCTGGAACGGCCGAACACCCCCAATGCTGGATCGAAGTCAAGTCGGTCACCCTGGTCAACCAGGGGACAGCGCAGTTCCCCGACGCTCCCACCGCCCGCGGCCGGCGTCACGTACAAGAGTTGATCGCGGCCGCAGAGCGCGGTGAGCGCGCGGCAGTGCTGTTCGTAGCGCAGCGCGAAGACGCCGAGCAGTTCTCACTCCACGACGCGGCCGACCCCGCCTTTGGACAAGCCTTGCGTGAAGCGGCGCAGTGCGGTGTGGAGATACACTCGTTGCGCTGCCGGGTCACACTCCAGGCCGTGCATCTGACGGGACCCATCCCCGTCAGCCTCTGACGGCGCTTTGATTCCTTCCACGCTACCCGTCCTTTGCCCTCACCACCAGAGACCGCTTGCCTCCAGTTGAACCCTCCGCCCGGCCTGTGATACAATCTTGGGCGCCCATGGACGAAACGGCCGCACCCCGCCCACAGCTCAACAGTCGCCTGCTGCCCTTCCTGGTCGCCCTGCTTCTGACGATGCAGCTCATTGCTCCCGACCGCGGATGGACCATCCTGCTGGCGGGACTGGGCGGGACCTGGCTGCTCAGCTATCTCTGGGCCCGGTCCCTGGCGCGCGGGCTATCCCTCACTCGCGAGATGCGCTTTGGCTGGGCGCAAGTGGGCGACCACCTGCAGGAGCGCTTTACCCTGCTCAACCGCGGCCCGGTGCCTGCCCTCTGGGTAGAGGTGATCGATCATTCCACGCTGCCCAGCTATCGGGCCAACTGGGTGACAGCCGTGGGCGGGAACGGCTCCAATCGCTGGTACACGAAAGGCGTCTGCATTCGGCGGGGTCTCTTTTCCCTGGGACCCACGAGCCTGGAAACGGCCGACCCCTTTGGACTGTACACGGTCCGGCTGCACCAGCCCGGTTGGGCCGACCTGATGGTGGCTCCGCCGGTAGTCCCTCTACCGGCAGTCGAGGTCGCGCCGGGCGGCCGGGCCGGACAGGGGCGACCCCGCCCCCATGCCCTGGAGCGCAGCGTCAGCGTGGCCGGAGCAAGGGATTACCACCCCGGCGATAGCCTGCGCTGGATCCACTGGCCCACCAGCGCGCGCCGGGATTCGCTCCATGTGCGCCTCTTTGACAGCACCCCGGCCGGCGACTGGTGGATACTGGTGGACGCGAACCAAGGTGTCCAGGTCGGCGAGGGTCAGAACTCCACTCTGGAGCACGGCATCATCCTGGCTGCCTCTCTGGCGGACCGCGGATTGCGCACCGGCCGGGCAGTCGGGCTGATAACCAGCGGCGCCGAGCTAATCTGGCGTGCGCCCCAGGAGGGAGAGGCCCACCGGCTGGAGATTCTGCGCTCTCTGGCGCTTCTGGAGCCTGGAGAGCGCTCCCTGGCTACGGTGCTGGGGCGGCTGCCCAGCTCCCTCGGCCGGCTGGTCAGCATGATCATCATCACGCCCGACGTCAGGGCGGACTGGGTGGAAGCGCTCATTCCGCTGGTGCGGCGCGGCGTCGTCCCCACCCTGCTGCTGCTCGACCCCGGCTCCTTTGGGGCGGAGGCCCCCAATGTTGGCCGCCTGCACTCTCTGCTGTCCCGCCTGGGGGCGGCGCACGCCACAGTCACGCGGGACCTGCTGGACCGGCCGGAAGCTCGGCCCGGCCGGCGCGGCCAGTGGGAGTGGCTCTCCTCGGCCACCGGCCGGGCGCTGCCGCTCCGACGGCCCAGCGACATGAGCTGGCGGAGATTGTCCTGATGCTGGCTCGCGCCGTCCGCTGGCTGGGCGAGACCACTCTGCTGTCACTGACCCTGCTTCTCCTGGGAGCTGCCAGTGTGGCCTCGGGCCTCGCCCAGGTCGTCCGGGAAGTAGATCCTTGGCCCCTCTTCCTCTCAGCCATTACGGCCGTTTTCGCCGGGTGGTTGCTGGCCCGCTCGCCGCTGCCTGGCAGGATTGCGGCGCCTTTGGCTTTCATCCTAGGAGCTGGGAACTCCCTTCTGCGGGTGGGGCAGCTGGGGGGAACGCTCCTGGAGCTGGTCCGGGCCTTGCCTGACCTCGGTGCGCAGGTGTGGCGCTGGCCGGTGGCCGGCCGCCCGGACCTGACCCCGGTGGCGCATTGGCTGACCGGCCTGGCTGCCGACGTTGGGCTGCTGCTGAGTCTGTTCAGGGCCTGGATCCTGGCACTGGCCCGCGGGGAACCGGGCTACGATCCGCTGGCAGCCGGGCTGGCGTGGCACCTGATGCTCTGGGCGGTGGCTCTCTGGGCCGCGTGGTCCGTCCGCCGGCTCAGGCGGCCGCTCCTGGCGGTGGCGCCGGCCGGCGCTCTGCTGGCCTCTGCCATCTCCTACAGTCGGCACCACCCCGAGTCACTGCTTCTCCTGCTGGGGGCTGCTCTGCCCCTGCTGGCGCTGCTCAGGTACGACGAGCGCCGGACTCACTGGCAGGAGGAGATGATTGGCTTTCCCGTTGACACCGGGCTGGACGTGGGCGCTACCGTGGTTGGGATGACCATCGCCCTGGTCGCGGCGGCCTTGCTGGCTCCCAACGTCTCCGTCCGCCAGGTAGTGAGCCGCGCGGCCGAGCTGTTTCGGGGAGCATCGGAACAGGTGGAGAGCGTTGCTTCCTCCCTGGGGCTGGTCCAGGGGCCGGGTCAGGGCGCCGGCCTGAGCCTGCCCGGCGAGCCGGAGCTGCCGCGCCGCCACCTGATTGGCTCCGGGCCCGAGCTGTCGGAGCAAGTGGCTATGGTAGTCAACGTCGAGCCGGCCGCCTACCAGCCAAAGACCTCCCCTCGTCTCTACTGGCGCAGCCACACCTACGATGTTTATACCAGCAGCGGCTGGCTCAGCGGGGAGACCGAGCTGCGGTCCTACGACGCCCGGGAGCCGACCGGGCAGGCGCCCGAGTCTCCCTACCGGCCGGTCCAGGCAGAGTTCCGCGTCACCAGACAAGGCGGGGGACTGCTCTACGCGGCCGGGGAGCTTCTGGCAGCCGACCGCGACTACTGGGTGCACTGGCGCGTTCCGCAGGCAGAGGGCGACTATTTCGGCGCGACCATCGACGCCAGCCGCTACCGCGCCAATTCCTGGGTGCCTGCCCCCAGCCAGGAGCAGCTGCGAGCGGCCGGCGAGGACTATCCCTCCTGGCTGCAGGATCGCTACCTGGCCCTCCCCGAGGGCGTTCCGGAGCGAGTATTCGCGCTGGCAGGCGAATTCAGTGCCGGCGCCTCCACCCCCTACGGCCGCGCCCGCGCTGTAGAGGAGTATCTAAGGGCCATTCCCTACACGCTGGACCTGCCCCAGCCTCCGAGCGGCCAGGACGTAGCCGACTATTTCCTGTTTGACCTGCAGCGCGGGTACTGCGACTATTACGCCACCGCCATGGTGGTGCTGGCACGAGCTGCCGGCCTTCCGGCGCGGCTGGTGGTGGGGTACGCGGTCGGCGCCCGCGACGAGGACAGCTCCCTCACCGTGGTCACCGCGGCCGACGCCCATTCCTGGGCAGAGGTCTACTTTCCCGGTTACGGCTGGGTGGAGTTTGAGCCCACCGGCGCCCGTCCTGCCATCGAGCGGCCTGAAGAGACCTCCGGGGACGCGGCCCCCGAGCTGCCGGTAGACCCCTTTCCGCGTGCCGGCGTTCTGGTGCAGGCAGCTCGATTCTGGCGGCTGGGTCTGGTTCTGCTGGCGGTGGCGGCCGTCGCCTGGTGGATCACCGCCGAATGGCGACTGCGGCGGCGCAGCCCGGCCGAGGTCAGCTCTCTTCTCTACCACCGGCTATGCCGGTACGGGAGCCGGCTGCGGGTGGTGAGCAAGGCTGGCGACACTCCCTACGAGTTCGGCGCCGCGCTCGCAGCCCGGGTGTCCCAGCTGGCTACCGGCCGGCGAGGTGAGGCGACCGTGGCTCCGGCCATCCTCGAGGTGGGTTGGCTCACTCGCCTCTACGTCGGGATGCGCTATGGGCCGCACCCGCCCGATACGGCCGCCAAGGAGCAGGCCCTGCACACCTGGCGGCGCCTCCGCTGGCGCCTTCGGCTCGCCCGGCTCTGGTCGTGGAGGTGAGGCTGGCTGAAGGGCTACGAAGCCTGACCGGGTGTGGATTGGCTCCCGCAGGTGTGGCCGTATCTGCTTTTCCACCGTACAATGGCGCCACGCAGAGGCGTGAGAACGAGCAGGAAGGGTGATGGACTGAGATGAGGAGGCTCTCACTCCGCCTCGGGAGGGAACAGCACGAGCGTCTGCGCATCATCTCTTGTGTTGAGCGCCTGTCGGTGGCAGAGATCATCCGAGAGGCGGTGGACGAGCATCCGAAGAACCGCCCCATCAAACCAGGACAGGAGTGGCTCTGGACCGCTGCCTGGCAGCGGGCCGAGAAGGAGGCCGAGGAAGACCTGGCGGCCGGCCGCTTCGAGACCTTTGACACCATTGAGGAATTCCTGGCAGACCTCGGCCAGGCGGCCGAACTGACGGGCGCTCCTCTACGCCTCTCTCACCGGCTAGCCCGGGTCGGGGCACGGCACGCCGTGCCCCGACAGCATTTGCGTCCGTCGTTCCCCCATGATAGACTGGGCCCCATGAACGATACCATCACGGTCAAGATCCGCGTCTTCTCTCTGCTGAAAGAGATCGTCGGCTCTACCCGGTTCGAACTGGAGCTGCCGGCCGGAGCCGCGGTGTCCGACCTGGTGGACCGGCTGACGGCCGACTATCCCGACCTTCGCCGCCACCTGGCTCACATCATCGTTGCCGTCAACCACACCTACGCGGACCGAAGCCGGCCGCTGGCCTCCGGCGACGAAGTCGCCCTCTTTCCGCCCGTCAGCGGCGGGAGCGAGGACACTCACGTCTCCATTACGGCCGGCCCCATAGACCCTCTGGCGCTGCTGGAACTGACCACCGAGCCGGGCGCCGGCGCGGTAGTCACCTTCTCGGGGGTGGTGCGCGGTGAGAGTGGCGGCCGCCCGGTAGAGTACCTGGAATACGACGCCTACCGCGAGATGGCGGAAGCCAAGCTGCGGCAGGTGATAGCAGAAGCGCGCCAGCGTTGGCCCAAGGTCCGCCGTGTGGCAGCGGTCCACCGGACCGGGCGGCTGGAATTGGGGGAAACGATCGTGATGATTGCCGCCAGCGCCCCCCATCGCGAGGATGGGGCCTTTGAGGCCGCCCGCTATGTGATCGACCGGCTCAAGGAGATCGTTCCCATCTGGAAAAAAGAGGGCTGGGCAGACGGGGAGGAGTGGCTGCAGGGCGACTACCAGCCGCGGCCGGGGGAATAGAGACCGAGGGCGGCGTCAGCCAAAGCGCCCGGTGATGTAATCCTCGGTACGCTGGTCCTTGGGTCGGGTGAACAGCTTGTCGCCCGGACCATGCTCCACCAGCTCCCCCTGCAGCAGGAAGGCAGCCCAGTCCGCCACCCGCGCTGCCTGCTGCACGCTGTGGGGCACCATGACCACCGTGTAGGTCTGCTTCAGTTCCTGCAGGCTCTCTTCCACCTTTGCCGTGGAGATGGGATCCAGGCCCGAGGTGGGTTCGTCCAACACGATGACCTCCGGTTCGAGCGTGAGGGTGCGGGCCAGGCAGAGCCGCTGCTGCTGACCGCCCGAGAGGGCCACGGCCGGCTCGTCCAACCGGTCCTTCACCTCGTCCCACAGCGCCGCTTGCTGCAGGCTGCGCTCGGCCAGTTCGTCCAGCCGCCGGCCGCGGACTCCTGCCAACTGCGGGCCATAGTGCAGGTTCTGGCGGATGGTCATGGGCAGCGGCACCGGCCGGGCGAACACCATCCCCACCCTGCGGCGCAGCTCCACCACGTCCACCTCGGCGCCGAACAGGTCCATGCCGTCCAGCAAAACGCGGCCGCTCTGCTCGTCCACGTCCACTAGGTCGTTCAGCCGGTTGAGCGCCCGCAGCAGAGTGCTCTTGCCGCCGCCGGCCGGGCCAAACAGGACGTTGATCTGGTTGGCGAACAGGTCCAGCGTGACCCCGTGTAGGCTCTCCACGCCGTCCGAATAGCGGATGCTCAGATCTTCTACGCGAATCTTGACCACGGATTTCATAGATTACGGCGATTTCACTGACTCTTTGTCAGTCCCTGCACAATACGACCTGCATGTTCCAGAGATGCGGCGCCAAAGTTGAGCAGCAGGCAGACGCGTAGGCCGCTTGCCTTGAGGTAGTTGACCACTTGCCCCTCGTGCCCGGAAGTCAGTTCTGCGACCGCCTCAAGCTCCACGATCACCTCGTCATCTACCGCGAAATCCGCCCGGAACCGGCCGACCGGCACTCCGCGATAGTGAACCTCCAGGCTGTGCTGTCTCTCGAAAACGCAGGTTCGTGGGCATATGCCTCTTCATACACCGATTCCAGGAACCCGTAGTCTGGCACCTACATGGCTTCGCCGACCAGTTCGTAGGTCAGCTCCTCTTACAGCAACGGCGTCCCGGCCATCCTCCAGCCCTTTCACCCGTTCCCAATCAGTGCAATCCGTGGTTTTCATCAGATTCCTGAGTGGTTACCACTGCCGCCGGCGACGGTACCGGCCGCGGATCAGGGTCGCGATCAGGTTCATCGAGAGCACAAAGACCAGCAGCACCAGCGCGGTACCGTACTGGATGCGAATGGGCATCCCGGGCACCTGCGTGCTGATGACAAAGAGATGGTAGGGCAGCGCCATGGTCTGGTCAAAGATGGAGCGCGGCAGGCGGGGTAGGAAAAACGCGGCGACGGTAAAGAGGATAGGGGCGGTCTCGCCGGCCGCTCTCTCCAGCCCCAGAATCACCCCCGTCAGCACCCCCGGCAGCGCCTGGGGAAGGACCACCCGGCGTACCGTCTGCCAGCGGGTGCCGCCCAGGCTGGCGCTGACAACCCGAAAGGACTGGGGCACCGCTCGCAGCGCCTCCTCGGCCGTGCTGATGATGATGGGCAGCGTCATGATTCCTAGGGTCAGCGACCCGGCCAGGATCGAGGTGCCAAAGTTGAGGAGCAGGACGAACAGCCCCAGCCCAAAGAGGCCATAGACCACCGAGGGAATACCTGCCAGGTTGATGATGGCGATGCGGATGGCGTGGGTGAGCCAGTTGTCCTCAGCGTACTCGGCCAGGTAGACGGCCGCACCCACCCCCAGCGGTACCGCAGTCACCGCGGTCCCCGCCGTCAGCAGCGCCGTGCCCACGATAGCGGGCAGAATGCCACCGGCCTTCATGCCATCGCGCGGCGTAGCGGTGATGAACTCCCAGCTGATGGCGCTGATCCCCTGCACCACTATCACGGCGACGATGAGCAGGATGGCGGCGATCACGCCCATCGCCGCCAGGCTGATGAGCGTGAAAGCGACTCGCTGCCCCGTCTGTCTTGACAAGCTAACCACCGATTTCACTGATGACACGGATTGGATTGATTGGTTTGGCTCCTACACGATACGGCGCTTGTGGATGGACCGTCATCGCAGCGCCAATCAGCTCGTACGTCTGCTCCTCGCACGGCAGCGGCTTCTTTGCCTTCTTCACGGGACCCGTCCCTTCGTTCAATCCGAGGAATCAGTGCCATCCGTGGAATCTGTGGTTAGGAAAGCACACGCTCGCTGCGCTTCACCTGCCGGAAGACAACTGCCGCGGCCGCCAGGTTGACCACAAAGCTGATCACAAAGAGCGCAATCCCAATAGCAAAGAGAATGTGATAGTGGGTGCTACCCTGAGCCACCTCCCCCATCTCGGCCGCGATCGTGGCTGTCATGGTTCGAACCGGCAGCAGCAGGTCGGCGGGCCCGGTCGGAACCCGCGCCGCATTGCCGGTGACCATCATCACCGCCATGGTCTCGCCGATGGCCCGGCCGATCCCCAGCATCATCGCCGTCAGCACCCCGGAACGTGCGGCCGGCACCACCACCCGCCAGATGGTCTGCCAGCGGGTTGCTCCCAGCGCCAACGCCCCGTCCCGATAGCTCTTGGGCACCGCGTCAATGGCGTCTTCTGATACGCTGACCACCGTCGGCAGCGCCATGAGCGCCAGCAGCAGCGAGCCGGTCAAGGCCGTGAGGCCGGTGGGCGCTCCGGTCAACTGGCGCACCATCGGTGCCAGGACCAACATGCCGATAAGGCCCAGCACCACCGAAGGGATTCCCGCCAGCACCTCCACCAGCGGCTTGAGCACTTCCCGCACCCAGCCGGGTGCGATCTCGGCGATAAAGACGGCCGTCGCCAGGCCCAGTGGCAGGGAGATGACGGCCGCGCCCACCGTCACCAGCAGCGAGCCCAGGATGAGCGCCCGGAGGCCGAAATACTCCTCGGTGGGATACCAGCGCTCGGCCAGCAGATCCGCCAACGGGACCTCGACGAACGCCGGCGCGCCTTCACGGATGAGGAACAAGAATATGAGCGCCACAAAGACGATTGCCGAGATTCCGGAGATGCGGATTGCGTGCTCGAGCAGGTGGTGTGTTAGGTTGTGTTTGGTCATCTCTGCAGGTGTGGTTGTGGGATGCTAACCGCTACGCGAAGGCCGGCAGCGCAAGACCTCCGAGGTTTCCGTTTGCTGATGCCCGATCAGACACGACTACCACCCTTGTACCAGTGGTACCGACGCCTGAAGAGGAACCTCGATTGTCTGAACATCAAGTGCCCTCCGTACAATCCGAGAAACCAGTGTCATCGCTGCAATCCGTGAGATTCGTGGTTCAGTCCAGCGGCACAAAGCCCAACTCCGCCACAATCGCTTGTGCCTTATCGGCCAGGATCCAGTCCAGGTAGTCTGCCACCAGGCCGGCCGGCACACCGGCCGTGTACATGTAGAGGTCCCGGGCGATGGGATAGGAGCCGTCGTTCACGCTCTCCACGGCCGGCATCACGTACGGCCCGCCCGGGTCACGCGCCACCGCAATCACTTTCTGGTCGGGCGTCACGTACCCCAGCCCATCGTACCCGATTGCGTTGGGGTTCTGCCGCACTTCGGCGCTGATACCCTCGGAGGAGGGCAGCAGCAGCGTATCCGGCGAAAAGAGGGTCGGGTCCCCCTTTTCGCCCCGCCGGACCACCTGCTCCAAGAAGTAGACGTGGGTGCCCGAGTTGGACTCGCGCGAAAGCAGCACGATGGGCCGCTCCACGCCACCCACCTCGCTCCAGTTCCGGATGGCGCCCCTGTAGATGTCGGACAGCTGCTGGATGGTCAATCGCTCCACGGGGTTCTCGGGATTCACCACGATGGCGATGGCGTCCCGGGCCACCACGTGCTCCACTGGCAGGATCCCATTGGCCTCGGCCGTAGCGCTCTCCTCCGCCTTGATCTTGCGCGAGGCGTTGGCCAAGTCCACCGTGCCGTTGATCAGCGCCGCGATTCCGGTGCCCGAGCCTCCCCCAGTGACCGATACCCGCACCTCCGGGCGCGCCGCTGCGTAGGCCTCCGCCCAGGCCAACGCCAGGTTGACCATAGTGTCCGAGCCGACGTTCTGCAGGCCAGTCCTGTCTTCCGCCTCAGCGCCCTCCGGCCGGCAGCCTGAGAGCATCACCAGCGGCACCAGCAGGGCGAGCAGGATTGCAGCGAGCAATCCTGCTCGCTGCGATACCGCCCGTTGCAGGCACGCTATCACCCGGCGCCTGGTTGGGGGAAACTGGACCGTACCCTCTTCCATCGGGCGGCATTGTAGCATCGGCCGGCAGCTGCGTCAAAAGAACTGCCTGTGAGCTGTCCAATTGCGGCCGTCGCGGTATAATGGCAAGTGAACGGGACGGCCGGGAATGCAATCATGACCAAACCCAAGATGGCGGTCAAGGAACTGGACTTCTTTTACGGTCCGGTGCGCGCGCTCAGCAACGTGACGCTCGACATTGAGAGCAACCAGATCACGGCCCTCATTGGCCCTTCGGGCTGCGGCAAGAGCACCTTTCTGCGGTGCCTCAACCGGATGAACGACACCATCAAAGGGACCCGCGTCGAAGGCAGGGTGTTGCTGGATGGGCAGAACGTATACGACGACGACCAGGACGTGGTCGAGCTCCGCCGGCGCGTCGGGCTGGTGTTTCAGAAGCCCAATCCCTTTCCACAGTCGGTCTATGACAACGTCGCCTTTGGTCCCCGTTCCCTGGGTCTGAACCGCGACCGGAGGCTGGACGAAATCGTCGAGGAGGCCCTGCGGCGAGCGGTGCTATGGAAAGAGGTCAAGGAGGACCTCAAGCAGCCGGCTCTGAGCCTCTCTCTAGGCCAGCAACAGCGTCTCTGCATCGCCCGCACTCTGGCAGTCCGGCCGGAGGTCATCCTGATGGACGAGCCTTGCAGCGCGCTGGACCCCATCGCCACCCTCAAGGTGGAAGAGCTGATGCAGACGCTCAAGGCGCGCTATACCATCGTCATCGTCACCCACAACATGCAGCAGGCGGCCCGCGTCTCGGATCGAACCGGCTTCTTCTGGTTGGGCGAGCTGATTGAGTACCGCAGCACAGAGAGGATCTTCACCCGGCCCAAACACGAGCTGACCCAGGGATACGTCATGGGCCGGATGGGATAGGACCATGATCTGCACGGATGGCACGGATCACACTGGTTGCGCGGATTTGGAGGAGCAGGAGGACTGGAAACCTGGTCGACCGATGGTAACATCGCCCGTTGTGGGCATCTGACTGTAGCATAGCCCCTTGTGGGCGCGTGATGGTGGCATAGCCCCTCGTGGGCGTAGCGACGGCCACGAGGCCCTGGGCTACGGGCAGCGACGAACGCAGCACAGCCCCTTGTGGGCGCGTGATGGTAGCATGGCCCCTTGTGGGCGTGTGGAGCCACGGGAGTAGGCAGATGATGCAAACGCGAGCAACCCTTGATCGAGAGCTGACAGAGATTCGCGATTCCGTGCTGCAGCTGGGCAGCATGCTGGAAGAGGCCATCCAGCGGTCGGTAGAGGCACTGAAGAACCGCGACCTGGAACTGGCCCAGCAGGTCATCGCCGACGACGTCAGGATCAACAAGCTCCGCTACGCTATCGAGGAGAAATGCCTGGCCCTCATCGCCACCCAACAGCCAGTGGCGGGCGACCTGCGGGCCATAATCGCGGCGATGCACATCGCCATCGAGATAGAGCGGATGGCCGACCACGCTGAGGGAATCGCCGTTCTGGTAACCCGCATGGCGGATGAACCGCTGCTCAAGCCGCTCCTCGACATCCCTCGCATGGCAGACGTAGCCTGCGAGATGCTGCAGGCCAGTCTGGGCGCCTTTGTGGCTGAGGACAAGAAAGCTGCCAAAAAGGCGGCCAAGCTAGACAAGGAACTGGACCAGTTGTACGACCAGGTCTTCCGCGAGCTGCTCACCTACATGCTGCAGGATCCGCGAAACATCAACCGCGCCACGTTCCTGCTCTGGGTGGCCCACAACCTGGAGCGCATGGGCGACCGGGCGACCAACATCAGCGAGCGGGTGGTGTTCATGACCACCGGGAAGCTCAAGGAGTTGGGCGGCAGCTGGAAGTAGCAGACCCCCGCAGAAATGTGATGGCCGGAGCTCTCCGGCCGGCCTGCTCCAGGCGACTCCGGCCCGGCGAAACCGCGCCAGAGCCAAACCTGCTCGGCGTTGTCCCGACTGTCAGCGAAAGCTGAGAACTGGACACCTGTAGATATCACAGGTAGACACGAAAGCCACGCAAGGGCAGCAGGAGCGAATGCACCCGCTTGTTGCTCCACCGGATTTGGACGTGCATGAGCCGTCTGGTTTCGTCTGGCACCCAGTGGACACTGACGTCTTCCCGCAAGGGCACGTCTGTGACTCGGATGACATGTTTGATGGTGGTGGAACGCACCTGGTGGTCGCTGTGGCGCCGGACTCTGGCTTGGAGGGCACTG
>JAUVHW010000255.1 GCA_030593075.1 Ardenticatenales bacterium
CGGCACGCCGGTGTCCTCAGCCAGGCCGTAGGCTATGTCGATCTCGCCAAAGCCAAAGCCCTGGCAGAACCACTCCATGATCTCGTCGTAGGCCACGTCGTAGCGCAGAGCCAGCTCCACGCCCTTTGGATGGGGGTCGGCGCCGGTGCAGTTGTCAAAGGCCTCGATGCTCAGGGCCAGCCAGCTGCCATCCTCTTGAACCACAAAGGTGACGCGCACTGTATCGCCCACGGTCAATCCCTCGCCGAGTATGGTGTCCCCATCGACCGTGACGGCCGCGCTTCCGATCACCCAGGGCTCGTCCTCGTCGCCAATCGCCAAGAGCGTACCAACAAAGGTGGATTCCACCTCCTCGTCAGGGGCGAGTTCGATGCTGTCCGCCACCCAGGCGCCATCCACTACTCTGCCCTCGACGAGCACGCTGTCAACACCCACCACCGGAGAGCCGCTGACGGTAGTCTCCAGCGTTACCGAGATCGCGACCCCGGCCACCGTCCAGATCTCTCCGTCGCCCAGTTGCTCGACATTGGTCAGCGGACCCTGCACCGAGAACCGGTAGGCGGGAGTTTCGGGCTCCTGGCCTGGCTCGACCACCGTGGCCTGCCCGGCCGCCAGCAGGACGTCCGTCTCGGCGCTGGTCACCGTCACGCTGCCGGACCTGACGGCAAAGTGGGACCTCTCCCGCGCGTCTACTGCGACGCTGAAATAAGTGCCCCGCACGCTGGCCGCTCCCGACAGAGTTCGCACCACGAAGGCGCTCTCCTCCCCTCGCAGCGGGACCACGCTGTGGGTCGTCCTTCCGCTGTACTGCTCCAACTCGACCCGCAGCTCGTCGCCCCAGTCGCCATCCAGCCGGGTCATGACCAGGTTAGTGTTGGGGACCAGGTAGGTGCGGCTGCCGTCAAAGAAGAGCAGCGTCGCGCCAGAGGCCGCGTGGGTGCGGATGCGCTCGCCGGTCCGTAGCCGGTCGCCGGCAGCCACTGCCCGCCAGCCATCGCCCACGTCCGCTGCAGCTACCTCGACCACTCCGGTCACATCCATCAGGGTGGCATAGTGGGCGCTACGAGGTCCGGCTAGCCAAATGCCGACTGCGGTCACCGATAGAACCAGGAGCAAGAGTGCGACGGCCGTCGCGCCTCCCAGTCCGGCCGCGAACACCCAGCGTATCCTTCCCCACTGGAGGCCGGTTGGCTGCGGGGGTTCCTTGGCTGCCGCCATCACCTGGCGCTTCCGCTCTCGTGCTCGGACCGCCTGTGGCTCCGGCCGGGGTACGGCGCGCAGCGAGTCTGCCAGGCTGACCAGCGAGCCCAGCTCGCTGCCTTCGCCCAGCTCCGCGAGGATGCTCTCCAGCGGTGTGCCCCCGTCCAGGGCATCCAACTGTTCCTGCAAACGTTCGTCCATCTCAGACATGAGTCACCTCCTACTCTGCCAAAACGCCCCGTAGGGCAATGAGTGCTCTCCTCTGTAAGGCCTTGACCGCTGCCTCGCTCTTGCCCAGGGTCTGGGAGACCTGCGCAATGGGCATCTCGGCCGCAAAACGCAAGGCAATCACGTCCCGCTGGTTTCCGTTCAAGCCATTCAGCGCCTTCTCCAGTCGTTCGGCCGTCAGGCCCTGCTCAACCGCGGCTCCGGGATCCGCTCTGTCGGATACCAGCCCCTCTTCCAAGGTTGCGTGTCTGCGAAACTTCATCTTCCGAAAATAGTCGATGGCCAAGTTGCGGGCTATGCGAAAAAGCCAGGCCTCGAAGGCAGTGCTCTGTTGACGGTATCTAGGCAACGACTTGACCATCCGCAAGAAGACCTCGGACGTCAGGTCGTCGGCTGCTTCCCTGTCGCCCACCCGATAGCATAGGTACTGAAACACCTTCAGGTGATGCTGCTTGTACAGCTTGCCGATGGCTGCGGTGTCGCCTTCCTGTGCGCGGCCTACCACCGCATCTGCTATCGGTTCAGGCATGTCCTCTCCAGGGCTTTCAACAGCCCTCTGTACCTTTCATAACGGACGAGAGGGCAAAAGGAGTCGCACCGACGCGGAGCGTCGGCGAGACACGGAGCGCCGCCGTCATCACGGCCGGCGCTGGCGAATGGTCGGCGGGCGAGAACCCGGCCGGCCTCAACTTCAAGGACGCCCTGGGAGGTGGCAGGGCGTCCTTTCCAGTGCTGGGTTGCAGCGGTGGCTGAGCTGCCGCCGACTTGTACGGACTTGCCACCGCTGTATGACACGCTTGGCCGGGATTCTCCCGGCCGCGTACTAGACGCAGCCCAAGCTACCCGGCCGGCAGCTGGGAGGTGCAGTGCGGGCAACGGGTAGCCTTGACTGGAACAGCGGATAGGCAGTACGGGCAGTCCTTGGTGGCCGGCTCGGCCGGTGCTTGCTCCTCCTGCTCGACGGTGAGCCGGTTGACCAGGCGGATCAGCAGGAATATCGCAAAGGCGACGATGAGAAAGCTGACCACCGCGTTCAGAAACAGGCCATAGTTGACGGTCACCGCACCGGCCGTCTGCGCGTCGGCCAGTGATGGATATGGCCCAGCTGGAGACCCGCCTCTCAACGTGACGTAGAGGTTGGAGAAATCCACGCCGCCCAACAGCAGGCCGATAGGCGGCATGATCACGTCGGCAACCAACGACGACACGATGGCGCCAAAGGCGGCGCCTATGATAATACCCACCGCCATGTCCATCACGTTGCCGCGCAGCACGAACTCTTTGAATTCCTTCAACATGCCCGACCGTCTCCTAGAGGAATCAGCTTGTCGATGATCCGAATCGGGGAGCGGACCAGTGGGCTCAGGCCCGCCGGCCGCCCTTGAGGCTGTCCTGCAGCTTTTCGAGTTCCGTCCACTTGCCGGCCGCCGCCAGAGATGCCTGCTCGGGCCAGGTGCCCGGATTCGCAATCCGGATGCTGGCCTCGTCCAGGATCTGCTCCAGCCGGGCCACGGGGGTCTTGGCCAACTCTGCAAAGGTGGCAATTCCAGCCTCGGCGAGCACCTTGGAGATCTTGGGGCCAATCCCCTCGATGCGCTTCAGGTCGTCCGGCTTGGCTGGTTTAGGCGCGGCTTTGGGAGCCGGTTTAGGTGCGGGCTCGGGCTCGGCCGGCGGGGCTGCTTTCTCCTCTTCCTCGCTGCGCAGCCACCACAGGATCAGCAGCGCGAGCAGAAACACAATGATTAGCAGCCAGACGCCCCATGGGATGCGATCTCGCTGCTCGGCTCTCTCCAGCGGCTTGGCAAGAGCCATCAGTGCGGAATTGGGCGCAAGAAGGCTGCAAAGGACTCCTAGTTTGCTGAACATGACTCTCCATCTCCTATGACTGGCACGTTGATAGTTGTGGTGACTACGGCGTGACGAATCGCTCCGGTATCCTCACCTCCTCCTTGCCTGCTGAGCCAAATTCCTTCCCATTATCCTGCGCCATGGCCTCATGCAACGTGCACAGCCGACCCGGTCCGCAAGTGCGTAGGTCAATCCGTGGGCACGATGCCAAGAGGCCGTATGCACTTGTACCTCGACCACGCCACTCTATCACAGACCCTCGAGCAAGACAAGCTGCCCAGTTCTGCAACTGTACCTGGTCGCCTAGTGGCAATCGCGAGCCTTTCTCTGCCCCGGAACAGGCAGCCTCTGGCTGTCGTGGGCTGCCTGGCGGCCGGGCGGGACCGGCAGCGGCTGGTTCAGCAGCGGCGGGCGGATTCGTTCCTGTCTCAATCTGGTGTTGTGTTGCGTTGCGGCCGCCGGTCGGCAGCTCACTCGGAATCGTCCGCCGAGCCATGTAAGGACCCGCCGTGCTGGGCCTCGGGTGGGTCCCCAGGCTTCTCCCCAGGGAAAGAGTCGCCGTCCCCTGCGCTTCAGACATGCTGACCCTGTGCGCAGGACGGTTGGTCACCTCGGCTGAGAAGAACGTGATGCGGTCTCTGCGCAGAGCTTGCGCACAAGACCGACTGTGATATGATTTCTTTGTGCCCGCTTTTCGGGCAGGCGTGGAGGCGGCCGGCCATGACGGAGCAGACAACACTGGACTTTGAGGCGCTGGACGAGGTGCTGGAAGGCCTGCGCCAGCAGCTGGACCAGGGGATGTCCGAGTTGAGCAGCATCAACGTGCAGGCCGACACGGCCGACGGACAGACGCGGAATGGGCTGCTGCAGCAGCGGCTGAGGCTGGCGGGCGAGCTGGACGGCCTGGCAGTCAAGATCGGCGATACCGCCAAGCGGAGGGTGCTCGCCGAGCTGACCTACCTCCGTGAAGCTGCGCGGACCAGCCTGGCCCAGGCGGAGGCTCCCATGGCACAGCTGGACGCGCTGGCCGACAAGCAGTGGGGATTCCGGCAGCAGTTGAGCGACCTGGACCACCAGCTTCAAGAGGGTAGCATTTCGTCCGAACTCCACGCCTCTGAGCAGGCCCGCCTGCAGCAGGAGATACGGCGCGTCGAGGAGGACGCCCAGGAGTTCCAGGCCAAAGTGTATGAGGCCCAGAACGATGCCAAGTTGTACCGCATACAGGCCGAGGGCCGCTACCACGTAGGACTGCATGACCCCCAGGACAGGTGGCTGAAGGTGGCCGACAGGTTCGGCCAGGAGGCCCTGGAGGAGGCCCGCAAGGAGCTGCGCCGCCGGTTCGGCTCTCGATCCTGAGCGGCCGGGTGGCTCGTTCGGCGGCTGGTGCGAACTCCGCACTACTCTAGTGCTTTCTCCCTCTCGCTCTGGGGCGCCTCGACTCGTTCCCGGGCCGGAGCCAGTGGCGCGGCAGCATCCCTCACGGCCTCGGCAGGCGGGTAGCCGTCCCACTTGAGTCTGCCTTCGTGGTGGCTGGCTCCCCTGGACCGAGCCCTCTAACCTGCCGT
>JAUVHW010000279.1 GCA_030593075.1 Ardenticatenales bacterium
GGCGGCTTCAGGCGGCTGTCGTCCACGCGGAAGTATTCCTCGCCGCGAGCATCTAAGAAGACAAGCGCGCCGTCCTCTAGCTTGGTGGTGCCGCAGAGTTCGCCGGCCTCGGTGCGGGCCTCGCCGTGGGAGGCGGCGAGCACGCCGTCATCGCCGAAGGTCTGCCAGCTCTCGTTCCGGGTCCAGCCGGTCTGGCAGGGCGACATAGCGGCCACGGCCTCTGTGACCGACTCGGGGCTCCGGTACTCGACGGCGACGATGTGCAGGGTGTCGCCCGGGCCTAGATCATCGATGACGGACTTCACCTCGGCAGGGCTGGCGACGACGATGCTCGGTTCGGAGTCTCCATTGAAGATGAGAGAGACCACGAGAGCGCCGAGGGCGACGGCGGCACCAATGGGAAGTATAATACGGATTGCTGGTTTCATTTCTGCTCCTCCTTCTCCTTCGGTACTCTGCGGTAACGACCTTGATGATGACACCACCCACAAGTATCGTCTTCAAAGCCGCCTGCGACACTTATCACGCTAGTTGGTGGTGGTCGTCCACAGTTGTCACATCGTAACCGTTCTGTGCTCTCCATTATGCGGTACACCCGTTCATCACCGGGAAGAGGTCCTCGTTCTGCGCCGCGTCCAAGAGCAGGAGGCAGATGTGGCTACTATGCTCCTTATCGTTGCCCGTGTCCCCCTCAGCGTCCTGACGCTGGTGGTACCACGTCCAGTGAATCTCGTGAGCACTCATGCAGCCCAGCAGTGCCGGCTGGCCCTGGTCGTAGCCGCCCCGTCCGGCTGCCCAAGCCCGTATTTCGTGTTTGTGCCTGCTCTCTGCCATTGTATTGGTATCAACCCAGTCGAACTGGACGTACTGCCGGGCCGGGAGGCAAATCTCGTAGCCGATGTCTGTGGCGGAAACCGTGGCACGAACGCCATTGAGGGACAGTGCACCTGTGGTGGTCGTCCCGCCGTAGTAGCCGTCGAGTGGTATTTCCAGGAAGGTAAGATGATGTGTGCAGGTGGAGCCAGTGGCGAAAACCAGCAGGATGGCGGCTAGTGCGAGTGTTCTCATGGCTTCTCCTCCCCGGCGGACAGTACGTCCCACCAGCACTCATTCCCATAGATGATAGTGCCGTCATCGAGCGTGATACGGACAGTGAGTTCATCGAGCAGTTCGGCTACGCCCTCCAAGCCGATGTGCGGCTTGGAAGCGTCTGGCGTCACCAGTTCGAACTCTTTCGCCTCTCCAACGCCTGGCTCGAAGCGCCCCACCTCTCCAGTAACATCTACGATTCGGCAGCGTGTCGGGTATGTGGTCACGACTTCCTCCTCATCAGTAGAATCCATGATGGCACACAGGCGGGGTGTTGTCAGGTGCCATCCGGCCCCACTTTCCACCAACGATGAGGAAGGCTGGGTGTTACAGCTCAGCTACCACTGGTTCCGGCAACAGGATGCCCCTCCGTCATGGCCTCGGCGAGATCAACGAGCGCCTCGGCAGTGTAGAGTAGGGCCGCGCGCCTCTCGTCTTCTGAGGGATCTGCCTCCTCTATCTGGGCGAGAATACGGAGGGCCGCCGCGCGGTAGAGCTTCTGGATTTCGTCGGGCGCGTCAGTCATTGCTGTTGTCCACTGGGATACCGCCCGCGAGAGGACAGGTGTTGGAATGGGGGGTGCCCGCCCGGTGAGCGCATGAGGGGCAGACAGTTGAGTTGAGGCCACCCAGCCCGCTAGAGACAAGCTCCGGGGATTGCGGATCGTGCAATGCGGCGTTACTAGTGTCGTCGCGGCGGATTGTCGTGACGGGGACCCAGGTAGACGCTTCTCCCTGCGAGTTCCTCAGCGCCCACCGCAACATGTGCCGCGCCTGCTGCGCAACCCCCCGGTCCTCCTCGTCCGCCAGGAGCTTCAGGGTGTGGTAGTCGTCGTCCTCTAGCGTTATCTGGACTCTCATGAAACCTCCTTCGGCTCGGTGTACTCCATCGGATACCTGGGCGTCCCCGTCCTCGTCGCCCCGCAGTGCTTGCACACCTCGGGGTACTGTGGGGGGTCGCTGGTGATGCCCGTCCCCTCCCAGCAGTGCCCGCCCATCGCCCCGCACCCCTCGAAGGTGAGCTGGAGCTTCTTGGCGTCTAGGTCGTACGCCGCGATCAGCCTGTCCCCGTCGCGGAGCTGTAATTCGTTCATGAAACCTCCTTCAACGCCCCCATCGGTCGCTGTCGTCACACCGAAAGACTCAGGAAGCATCCTTCCCCTCCTCGCGGCGCGTCCTTGGGCAGTCCTCAATCAGGCCATGCCACCTACAAAGCGGCTCTATGCAGCCGGGTGCCGCAGGATGTATATGCGCTAATCCGCGCCAAGGAATCCGCAGCTCCATCCGCCCGACACCAGGCACTTCATGCACCTCGACAACATCCTTCCTCTTCACGACTTCATCCGTTCGACCAATCTCGCGGGTCCAGCCACCTGTTAACGGTGTCGCGCAGCACGCGCGCAATCCTCATCCGCAACTTCGCGACCCCACGCGCCTTGCACCACTCCGTCTCAGGACAGTACGCTACGCAGTCATGACAGGGCGTCACGTCGTCCAGCACGCCGCAGCAGTCACACAGGAGGGACGGTCCGGGGGGCATCGCTACGTAAACTGGGTCGCCAGTCGTCGCTGTGGTATTCACGCCTTCCCCTCCCGGTACGCAGCCTTCCGGCACCCAGCACAGACAGGGTGGCGCCCCTCCTTCTCGTTCTTCCCGCACCTCTCGCAAAGTGCGGGGACATTCTGCGGGGACACGGCGGTTGCGGGGACAATTGTAGGGACAACCCGGCCGGGCTGAACAGCCTCACGGCCAGCAGGCCAGGGATCGTGCCCGCAACAATACTCACACTCCCCCTCCACGTGCTCCGCCGGATGAGGCCCCCTCTCCCGCCTCGGCACCGGCTCGTCCAACCCGTACTGTGCCCGTAACTGGGAATGCACAGCCGCTAGCTTCTCTGGACTCGGGTCCGGCCCCGCCTTCTGCGCCACCAACCAGTTCGGCGGGCCAAATACCCGCGCCTGGTACGGCGACTCCCGCACCACCTTCTCCCACTCAGCTAGACTCGGCATGGATACCTCCTGTCGGGACAACCGCTCAGCTACCTCTACTACACCACCCCGTGACAGATACGGAGTAACCTGACGCAATTGCTCGGAAGGAATTGCACTCATCGCAAATCTGGACTACCGAAACAGCACGTCCGAGATACGAGTCTCGTCTGTCCCCGCCTCAATCACGATGCCCCCACGCTCGAACGTGCTGCCCTCTATGACCACCCCCCTCGCCCCTCGCTGCACCGTAACGCGACCCTCGGTAGATTCAGGCTCCTCCCTCAGAGCCGGAATCACAGCTACGAGCGGAACCAACGGGACCACCCCTAGAGACTTCAGGAACGCTCGACGGTTCATCTGTGTACCTCCTCCAAGCAGCCACACTCGTAGTGGGGACAGCCCGATAGCTGGAGCGGACACCTGCCATTCCAGCCGCTACGACGGGCCAGCCGGTGCTCAGCACGGAACCTCTCCAGCTTCGCCGCAGCTTCTCGCTTCCGCGCTTCAGCCCCACGTACTAACTCTTGGTACTGCCCTGGTGTCCAGGCAGACATCGGCTCAGAAGGGTTAGCCTTTGCGTTTTCGCTCATAAACTATCTGGGGGATACCGCAAACCTATATAGACTCGCCCGGGCGGGGTCTTAGGCTCCCTGGGCCACCCTAACCACACCAGCAACTAGCCCTCATCTAGATACGATACGGCCCCGTCCCCCCATCCTTCAGGGACAGGTGATAACTGTTTAGCAGGCGCTGCGGCACCGGGGGTGCCAGGTTCGGCATGGCCCTCGATCACGCCCTGGTCCTGTCCAGTTATCTGCTGTGGGGCCAGGGACCTGGCCCCCACACCTACCAGCATGTGGAGGGGCTTCTCTGCGTCTCCAGATACGATGATAGACTGGGCTGGGCGGCCCAGCTCCCGGTCAATCAGGTAGTGGACGGTGCGGGGGTCACGGCCCTCGAGCAGCTCCCGTGCCGCCTGGGCAATGTCCTGGTGGGATATCTCCCGCCGGAGTACCTCCAGGAGAGTCTCCCCCGCCTTGGTCTTGCCGTCCATAGTCCTGCCACCAGGATTCCTGCGAGGGTCAGGCCCGGGGTTGAACGGCTTCCCACGAGGCAGAAAGGTCATCGAGCAGTGCTCCTGTGCTAACCGGTCCAGCTCCAATTGTGCACCCGTTGTTGCCTATTTGTCAAGGGCCAGGTATCCTGATGGAGTATCCAGTAGTGCGGGAGCGGGTGGACAAGGGTTGGCAGGCCGGGGCGGCGGGAGTGTACGCGGTGCGGGTTCAGGATAGCCGACGCTGAGATGGTGGAAGCCATCAGGCA
>JAUVHW010000245.1 GCA_030593075.1 Ardenticatenales bacterium
GGCCTGATCTGCGCGGCCCTCACCGGCCAGCGGCTGGCAGAACTGCACATCCCGATGATGGTGCAGGAGAACACCTCCGCTTTTGCGACGGCCTTCACTGTGTCTGTTGACGCCAGGGCGGGGACGACCACCGGCATCTCGGCCCACGACCGGGCAAGGACCATCCAGGTGCTCTTGGATCCGGCCACCAGGCCCGAGGATCTCACCATGCCTGGACATGTCTTCCCCCTGCGGGCTCGGGAGGGTGGCGTCTTGGTGCGGGCCGGGCAGACGGAGGCGGCGGTGGATCTGGCTCGCCTGGCAGGGCTGTGCCCGGCGGGCGTCATCTGCGAGATAATGGCCGACGACGGGAGCATGGCCCGTCTGCCTCAACTGGAGCAGTTCGCGGCGCAGCACGGACTGAAGATCATCAGCGTGGCTGACCTCATCGCCTACCGCCACCGCCACGAGAAGTTGGTGCAGCAACTGGCCCGGACATCGCTGCCCACCCCCTGTGGCCGGTTCACAGCTGTCGCTTACCAGAACCTGATCAACCGTGAGCATCACCTGGCTCTGGTGATGGGCGACGTGGCTGACGGACGGCCGGTGCTGGTGCGGGTCCACTCGGAATGTCTGACCGGCGACGTTTTTGGCTCCCTGCGCTGCGACTGTGGACCCCAACTGGCTATGGCCATGCACATGGTGGCCCAAGAAGGCCGGGGCCTTGTGCTCTACATGCACCAAGAGGGGCGGGGGATCGGCCTGCTCAACAAGCTGCGGGCCTACGAGTTGCAGGATCAAGGGCTGGACACAGTGGAGGCCAACCAACGCCTGGGCTTCCCGGCCGACCTGCGTCACTACGGCATCGGCGCCCAGATCCTGGCCGATCTGGGGGTGCGGCGCATCCGGCTGCTGACCAACAACCCGCGGAAGGTGGCCGGACTGGCAGGCCACGGCCTTGAAGTGGTGGAGCGGGTGCCCATTGCCATTCCTCCTAACGAACAGAACCAAGCGTACCTGCAGACAAAGCGGGAAAAGCTGGGACACCTGTTGGACATATGAGAAAAAGGAGTAAACTCATGAGCCGAATCTTTGAAGGAAAGCTGCTGGGCGAGGGGCTGCGGTTTGCTGTGGTCGTCCCTCGCTTCAACAACTTTATCACCGCCAAACTGCTGGAGGGGGCCATGGATGCCCTGCGGCGCCACGGCGTCCTCGAAGAGGATGTGGCCGTCGCCCGCGTCCCGGGCTCTTTCGAGATCCCCCTGGTGGCCAAGAAACTGGCCGCCAGTGGTGAGTACGATGCCGTCATTTGCCTGGGAACGGTGATCCGGGGCGCAACACCCCACTTTGACTTCATCGCCGCCGAGGTAGCTAGGGGCGTGGCTGCGGTGGGTCTGGAGACAGGGGTGCCCAGCATCTTTGGTGTGTTGACCACAGACACTATCGAGCAGGCGGTGGAGCGGGCCGGCGCCAAGGCCGGCAATAAGGGTATCGACGCCGCCGTGTGTGCCATCGAGATGGCCAACCTGCTCAAGGAATTGAACTCAGCGGGTGTCGAGGGGTACGACAAATGAGCACTTTCCCTGGCTATCGTCCCCGGCGACTGCGCTGCAGCTCTGGCTTTCGCCAGCTAATGCGTGAGACACTACTGACGCCGGCCGATCTCATCTATCCCCTGTTTGTCGTCCACGGAAAGAATGTCTGCCAGGAGATCAGCTCCATGCCCGGCAACTACCACTGGTCGGTGGACCGGCTCCCGGCCGAGGTGGAGGAGGTCGCCGAGCTGGGCATCCCGGCCGTCATCCTATTTGGTCTCCCGGCCGAAAAGGACCCGCTTGGAGAGGAGAACTTTAGCCCAGATGGGATCGTTCAGCAGGCGGTACGGGCCATCAAGGACGCAGTGCCGGAGCAGATGGTCATCACCGATGTCTGCATGTGCGAGTACACCAGCCACGGGCACTGCGGCGTCATCCACGAGCGCCCGGCGTACTGCAAAGGCAAAGGGCTGCCCAACGGCTGCCTGGACAACGACGCCACGCTGCAGGTCCTGAGCAAAGTGGCGCTAAGCCACGCTGAGGCCGGCGCCGACATGGTCGCGCCCTCGGACATGATGGATGGCCGGGTGGGAGTCATTCGTACGGCGCTGGACGAGGCGCACTATGAGTGTGTGGGCATCATGTCCTACGCGGCTAAATACGCTTCCGCCTTTTACGGGCCGTTTCGCGAGGCGGCCGACTCCCCCCCACAATTCGGTGACCGCACCGGATATCAGATGGACCCCCCTAATGCCCGCGAGGCGCTCCGTGAAGTGGCTATGGACCTCGCCGAAGGCGCCGACGTGGTCATGGTCAAGCCAGCACTCCCCTATCTGGACATCATCCGCCAGGTGCGCGATCGCTTTGACCACCCGCTAGCTGCCTACAATGTGAGCGGGGAATACAGCATGGTCAAGGCCGCGGCCGCGCGGGGCTGGTTGGACGAGCGGCGGGTGGCCCTGGAGACGTTGACCAGCATCAGGCGGGCCGGGGCGGACATGGTGATTACCTACTGGGCCAAGGATGTGGCACGGTGGTTGAGCGAGACGTGAAGCAGAAGAAGGGTGGCGCGCTCAGGCCTTCGCCGGAGGGCAGGGGCCCGCATATCGTGGCCTGGGAATCCACGGTGGCCTGCAACCTGGCCTGCGTCCACTGCCGGGCTAGTGCCCAGACTGGGCCCGAGCCTGACGAACTGACCACCCAAGAGGTGAAGGGCTTGATTGACCAACTGGCCGACTTGGGCCGGCCGATCTTTGTCATCAGCGGCGGAGAGCCGCTGATGCGGCCGGATATCTTTGAAGTCGCCGCCTACGGCACCCGGCGCGGGCTGCGGGTGGCCCTCTCGCCCAATGGAACACTCGTTACGCCCGAGGTAGTGGGCAAGATAAAGGACGCAGGGGTGATGCGCATCTCGGTCAGCATCGACGGCTCGGTGGCCGAACGTCACGATGCGATTCGGGGTGTCCCCGGTTGCTTCGACGCGGCTATGGCGGGTCTAGCCGCCTGCCGCAGCCAGGGGCTGGGCTTCCAGCTTAACACCACCGTGATGCGCCAGACGCGGGACGACCTGCCGGCCGTGCGAGATCTGGCTGTGCGAGTCGGCGCTGAGGCGTGGCACGTCTTTATGCTGGTCCCGACTGGCCGGGGCAAGATCGACGATGAGGTCTCCCCACAGGAGTACGAGGAGACACTGCACGAGATCTACCAGATGAGCAAGGACTCGCCGATTCCCATTCGGGTCACCTGTGGGCCCCACTTTATGCGCGTCGTGGCCCAGGCCCGGCGGAAGGACCGCGGACAACCCAATCTGGTAGGACCGCGAAAGGGGAGCCACCCAGGCAGCCTGGATCGCACTACCCGGGGCTGTCTGGCGGGCGACGGATACTGCTTTATCTCCTACCGCGGTGACGTGACTCCTTGTGGCTATTTCCCGCTGGTAGCTGGCAACGTCCGCAAGCGGCCGTTCAAGGAGATCTACCTGGGTTCGCCCCTATTCCGCTCGTTGCGCGACCTGAGTCATTATGAAGGCAAGTGCGGCGCCTGTGAGTTCCTGCGGGTCTGCGGCGGCTGCCGGGCGCGGGCCTACAGCCTGACGGGCAACTACTTGTCTGAAGAACCGTACTGCGTCTATCAACCTCGCGCGCGGGCGGGGGCCAAGGCATGACAGAACTGGACGCTCTGGACCGAGCGCTGTTAGAGCGGCTGCAATCGGACTTTCCTCTGACACTGCGCCCTTTTGCTGCGTTGGGGCAGGCCCTTGACCTGAGCGAGGACGAGGTGCTGGCGCGAGTCCGTCGTCTGAAGGAGAAAGGCATCATCCGGCAGATCGGCGCCATCTTTGACAGCCGTCGCCTGGGCTACCAGAGCGCGCTGGCTGCCTTCCACGTGCCGGAGGAGGCGCTGGAAGAGATCGCTGAGGTGGTTAGCTCCAACCCTGGCGTGAGCCACAACTATGCCCGTCCGCACCACTACAACCTCTGGTTCACGTTGGCCGTTCCCCCGGGCCAAGAGGCCAAGGTCGAGATCGGGCAACTGGCCCAGGTGACCGGAGTAGAGGACTGGCTGTACCTCCCGGCCGACCGGGTCTTTAAGATCAGGACCCATTTCAGGCTGCAGGGTACCGCCGACCCTGCTGTCAGGGAGCGTTCACACAGTACCCAGCAGGTGCGCCGCGACCTGGCTCCGGAGGATATCCCTTTCGTGCGAATGTTGCAGGAGGACTTGCCCCTGGTCGCCGGCCCCTTCGCGGCGGCGGCCAAGAGTCTGGGCGCCAGCGGAGAGGGTCTCTTGGAGAGGGCGCGAGAATTGCAGGCGGCCGGCCTCATGCGCCGCTTCGGTGCTGTGCTGCGCCACCGGAGGGCCGGTTACACGGCGAACGGCATGGCCTGCTGGGTAGTACCCCAGGACCGGATCCAGGAGGCAGGCCCGCTGGCGGCCGAGTTTCCGCAGGTTAGTCACTGCTACCAACGACCGGCCTATCCTCCCCGCTGGCCCTACAATCTCTTCACCATGATCCATGGCCGGACCAGGGATGAGGTTGAAGCGGTAGTGGCTGAAATCGCGGAGGAAACAGGCATTGATGACTGCCAGGTACTGTACAGCACCCGGGAATTCAAGAAAGAGCGCGTGCGATACTTCGAGGAGGCGAGATGAAGCGAGACGAATCCAGGGACTTGCTGGCTGACGCCCGAGTAGTAATACCCGGCGGGGTGAATAGCCCAGTTCGGGCCTTTCGGGCCGTGGGCGGAGAGCCGCCCTTTATCACGCGGGGAGAGGGCGCCTGTCTGTGGGACGCCGACGGCAACCGCTATGTCGATTACGTGCTCTCGTGGGGGCCGCTCATCCTGGGCCATGCCTATCCGGCCGTCGTCGAGGCGCTGGCAGAGGCTGCCGCTCGGGGGACCAGCTATGGCGCGCCGACGGCCCTGGAGACCGAGCTCGCGGAACTGCTGGTGGAGATGTTGCCCAGCGTCGAGATGGTGCGCTTTGTCAACTCGGGTACCGAGGCAACCATGACGGCTCTGCGTCTGGCGCGGGCCTACACCGGCCGGCACAAGATCGTCAAGTTTGAGGGCTGCTACCACGGCCACGCCGACCTGCTGCTGGTGCAGGCTGGCTCAGGCGTAGCTACGCTGGGCCTGCCGGACAGCCCCGGC
>JAUVHW010000300.1 GCA_030593075.1 Ardenticatenales bacterium
GCGACCTTGCGGTCAACGTCAATCAGTACGATTTCACCCGCCAGGCCGCTGAGCAGCAGCGCGTAAGCAAAGGTAGAGCCAACCTTGCCAGCGCCGACCACGGCGACCCTACTCGGAGGGCGGGAATGCTCCAGCATATGATGTCGATTCTCGTTCGCGTCCATCTACCCTTCACACACTACACATGATCTCTTCTGCCAGCGCCTCCGTCTGCTGGGCCGGCCGGGAGGCGCAACTTGCCGGAGCCACCGGGCACGGCGCGGGCCGCTCAACTGTGACAGAGGCTAGCCCGCGTTCAGTGGAAGCAGGTCGCCGTCTGGACACGCTCCTTGTCGGCCTCGACGCCGTGGCGCTGACCAGCGTACTGGATCAGGCGGCACGTCCGCTCACCAGGCGTAAGCCTCGGGTGCCTCGCCGCCGGGCCCCGGCCAGATCTCGTCGAGCCGTGCCAGCAAGTCGTCCGAGAGTTCGATCTCCATGGCCCGCACGCTTCCCTCGAGTTGGTCCGGTGTGCGCGGCCCGACTATGGGCGCCGTCACGTCCGGGTTGTGCAGCAGCCAGGCTAGAGCTACGTCGGCCGGCTTTTCGCCCAACTCCTGGCACAGCGCTTCATATGCTTCCAGTTGGGCGCGGCGCTCTGCCACGGCTTTCTGTGCCCGCTCCGATGCCCGCCTCCCTTCCGTTGCCTTCTGCAAGGCCCCGGCCAGCAGTCCACCGCCCAACGGGCTCCAGGGAATCAGACCCAGTCCATGGGCGCGACAGGCGGGAACGACCTCCAACTCGACCGTGCGGGCGCTAAGGTTATAGAGGCTCTGCTCCGAGACCAAACCCAAGAAGTCGCGCTCCGCGGCGGCGCACTGGGCGCTGGCGATGTGCCACCCGGCAAAGTTGCTGCTTCCCACGTACAGAACCTTGCCCTCACGCACCAGTTGCTCCATCGCCTGCCAGATCTCATCCCAAGGCGTGTTCCGGTCGATGTGGTGCATCTGGTAGAGGTCAATGTGGTCGGTCTGCAGCCGCTGCAGGCTCTCCTCGCACGCGCGCCGGATGTGATAGGCTGAAAGCCCGCGGTCATTGGGGCCCTCACCCATGTCCCCATAGACTTTGGTCCCCAGGACAATCTGCTCGCGGCGACCCCCGCCCTGGGCCAGCCAGCGCCCGATGATCTGTTCGGTGACGCCTTCTCCTTTCTGCCAGCCATAGACGTCGGCCGTGTCAAAGAAGTTGATGCCCAGCTCCAACGCCCGGTCCATAATCTTGAAGCTGTCGGCTTCACTGCTCTCGGGACCAAAGTTCATGGTCCCCAGACAGAATCGACTGACGCTCAGGCCAGTGCGTCCAAGCCGTGTGTATTGCATTGCATGACTCCCATGAAAAAAGAGTTCATTCACCGCAGAGAGCGCGGAGCACGCCGAGTTATTAGAGTCTGCCTTGAGATTCTACTGGTTTCCTGTGAGGCTGTGTCAAGATGTCGCACCTGTTCTCTCTTTTTCTCTGCGGTCTCTGCGTGCTCCGCGGTAAATCCGGTTTCTTCAGCGGAGTCATTGCATCTCCTCGACTCTACTCCATCTCCAAAAGGAGAGACCAGACGACCTTGGCTGCTGAAGGGACCAGCGACCGTTGGCGGACTAGCCAAGACAGCCATCGTACCTCACGAGTCTTCTCTCCGCGGCAGGTTACGCCCCCAGAGTCGACCGCAGTTGCAGGTAGCTGATCACGTCGGAGCGGTGCACCATACCGATCAAGCGCCGTCCTTCAACCACCGGGAGCTGGTGCACGTCGTGGGCGCCAAGCCGGGAAAGGACGGTGTTGGCATCGTCCCCGGCCGAGACTGTGTGCAGTCGCTCCCAAGGAGTCATGACCTCGCTCACCGGGGTCGCTTCCCACTTTTCCCGGGGCACGGCCTTAACGTCGTGCAGGCAAATGATCCCCTCCAACTGACCTTCCTCCACGACAGGATAAGCGTGCTCGCGGCGGCGCAACACATAGTCGTCCACCAGCTTCTGCAGCGTAAGGTCTGGCCCGACCGCCTCATAGGTGGCTGCTTTGAGATCATCTACCTGCACGTCTCGCAGCATGTCTCGCATGACCACCTGGCGGTAACCGCTGAGAGCAGCGTTGTTCAAGAACCAGCCAATGAAGGCAATCCATAGGCCGTTGATCCAGTGCCCGGCAGAGACCTGCAAGATACCGATGAAAATGAACAGCAGGGCGACCGCCTGCCCTACCCCAGAGGCTGCTCGTGTCGCCAGGCGCAGATTCTCGGTGATGCCCCAGATGACCGCTCGCAACACTCGCCCTCCGTCCAGGGGGAAACCCGGAATGAGGTTGAATAGAGCCAGGCTACCATTGATGGTAGCTAGATAGCGGCCTAGAGCGCTGACGGGTTCAAAGAAGTTGCGGGTCAGCAGCCACAGCAGTGCAAAGAACGCGGCGATGACCAGACTGGCGAGCGGTCCGGCCAGCGCCATCAGGAACTCCTTCGCCGGCCGGTCGGGTTCTTCAGTAAGCTCGGCTACGCCCCCAAAGATGAACAGCGTAATGCCCCGCACCTTCTCTCCCTGGCGGATGGCCACCAAAGAATGAGCCAGTTCGTGCCCCAGCACCGAGGCAAAGAACAGGATGCTGGTGACAGCCCCGATCGCCCAGTGCAGCCAAGTCTCCCAGCTTGGATACTCCTCAGGGAAATAGGATCTGGCCAAGCTCCAGGTTACCAGACCAAAGACGATGAGCCAGCTGGAATCGACCTTGATCTCGATGCCGAATGCTCGCCCGATGCTCCATGTGGTTCTCATTGGGCCTCCTGGACTCCAGTGAATCGGGCTCCTTCAAGCACCCTGTGCTACACCTCCCTACCGCGCTGGGGAGCCACCTACCCGAGTACCTGTAGGCAGCGGACATCGCGAGCTTCTGCAAAAGCACGCATCGCTGCCGGCTTTCTAGTCACCTTTCTTCGTAGACAACTTGATGGGCACGTAGAGGGGGCAAAAGCCGATCAGGCTGGTCAGCACAAAGACGACTGCCAGAACGGCCAGTATGGTGCCCACGACACCGGAGACGACTCCGGTCGCGTACAGAATTAGCAGGATCGCAGCTACCACCAACCTGACCGTTCGGTCAACCTTGCCCATGTTCTTCTTCATCTCAAACCTCCTCTTGTGTTGATCAGTGCTCCAGGATCCGTTGGTCCGCGCTGCATACTCAGACCAGCCTCAAACACTCAGGCCCCAGGGCCAGTTGGTTCCCTGGGGCCTACGTGGCGCGGTTTCAGCTTAGGCTGATCTCTTTGCTGCTCTCCCACAACCCATGGATGTTGCACAGGGCCAGGGCGTGCAGTGTTCCCGGCCGGTCTATCTTGATCGCGGCCGTCACCTGATGGTGGGTGTACACCGGCCCTTTGTTCGGACCGGCGGTCGACTCGCCATGAGCCGAGAACTCGAAATGGCCCACCTGATGGCTGAATTTCTCTCCGGCGGGGTGAAAGTAGAGAGTGACCCAACTAAAGTGGTGTTCGGTGGTATTGGGGTGGGCAACCTCCTTGCCCAGGCCAACCTTCACCTCAAAAACCTCGCCCGCCTTGACCTGATCCGGGCACTCGATGACTGGCACGTGTTTCTCTTTCTTCCAGTCCGCTTGCTGTATGCGTTCACCTAACTTTGCCATGATATTTCCCTCCTACTGATTACTCAACATCTCTAATTCTAATCCTTCGTCTCCACGGCTGCCGTTCCGGCATGAACAGAGCCATGGCCCGGCTCACTGCCCGTAGGTTGCCGCGAGATACTCAATCAGGGCGGCTTGCTCGGCCGCGTCCAGTACGGCACCCTTGCCCACCATACGCACGATAGTCAGCTCCCATGCATCACGGGTCTTTCGCGCCGCCTCCACCCGGTCCAGGCTGTGGCACACGTCGCAGCGCTCCCGCAAGAGAGCCTCGCCGTCGCCCACGAGGGGGGCTGCGGTCGGCTCCTTCGTGGGGAGGGGGAGCGCCGTGGGCACCTCGGTTACCAGCTCCTCGGAGGGAGTCTCCGTGGGCGCCCGCGTCAGCTGTTCCCTCACGGCAGTTTCCGTAGGCAGCACGGTGGGCTGCTC
>JAUVHW010000210.1 GCA_030593075.1 Ardenticatenales bacterium
CCAGACCTGGAAGCTCAGCATGCTGCGCGAGCGCGACCTCACTGAGCTTGCAGACTTTGACACCTGACCGGAGGCCATTCATGGATCCTGTCCGGCCTGTTCGGTTGGAGATTCTGTCGCTGGTGCCTGCCACCTTCCGGCAATGAGCGCTTTGCGAGACCCTGTTCGACCAGTCAGGGGCCGGCAAAGAAGCTCACGAGCAGATCATGCGCGAGTATCCGGCCGACCTGCTGGAGGAGCACGCTCGCCTTTCGGCCTGGGTAGAGAAGCTCTCGCAGCAGTACGGAGGCCAGATCGAGATCCGGGTCGTTGACCCACAGTCGGGCCCGGGGCTCTGGAAATCGCTCCGCGACCGGGTGCGCAAGTACCCCGCGTTCATCGTCAACGGCAGGAGGCTGACGGGCTGGGACAGGGAAGCGTTGGAAGCGGCTCTGGAGGACGCGCTGCCGGGCAGCCAGGCGGCGGCTGGCCAGCCGGGCGCCGGCTGCTGGGCAGCAGCCGGCGGGGCCGTAACATCATTATGATCTATCGATAGAGAAGGGACTGAACCGTGACAGAAGAAGAGAAAAGATCCAAACTTCGCGACCTCGTGGACGCCGCGAAGGCGACTCTGTACGGCATGGCGGGCCACGACATGACCCGCTTTGCCCTCAAGACACGCGGCAGCATGGAGCACCTGTTCATCCTCATCACGATGGGGGACCTCCTGGGCATCCCCATCCTACCTCCCTACTACTCTCTCCGCCTGCTGCCCTACGTGGTGCCGCAGATATCCACCTGGAAGCGCCGGATGCTGCGCGAACGGGATCTGACGGACGCCCTCGCGTAGCGCTAGGAGACAGACTGGCCGGGCAATACTCGGCTCACCCTTCAATCAAGGAACCAGACTGCAAGGAGGCGATTTTGTCACTGGCAAGGATTTTCCACGACTACCCCGACCGGCGATACATCATGTTCGGGGGAAAAGGAGGTTTGGGAAAGACCACCTTCTCGGCCGCGGCCGCCTACTGGCTGGCACAGCAAGGACAGAAGGTCCTGGTCTTCTCCGTTGACCCTCAGGCTTCTCTCAGCGACATCTTTCAGCAGGACATCTTTGGCAAAGGGGCAGTGGAGATCGTGCCCAATCTGTTTGCCCAGGAGATTGACGCTGACCGGCGGATAAAAGAGTACCAGAACGAGATCCGCCAGAAGATCCTGGACATGTACGGCATGGACGAGGTTCCGCAAGAGATCGACGACTATATACAGGCGGCCGCGGCGGAGCCGGCCATGGAGGAGAGCGCCATCTTTGACTGCGTGGTGGATATTGTCGTCGGAGGCGAGTACGACTATTACATCTACGACCTGGTGCCGCTGGGTCACGCTCTCTACTATTTGAGTATGGCCAGCGTGTACGATGAGTGGATCGGCAAGATCACGGCTCTGCGCGAAGAGATGGAAGAGTATGCCCAGGTGGCGGCCGTGATGAAGCGCGAGAAGGAAACCGAGGAGGATATGATCCTGCGCGAGTTGCAGGACATAAAGTACCGCATCAGCACCTCCTCCAGCATCCTGACGGACAAGCAAAAGACGGCCTTTTTCTTTGTCATCATCCCGGAGCAGATGGCAATCCTCGACACACAAAAGGCGGCCGGGCTGTTTGCCAAGTTCCAGGTCCCGCTCTCGGGATACATAGTGAACCGCGTCATCCCTCCAGAGCTGGCACAGCAAGAGATTCCCGCCTACCTGCGCAACCGCCTAGAGATGCAGGCGGGACACCTGGAGCGCATTGACGCCCTTTTTGGCGACGAGGTTCTATCGCGAATCCCAGAGTTCGAACGAGATATCACAGGCCTGCCGATGATAGAAGAGATGGCCGAGGCCATGTTTGGAGGTGCCGCATGATCGAGCAGAGCATGCCCCAGTTCATAGCCGGCAAGCCAAGTCTCAAGTACACCTTCTTTGGTGGCAAGGGTGGGGTGGGCAAGACCGTGCTGGCCGGAACGGCCGCCCTCTGGCTGGCTCAGAGTGGCAAGCGGACGCTGCTGGCCTCCACCAACCCGGTGCACAGCCTGACCTCCATGCTCGACCAGGACGTATTTGGCCAGCCCACGGCCGTCAGTGGCGCACCCAACTTGTGGGCCTATGAGATCGACACCCGGGAGACCATCGAGAAATCAAAAGTCGAGATCCAGGAAAAGATCGAGTGGTTCCTGAAATTCGCCGACATCAAGACCAGGGCAGAGGAGTTTGTCGAGTCGGCAACCATGAACCCGGCGTTTGAGGAATCGGCCATGTTCGAGAACATGATTGACATCATGTTCAAGGACGAGTACGAGGCCTACGTATTTGACACCGCCCCGACCGCCAACGCTCGGCGGCTGTTGGGCATGTCGTCGGTTTACGGCATGTGGGTCAACAAGATGATGCAGAGCCGGGAGGAGGCGCAAAGCCTACGGGAGATGCTCTCCTTCCGCAAGAAGAAGAAGCAAAAAGATCCACTGATGGAGTATCTGGTGAATTTCCGTGAGCGGATGGAGAATGCCAAAGAGCTTCTGACGGATGATTCCAAGACCGCTTTCTTTTTTATCACCCTGCCCGAGGCGCTGCCCATCGCGGTCATCAAGCGATTCATAGCCTGGTTCCACGACTTTGGCATACCGGTAGGCGGTGTGGTAGTGAACATGCTCATCGACAAGGCGACGGTGAGCGACGGAGCGCCGGAGTTCGTCCGCAACCGCGTGGCGATGCAGGACGAGTACATGGAGGAGATCTGGCGCAGTTTCCCAGACGTCAGGGCAATTGTGCCCCTCTTTGAGACCGAAGTGCGCGGCCTGGAGATGCTGGGACGTGCGGCCGAGCACATGTTCGCCTGAAGCGGTTCTTGTGCGGCCGGCCAAATGCCGCACGGATGCCGTTTCCTGCCTGTCCGGGCCGGCCGCACCGAGTGATACTTTCAGAGAGAACGCAGGGTGAACCCCCAACTGGTCCTGGTCCTAGTTGCACTCCTGTACGTCTTTCTCGCCGGCGGGTTGGCGGCACTGCGGCGGGAGGGATTCTCGCTCCAGTTCATGTTCGAGGTCCTGATCCTGACGGGGCTGATAGTGGGTCTCTCTCTGCTCTCCGGCTGGTACCTGAACCCGGCGATTTTTTTGATCATCATCTACCTGTTTACGATGCGGTCGCGCTGGCTGGTGGACCTGGCCAATGCGCTGGCTCGGCGGGGTCAGCATGAGCCGGCCGCCAGCCTGTACGACCTGGCCTTGATACTCAAGCCGGATTCGATCAGCCGTTTGATCGTGGTGCTCAACCAGGGGGTGCTTTATTTGCAGCGGGGCCAGACATCGCAAGCCGTCTCCGTGCTCGAGAGCCTCCTGGCTCATCATGAGGGTGACCTCAGTCCCAAGTGGCAGGCGGCTGCTCGGTACAACCTGGGGGTGGCCCAGCAGCGCCAGGGCAACCAGACGAAGGCGGTCGTGGAATTTAACAAGGCCGTGGACGTGATGCCTGGCTCCCTCTACGCCATCGGAGCACAGAAGGCTCTGGAGAGAGGCAAGCAGCGAAAGCCCCCTTCTCCCCTGTAAGCCCTGCCTATTGCTCGGCGATCAGGTCCACGGCCGAGAGGGGAGCGCCGCGCCGCCCAACGGCGCCTGCAGCTTCTCATGTTGTCTGGCCGGAATCACGCAGGCTCCTCCTGTTGGGCCCTGCCCGCCTGCCACTACGGAGACTACCCCTCCCCAGTCTACTCCGCACAGGAGCGCCCATCCCCGGCTGCGCGCTCACCCATCGAGACTGCCGCAAACACCGAGTATTGACCGCGTTCCGGCTTCTGGCTATACTGCCCACGAGCCATCTCGCAGCCGCGGGGCAACCGGCACCGGCTGCCCAAGCCAGGTAGCCTCACGCCGTGAGACGTGCCCCAACGGGAAGAAACAGAGTTAGACCAGGAGCAGCCATGAAACCATCCGACCGGCCGACCGCCGAGGGCATTCTGTTCACGGACCAATACCAGCTTACTATGGCCCAGCTCTACTTCCGAACCGGCCTACACGAGAGACCGGCCCAGTTCGATCATTTCTTCCGCAGCTATCCCGACTATGGCCTTCACCAGGCCGGGTTCTGCGTCAACGCCGGCCTGGAGTGGCTGCTGGACTGGATGCAGGAGGCGCACTTTCGCGAGGAGGACATCGCATTCCTTCGCGGCCAAACCGGCGCGACCGGCGAGCGCCTTTTCGGCGATGATTTCCTGCAGTGGCTGCGGACCAGCGGCGATTTCAGGGCCATCACCATGCGCGCCGTCCCGGAAGGTCGGGTAGTGCACCCCAACGTCCCGCTGACGGTAGTCCGCGGACCTCTGGCTTTGGCTCAGATCCTGGAGACCCCGCTACTGAATCACCTCAACTACCAGACCCTCATCGCCACCAAGGCCGCCCGCATCCGCGAGAGCGGGCAGGGTCAGCTTCTGATGGAGTTTGGGTTGCGCAGAGCCCAAGGAAAGGGAGCTAACGCCGGAGCGCGCGCCGCGCTCATCGGCGGGGCCGATTTCAGCTCCAACGCGGGCATCTCCCACGTGCTGGGATACCCGCCAAAGGGCACACACGCGCACAGCATGATCCAGGCGTTCATGGTCCTGGGAGAAGGCGAACTGGGCGCCTTCCGGGCCTACGCTGACGTCTACCCGGACGATTGTCTGCTGCTGGTAGATACTATCGACACGCTACAGAGCGGGGTCCCCAACGCCATCACGGTCTTTGAAGAGCTGAGGCGGAAAGGACACAAACCGGTGGGCATCCGGCTCGATTCGGGCGATCTGGCCTACCTCGGCATCCAGGCGGCGCGCATGTTGAACCAGGCTGGCTTCAGCGACACCAGGATCGTGCTGTCGAACCAACTGGACGAACTTGTCATCTGGCAGATCATAACTCAGATCCAGGAGGAGGCTCCTCGCTACGGCATCGACGCTGACCATCTCATCGGCCGGCTGGTCTACGGGGTAGGCACCCGACTGATCACCTCAGAAGGACACTCAGCCCTGGACGGCGTCTACAAACTGGTGGCAGTGCAGGACCAAGGCGAGTGGGTTCCGGCCTTCAAGGTCTCAGAGGCAAGGTCCAAGGTACCCAACCCGGCCGACAAGGGCGTCTGGCGCCTGTACGACCGGCGAGACAAGGCAGTAGCCGACCTCCTCAGTCTGGCCGACGAAGACCCGCGAGAGATGGACCGCGTCGTTCTGCACCATCCAACAGAGCACACCAAGTATCAGACGCTGAAGCGAGAAGAAATCTCGGAAATCGAGCCTCTGCTGGTGGACGTGTTGAGTGAGGGCAGGGTGCTGTATGACGCACCGTCAATCCACAAAATGCGCCAGCGCCGCGAGGCCGACCTAGAGCGTCTCTATCCCGGAGTCCGACGGATCATGAACCCGCACATCTACCACGTCTCCCTCACCGAGCGGCTCTGGAATCTCAAGGAGGAGTTGATTCACACTGCCAGAGAAGGGAGGCTCTCATAGTGAACGCTCGCGCAGGAACCAGATCCCGTCGCTGTTCTGGTTCGGGGATCAAGCAGTCCCGCGCTTTGGCGCCGGCGCTTGGCCTTTCCGCGGGACATGCCAAGCCCAGGGCACCAGACACCCCCTCGGCGAGGCCACGCACGTGGAAGCAAGGCTGACCAGAAGAGAGTTCCTCCAGAAAGGGTTCCTGGCCGCGCTAGGAACCGGGCTCGTATCTTGCACGGGACGGCCGGAGCTGGCTGGTGTAACGCCATCCCAGTTGACGCCCTCGCCTATCCCCACTGCTACCCCGACCGAGATCCCTACCGTCACTAAACAGGCGACTCCGACGCAGACCGCCGAGCGACCTTCCGCCCCCGAACTCCACGAAGCACGATACTATCTCCAACTGGAGGACAGCCGGGTGCAATGTCAGATGTGCTTCCGGAGATGCATAGTACCTGAGGGTGGCCGGGGTTTCTGCCGCAACAAGATCAACATCGGCGGACGCTACTACACCGTG
>JAUVHW010000337.1 GCA_030593075.1 Ardenticatenales bacterium
GTAGAGCAGCAGGTCGCCAACGGTCAACAGCCCCTCGGCCGCCCGGCGCGCCAGTGAGGCGTCCTCCAGCACCGGGAACATCAGCCCAGAGAAGCCGCAGCGGGGGAACCGCGCCCGCCCCACGCACTCTGCCAGGAAGGCGGCCCCAAACAGAGAGCCATGACCGCCTACCGCCCCCACGCCCAGGGCCTCCAGCGCCGTTCCCAGGCTTCGCTCTTCCTCCGGGTACGGAGCCAGGCTAAAGTCGGTCCCGCCAAAGACCAACCCGTGCCGGCGCGCGACCGAATCCATCGCCGTCGCGAGCCCGGCCGCTTCCCGCTCGATCGCCGCCACCAGGTTCTGCCGGGCACCCTCCAGGCTCGATGCTCCTCTGACGGCCGCGACTGCCAGGTCGGCCGCTTCGGTAGCTACTGCCAGGCTGGCTGTCCCTCCACCGTGATAGGCCACCGGAAAAAAGGGAGAGCCCGGCGGACAGTTGGCAGTGGCAGTAAAGTAGAGGTTGGCAAACCCGTCAGGAGAGAGTTCGGCAAGCTGCAGGATCAGCGCGGCGACGTCGCTAATCCGGCCCAGGTCGATCCGGCCGGACCGGTCTGCGATCTCTGCGCTGCCAAAAACCCCTTCCTGATCGGCGATTACAGTGCGCAGACAGTCCAGCTGAGAGGCATCGTCTTCCAGCCGGACCGGTCCCAGGGCCAGGTACTCTATCCCCTCCTGCCGGCACCACTCGGCCAGCTGGCCCACCCGGCCGCCGTCGGACAACCAGGTGGGAAAGGGTGTAGTGGCGAGGCGGACGGTCTGCAGCTGGTAGCCAGCTCTATCCAGAACGACGCGGCTCTCAGCAGCCGCGGCCGCCACGTTGTCCAGTGGCTGGAGGGGATCAACAAAGAAGGTGACGGAGCGGACTCGCACTAGAGAACTGGCTCCAGGAAGCGTTGGATCTCCACCAGATACCCATCTGGATCACGGGCAAAGCAATGATAGATGCCATAGACGGGGTTGACCTCGGGCGGCTTGTCAAACGCCACGCCCAGGCCCTGGAGCCGCTGGTGCCAGGCGTCCACCTCCGGGGTCACCAGGGTCAAGATCACGTTCCCTGTCGAGCCGGTCGCCTCGGGACGCTCGCAGAATCCCACGTAGGCGTCGCCCACGACCCGGTAGATGCGGCAGCTCCCCTGGTCAAGCGCCAACGGCAACCCGAGCAGAGCCTGGTAAAAGTGGGCCGTCGCCTCCAGATCACGGACCATGAGAAACGTGATCTGCTGGTGAATAGTCAGTCCCTCCAACGGTGGCTCCTCTTTGGGATCAGACTGTCAGCGGCGACGCCTGCCAACACGAGCGATGCGCACGCACTCCACATCGCGCGGCATGATGGCGATGATCCATTCAGTATGGGCCAGGATTACCTGCGCAACCCAGGCGCACGCCAGCGGGAATAGCGGCGCGGTCGCCGGTCAGGGATAGGTGCGGCGCCAGAGCGGAAAATGATCTCCGTGCCCCGTGCAGGTCGGGGGGACCTACCCTACTCCTCTGGAGTGAGAGTCGGTATCAGCCTGGTGCGGTCCAGCCTCGGGTCGCGCGGCACCCTGTCGCGCGAGTAGTCGTACTTTTCCATGACGGTTGCTTCGCGAAGACCCTCAAGCCAATCGCTGTAGAGATCGTTCTCCATGCTCCGCCGAGCGCCGTCACTCAGCTCTCGCACCTCGTGCGCGGTCACCCGCAGAATGACACGGTCCCCCTCAGGAGACTCGACAACCCGGCTGTAGGCACCTACCTCCTGGGAGAAGGCTACTACAGAGATCACATTGCCTACCCGCTGCGAGAGGTCTCCGAGCGTCGTCCAAGGAACTGACGCAGCATTGAACCCGTCTTCGGGGTCTGACCGCGCTTCTTCCATGAGATTGTCAAACGACTCTCCAGCGTCCAGGCGCGGCAAGTAGCCATCTGCGTCGTCAGCGGAGGCAAAGCTCAACAGGTCAAACTCTACCTGATCTGCCTCCAGTGGAACGTCTTCCATCAGCCGCTCCCGTACCCGCTCCTCCAAGAGCCGGATCTCGAGGGTAGCCCGGTAGACCTCTTCGCCCGCTCCGGCCCGCCTGAGCTCGCGCAGCCGTTCCTGGTAGAGCTGGTCAAACCCCGCCTGAGTCACGACTGTCGGCGACGGCCGAGGGGTCAAGGTGGGCGCCTGTGTGGGCGCCGCGTTGGTGGACGTAATCGGCGTGGGAGTCGGCCAGGGGGTAGAGGTGGGCGGTCGCGTCGGAGTACCGCGCCGGTAATAGCCTTCGCGCTCTTCGACCAGTTGCGACACCTTTTCCTCCGCGACAGAGACCCCCATCTCAGCCGCTCCTCGGCGGATCAGAGCCTCGTCGACCATCGAATCGAGCACCGCCTCGCCGAACTCTATGTATCTATCTGACAACCCGGACGGAGACGCCTCGTATAGCTGGCCAATACCAGAGAACTGATACGCCACATCGAGGCCGTACAGGTCAGCGAGCTCGAAGAACTGGTCGATTATCAGTGCGCGCTCCAGATGCACTCTCTCCCGGAACTCGGCCGTCGTAATCTCGGCCTCGCCAACCTTGGCCACCGGCTGAGAGGGCTTGACGGCCAACTCGTTGATGATCCCTGCCAGGAGAATCCCAACGACCACAGCAGAGACCGCAGCCACGGCCACCAGGAGCCGCCTACGCGCCTTCCCCTCGCGGCGCGCGCGCGCCAGCTCCTTGTACGACTGCACACTATCTTCCCGAGCCTGTCGCCGCTTCCGCTTGGCCATTTCTCTCACTCGCAGTCCCGCGGCCGGACCTGCCTATCGCCCGCGTCTATCTCGGTCACCCTCGACGATCGCTGCCCGTGAAGGCAAGGAGCGCGATGTGGCGCGCGCGTTTGACAGCCTTGGCCAGTGCACGCTGGTGCTTGGCACAGATGCCGGTCTGGCGCCGCGGCCGGATCTTTCCACTGCCGAACACATAGCGGCGCAACGTCTCGGGCCGCTTGTAGTCAATCTGCGCCTCCTTGTCAACGCAAAAAGCGCAGAACTTGGGGCGATGGAACCGCCGCCTGCCACTGCTCCTATCTGACACTGCAACCTCCTGCATTCACTACAGAAAGCGTCGCAGCGACGGGCAAACGCCGCCGCCGGACTCTCATTCGCTTTCCAGTCTCACCGTCAAGTAGCGCAGCACCTCCTCGGTTATCTGGAGGCGCCGCTCCAATTCGCGGACGCCCTCAGTCGGCAGCGCGACATTCATGAGAACATAGTACCCTTCGGTATAGTCGCGGATGGGATACGCCAGCCTCCGCTGCCCCCAGAGGTCTACTTTGGTGACCTCGCCCCCCCCCGCTGCAACCCAGTCCTGGACCTTCTCGACGAGAACAACCCGTTCCTCGTCCTCCAGGTCTGGCTCAATCACGAGAATCGCTTCATAGTCACGCACGATTACCAACCTCCTTTTCACGGAATTGCCGCTGGTCAGGCCGTAGAACTCTCCCTACAGCGCCGCCAGGAGCGAAAAGCGCAGGGCGGTTATCTA
>JAUVHW010000304.1 GCA_030593075.1 Ardenticatenales bacterium
CAAGGACTACCACAACGAGGGCGGCGTAGAGATCGAGATAGACGAACTGGAGGCCGTCCGATGACCACTAGCTGTACCGAACTCCTGGAGGTGCTGGTGCGCGACGCGACCCATGGGTGTTTCGAGGGAGTGAAGCCCGGCGCGGACAGTGCGCCGATACAGGGTTGTCGTGGCTGCTGGGCGCGGGACGAACTGGCGGACATTGGCCTAGACCACTTCGCCGCCTGCGTGAAGGCGCTGGAGTACGAGCACGGCGCGCACTGGAAAGAGGAGCCCCTACCCGAACATGAAGATTACGTTATCAACAGTTCCTGCGAAGAAGCCGAGTGCCATGTCTGCAAGCTCCTGTTCGCCCTGCGCCGCGCCCTGGAAGCTGCCCTGGAGCACGCCGATGAACAGTGACGGGTTCCCCGAGAGGGGGTGGGGTAGCTGGAGAGGATGGCGCGACCGCGCTAAGAAGCGACTGGAAGAGAAGCATCAACCCGTCCAGGTGGCTGTATGCTGCAAGGCCTGCCAAGCCAGCGAGAAAGCCTGCGGGGAATGTGGCCCTATCCAAGCTGTGTGGGGCAAATTGATGCACCAGAAGCTGAACATCAAGGGCTCCACAAGCGCGGTTACCACTGAGGCCCTTGCCCGAGGCGCTGCAGTCCGATGACGTGCCTTCACCGCTGGTTGCTGGACCAGCCCAACGGGCAGATGACGCCCGGGCGGTGCCGGCGGTGCGGAGACCGGCGTAGCTTCTTGGCCAGCCTGGAGCGCGGCTCCCGCGACTGGCACACGGAGTCCGCCGCAGAGAAGGACGAACGGGGAGTGCGCGAGATCGACCTGTGGCCGGGGGCCGTGGGGCGAGACCAGGAGGTGTGACATGGACATAGACACCGCGCGGGAGATGCTGGCTGCGGCGAGCCAAGGACGCTGGGCCATACTAAGCAGCCAGAATGGTGGTGTATTCTCTCTCTACACAGGGCTAGCTGGTGATGACTTCATAGCAACCTTTGATGCTCAATATCGGGATGGCTTTGCTGGCCCTAAGAATAAGGCCAATGCCCAACTCGCCGCCTCGGTCCCGGCCACCCTGGCCGCCCTCATACTCGCGGTGGAGGCGCTGGAGAATGCGCTGGCGGAAATCCATTACCACCATGGCTGTGATCCTGACTGTGAAGAGAAGCGGCACAAGGCCCTCGCCGCGTGGAGGGCACTGTGAGCCGGCAGAAGGGCCCAGGGACGCGCGAGGAGGTGGCCGCCTACATCGCAGCAGCCGGGGGTGTCCACCTGCATCACTATGTCATCAACAGGAACAGGCAGCGTCACGGCTGGACACTCACCTTCGGGGAGACGGACAAGTGCTTCTCGGACCAGTGCTTCGTGATGCGGCTGAAGAACGTAGAGAAGGAGGAAAGATGACCACTGTTCTAAGGGCAGCAGCCGTGGGCTTGATAATTGGTGGCCTCACAGCGCTCGTTGACAGTACGAGTTGGGCGAGTGACTACCCGCGCTGGCTTGATATGGGGCTTACCGCCTTCTGCGTGGGGCTCGCCTGGAACTGGATATGGGAATGATGCCCAGAAACACCAACGCCCCCCTTGACGGAAGGCGCGGTGTGACCGTAGAGTACGATCAGGATGAAGGTACACCCAGCATACACTACTTCTTGGGCGTGCGCCATCCAGCAGGTAGCTGGAAGGTTCTAAGTCCTCCGCCTTTGCGGAGCTCCACCAGTACCAGCCCTGCTATACACCAGCCGTCAACGGCACTGGGCCGGTGTGAACAAAGCGTGGTGTGGGAGGGGACTGGGGTCACGGCCCACACCCGCCGACAGCAGGGATGCTCTGGGTTTCATACCCCCGACTGCTACCCCAGAGTTGGCCTCATCGGTGTCATGCTGGGGGCAAAAGATGGTTTCGGTAGGGCGACCTGCCGATGGCCCCCCGCGCCCGGTAGCGAAGCGATGGAGACGAATAGACAGCGTTACGAAGAGTACATAGCCTCCCCGGCCTGGGGGGAGAAGCGGCGGCGGTACTTCGCGTCAAAGCTGCCGCAGGGCTGCGTAGTCTGCGGGGCGGATCGGGTCCAACTTCATCACCGCACCTATCGGCGCTTGGGCCGTGAGAAGCTGCAAGACTTGGTGCCTCTCTGTCAGCCATGCCATTCTGCTGGACATGATCTTGCGCGGCGCCTAGAAGCTGCCGGCATGGTGGGTCGTACGCGGTCTGGTCGTCGGCGTGGGGCAAAGCCAATTTACCGAATCGCGAAGCGCCTGTTGCGCATCAAGGCTGGCCTGGTGCCTGTCTCAGAATTGCCGGTGGGCTGGAAAGCGCCCGCGAGCTGGGGCCTACCTTCCCGGCAGCCTGTGCCGAAAGCCGAGAGGTGGCAGGATGTGCTGCGTTGGCCAGTGTAGTGTTCACCGAAGCGACGCAAGAGCAGTGGGGATGATGAAGGAAGGAGATAACGATGGATAACACTTGGGCAGTCTCGCAGCCATACTTTGCTGATGTGGTGCAAGTCTTGGAAGTGGGCCAATTCCTCGCCAACCATTATCTCGGCAACGGCTACAAATTGCTGGGTGTGCATCAAAGGGCCGAGGCAGAGAAGCATGACGGCGGGCAATGGTACGTCCGCCGGCGGCCGCGCTTTATCGTTGGTCGTCCAGAGGGCGTGTCTCCCGTCGAGCCGCCGCCGCGACAAGAGCCGCAGCCCTGACAGGGGCGTCCTGTCCCCGTCTCACCACCCTGGTAGATTCTTAGCGAAGGAGCCTACGGACGATGAAGGTGTTGATCTGCGGTAGCCGTAAGTGGCGCGGTGTGGGGGTGATTCGTGACAGGATTGCAGCGTTGCCAGCAAAGTCGGAGGTGATCGAGGGCGGGGCGGATGGGGTGGATACTCTGGCTCGCAGGTGTGCCCTTGATCGCGGCTTGGATGTCGTGGAATATCCGGCAAATTGGCGAAAACATGGCTCTGGTGCTGGGCCGAAGCGGAACATCTGGATGCTGGAACGCGAACAGCCCACGCTGGTCATCGCATTTCATATGGGCAACAGTTCGGGGACCGCGCACATGATCCGCGAGGCGCGCAAGCGGGGCATCGAGGTAGAGGTGATTGAAGGGTGACTGAGTGCCGGGATTGCCACCTCAAGAACCTGGAGTGGGGCAAGACGAAAGACGGCAAGCCCATGCTCTACGAGGTGCGCCGTATCCCGCATTTCGCAGTCTGCAAGGCCAAGACGCGGCAGGGGAAGGTCCCCGGTGCCGCCAAGAACGGCTCTCGCGGCCCGTCCGTGCCGGGCAAACCCGGTTTTAAGGGCGCACTAGGGCTCCTTATCGACATGAATTACAAGCGGGCCGAGGCGAAGGAGCTGCTGCGGGACATACCAGAGGGGCCGGCGGAAACCATGGTGCTCGCCGCGCTGAAGCGGAAAGGAGAGGAATGATGGAGACGACGCAAGAGGAGCGGGAGGCTTGGAAGGCAACAGCGGAGTGGGGCCTTTCGCCTTCGCCAAGGCCCAAGCCGCCACGACTACCGGATTGCGATGCAGAGGAAGCTATCCTGCGCCTCTGCCGCGACGTGGACACGGTACTGGAGGCGCTGGAGGCTGCGGAGGCCTTGATCGCAGAGGAGTTGGAGCCAGCGGAATCAGAGCCGTCTGGTGTGAGCGTTGGGGTAGACGCGACTCGTGCCGTTCTCGCTCAGGCCCGCGCTGTCCTCTAGCCCTTCGCCCCCGCCGGGATCTGCGCCTTGCGGATGGCGCCCTGGGCGATCTCGTGGGGACAATCGGGGTCGTCTTCTTCCGCGCCGTGCATGTAGCAGTAGCACTTCTGGCCCTTGATCCCCTCCAGCGCCGCAATCAAGTCGTCCACGGCGGCGTGCTTGGGGCAGTAGGTGATGAAGGTCTTGGCGCCTCCTGGGTTTGTGAGTTCTATACCTGGTGTGCAGCCGCAGTCTTTCTCAGCCATCATTCCTCCTTTTGCAGATCTGCAATTCCCGACCCCGGTCGGGACCGGGGGCTAGCTAGCCAGCAGGTCCGTGCGCTT
>JAUVHW010000005.1 GCA_030593075.1 Ardenticatenales bacterium
CAGCACTCCCGCCCTCGCCCTCTCCAACATGGCGGCTCCAAGCCGCTCGTCGGTGAAGGAGAAGGCCAGGAACCGGATGCTCTCGCTGGCGCCGGACACGATCTCCAGCACCCGCTCCATCACCCCGTCTTCGGGGGCAAACCGGGTCTCTACCGGCGTGCCCTCAATAGACAGCCGTGTGTGAGGCGTGGCGGCCGGAGACGTAGCGCCAAAGGCATTCTCCAGGAACATCTCCTCGAACTCTTGGACGTAGTTCTGAGCCAGCCGCTCAGAGACGATGCGGATGGCGTTGTTGTTATTGCGATAGGTGCCGCTGTCGGTGAGATTCCACGAGCCGGTCCAGGTGACGAAACCATCGAGCACCGCGAACTTGTTGTGCATGGTGGCTGACCGTCCGTCGCCCACCACTGGAATGCCGGCCTCAATCAACTCCCGCGGATGATCCAGCTCTATGTTGTCGCTATCGGTGACCATCCGCGCCCGCACGCCGCGCCGGTGGGCCCGCACGAGGGCGTCGGTTATGCTCTGCAGGTTCAACTCGTAGGCGGCAACATCGACCGAGGACTGAGCGTGGTCGATGTCGGCCGCCAGCACCGTATCTAACCCCCCGAGCCAGGTCGGCTCCTCTTGAGGAACGGTAAAGAACACTTCGTACCATCCGCCGCCCGCGGCGGAGACAGGCGCGGCAGGTGCGCCTGGCTCTTCAATGTCGAACAGGCCAAAACCTTGCCCGCTGTGGGTGTATCGCAGCCACAGAACGGCGACAGCGAGCACCGGCAGCAGGGCCAGACCGCCGGCCAGGGCAGTCCTACCCCGAGATGACTGACCGGTGAGCTGTTCCTCCTGCACCTGTGTGATCTCTCGCCCGCTTCTCCAACGCTGGTGCGCAGCTCTGCACCCTCTCCCTCAGCTCGGACTACCGTTCGCACGCCGGCGTCTCTCAGCGGGGGCGATGGCTTCTCTGTTCCTGCTGGGATGCGAGTGTACGGCTAGCGACGCTCTGGTGATTGCCAGTATAGTGTCTTTCTCCACCAGCGCCAAGGCGGTTCCGCCGAGGCAGCGAACAGCCTTGCCTGCCGCGCCGCGCGCCGGTGCGGTTGCCCTGGTGCGGTTCTGTTCTTTGCTGCGTTCCTCTGCCCGCCGTATAATTACTCTCCAGACGCAGAGTGGGAGCGGCGCAGGAGGTGCCCTTTGGACAAGCGGCTGAATCGGTTTGCGAGCCGTGTGAGCAATCTGAGGGAAGAGGGCGCCTACGCCGTGCTGACCCAGGCTCAGGCGCTGGAGGCAGACGGGCGCGACATCATTCACCTGGAGATCGGCCAGCCGGATTTCCAGACCTTTCCCAACGTCAGCAGGGCGGGGGTGCAAGCGATTGCCGATGGACAGACGCGCTATACGGCGCCGGCCGGCCTGCCGGCGCTTCGCGCCGCAATCGCCCGTGATGCCGGCGAGCGCCGCGGTATTGTCGTCAAGCCCGAGCAGGTCATCGTCGGGCCGGGCGCCAAGCCTCTCATCTACTTCCCCATCATGGCGCTGGTGGAGCCGGGCGACGAGGTGATCTATCCCGACCCAGGCTTTCCCAGCTACCGCGCCATCATCGAGTTGGCGGGCGGAGTGCCTGTTCCGGTTCCCCTGTTGGAGGAGACCGGCTTTTCCTTCGATTTGGCCGCCTTTGACGCCAGGGTCGGCCCCCGCACCCGGATGGTCATTCTCAACTCCCCTTCGAACCCGACCGGAGGCATCCTCCCGCGCGATGACCTGGCCCACGTGCTGCAGGCCGCTGAGCGGCATGGCGGTTGGGTGCTCTCGGATGAGATCTACATGCGATTGGTGTACGGAGACGAGCCGGCCGTGAGCATGGGGGCACTGCCTGAAGCACGCCAGCGCACCATCATCATGGACGGCTTTTCCAAGACCTATGGCATGACTGGCTGGCGGCTGGGATTCGCCGTCATGCCCGAGGCCTTGGCAGAGAAGGTCGGCCTCCTCGTGACCCACTCTGTAGGTTGCACGGCCGCCTTCACCCAGTTCGCTGGCATAGAAGCCCTCACAGGACCCCAGGAGCCGGTGGAGGCGGTTCGGGCTGAGTACCAGCAGCGACGCGACCTCATCGTTGCGGGGCTCAACGCCATTCCTGGAATCACCTGCCGGACACCGCAAGGGGCGTTCTACGTCTTCCCCAACGTCAAGAGCTTTGGCATCTCTTCGGACGAGTTGGCTGCCTACTTGCTGGACCAAGCGGGGGTCGCCGTGTTGCCTGGCACTGCCTTCGGAGAACAAGGCGAGGGGTATCTGCGTCTCTGCTACGCCAACTCGCGCCAGAGGATACAGCAGGCGCTCGGGAGGATGGAGCAGGCGCTGGCCCGGATGTAGCTTCCCCTCCCTCGTGCGGTCTCCTCTGTGGGGACCGCCCTATGTGAGCTTCCAGGCAAGGCTGGCGCCCAGTAGCAGCAGCAATCCGGCCGTAGCCGCCCAGTCCACCGGCCGGAACCGGATGTCGTGCAGCGTGCTGCGCGGCCCCGGCGCTCCAAAGCCGCGCGCCGCCAACGCCATTCCTAGATTGTCCGCCATTCGCAGGGCAGCAATCATCACCGCCACCAGCATCGGCAGGTAGTTTCGCGCCCGACGCACGAAACTGCCCCGGCCGGGGTCCCAGCCGCGGGCTTGCTGCGCTTCGTAGACGGACTGGTACAGTCCGTAGGTGGTGGGCAGGTAGCGAATCGCCAGGCTCACCGTCAGCCCCCACTCGTACGGCAAGCCTAACCTGACCAGGCCCCTGACCAGCAGCGCCGGCTCGGTGGTAAAGAGCAGAGCTGCCGTCACAAACGTCATTGCGTTCACCCGCAGGGCAAAGACCGCGCCGGATCGCACCCCCTCCATCGTCCATCGCAGCGGGCCTAGCTGCCACAGCACCTGCCCGCTCGGCGGCGAGGCAAAAAACGGCTGCAGCACCAGGATCATGACTGTAAGCGGCAGCATTCGCTTCCACAGCCAGCCGAGTCGTTCCCAGGCAATCCCGGCCGCCAGCAGGACCAGGTGGAACGCCACCAGGACGACCCCCATCACCGCGAGCTCTTGAAACAGCAGACAGATCACCAGGCCAACCACGGTCAGGAGCATCTTGGTGCGCGGGTCCAACTCGTGGAGCCAGCTCCGTTGGGGGATGTACAGTTCGAACTGCATCAGGCAGAGACCCGGCTCATGACACGATACAGAGTGCGCGGGCCCGCATCTGGTCTAACGGGCCTTCATCTGCGCGCTATACGACGGTGCCCGGCCGGTACTCCCCCCAGATCCGCCGCAGCACGCCGCAGATCTCCCCTATGGTCACGTCGCCTTCTACACACGCGATCAGAACTGGCAGCAGGGCGCCCGAGCCGGCCGCAACCGCTGCCGGCTCTAACTGGCCCAGCAACTCCGCCACCCGGTCGGAATCTCGCCGTGTTCGCAGTCTCCCCAGCTTCTCCCGTTGCGCCTGCTCGATTGCAGGGTTGAAGCGCAGCAGGTCCAGCTCTCGGGTTTCCTCCACCCTGAACCTGTTGACTCCCACCACCACTGCGCTTCCCTCTTCGACCGCCTGCTGGTGCTGGTAGGCTGCCTGCTCGATCTCTGTCTGTACGTATCCGGCCTCGATAGCTGCGAGCGCACCGCCCATTTCCTCGATCTCGTCGATGTACGCTCGCGCACGAGCTTCGATTTGGTCGGTCAGGTATTCCACGTAATAGCTGCCCGCCAGGGGGTCCACCGTGTCCGCCACACCCGATTCGTGCCCGATTATCTGTTGGGTGCGCAGTGCGATCTGTACTGACTGCTCGGTCGGCAAGGAGAGGGCCTCGTCCCGGCTGTTGGTATGGAGCGACTGAGTGCCTCCCAGGACGGCCGCCAGAGCTTGCAGCGTTACCCGAACCACGTTGTTCTCTGGCTGTTGAGCGGTCAGGGTGCAGCCGTCGGTCTGGGTGTGGAAGCGCAGCCGCCAGCTCCTGGGGTCCTGGGTGCCGAACCGCTCGCGCATGATCCGGGCCCACAACCGGCGGACCGCTCGGAACTTGGCCACCTCTTCCAGCAAGTTGTTGTGCGCGCCGAAAAAGAAGGCCAGCCGAGGAGCGAAATCGTCCACCGCCAACCCGGCTAACAGCGCCGCCTCCACGTAGGCAATTGCGTTGGCCAGCGTAAAGGCGATTTCCTGGACGGCCGTGCTCCCCGCCTCGCGGACGTGATAGCCGCTTATGCTAATGGTGTTCCAGCGCGGCACGTGCTGCTTGCAGTAGGCAAAGAGATCGGTGATGAGCCGCATGGAAGGCCTGGGTGGAAAGATGTAGGTTCCGCGCGCAACGTACTCTTTGAGGATGTCGTTCTGCACTGTGCCCCGGAGCTTAGCCTGATCGACGCCCTGCCGCTTGGCGACCGCGATGTACATCGCCAACAAGATGGCGGCCGGAGCGTTGATCGTCATGCTGGTGCTCACCTTGTCGAGCGGAATCCCCTCAAACAGTGTCTCCATGTCCTGCAGCGATGAGACTGCCACGCCCGCCTTGCCCACCTCTCCTGCCGCCAGTGGATCGTCGCTGTCGTATCCGATCTGAGTGGGCAGGTCAAAGGCGACCGAAAGGCCGGTCTGTCCCTGCTCCAACAGGAACTTGAAGCGGGCGTTCGATTCCTCGGCGCTAGCATAGCCAGCGTACTGGCGCATGGTCCATAGCCGGCTGCGGTACATGGTGGGCTGTGCGCCCCGCGTGAAGGGATATTGGCCGGGGAAGCCCAGCTTTTCCAGATAGTCCGGCTCCGTCGGACCGGCCGGCAGGTGGGTCCGCTCCACTGGTATGCCAGATGGTGTCTCGAACACCTCCGCCCGCTCAGGGAACCGGCTCAGTGCAGGCTCCACCGTCTGCTTTTCCCACTGCTGCTTTGTTTCCAGAATTGCGTTCATTTTCGTCCCGTTTAGCCGTCGTTGACGGCCAGGATAGCATCGCGCGTGTTTTGTACCATTGTTTCTCGGAACGCACAAGGCCTGTGTGACACACCCTCCATGTCACGTATGGCGTCAGTCACGACCGCCGACAGTCAGAAGCTGACGCCGGTCGGGGGAGCCAGCTCTCTGCAACGGCCGTCAACCTGTGGTAGAGTAGACTGCAGCGGAACTGCTGGCAGAGTTCTTTGCCGGAGTCGCCGCAACGGCCCTTCTGTTTCGTCTGGCACACTGCTAGTGAAGCGTGTCCGCGGGCCGTGGGCAACTGAGCATAGTGAAAGCTACCGGCCGAGAGGGCTGAAACCATGAGTGCGGTTGCCAACATTGGCACTCTCATTGTCAAGTCGCCATCCATCCGTGGCGGGCGGCCGCGCATCAGCGGCACCGGCGTCACGGTTCAGTGGATCGTCGGCTGGTACAGGCTCGGCCTTCGCGCCGAGGAGATCGCGGACCAATTCGGTCATCTCACGTTGGCCCAGGTTTCTGCGGCCCTGGCATACTATCATGCCAACCGAGACGAGATCGACGCGGCGATCGCAGCTGAAGAAACGAACGCAGCCAGGCTGGAATGGGAATCTGCTTCGCTGGCCAGACCGGACGTGTGACCCTTTCTGGCGGAGGCGTATGCCAGGGGTCAAGTGCTGAGTGAATCCCGTGGTGGCTGAGGAGACGAGGACCATGGAGACCCGCCACGTAACAGAAGCCGATATTCAGGAGATGGTTCGTCGCATCGTTGCGGCAGCCAATCCTGTGAAAGTGATCCTGATTGGCTCTCGGGCGCGAGAGACAGCGCGGCCGTGCAGCGATGTGGACCTGCTCGTTATCGAGCGCGACCCGGTGGCCCATCGGCATGAAGCAGCCCGTCTGCGCCGCCTGCTGCGGGATTTCCGGGTACCCATCGACATCATTTTGTTGGAGCAGTCCTTCGCCGAGCGGTACTGGGATGTTCCGGGATCGGTGCTCTATCCCGCGTTTTGAGAGGGAAGAGTCCTCCATGGCTGACAGCCGTGAGACCCGTCTCCAGGAACTGGTCCGCCTTTTGCTTCGTAAGGCACGACAGGACCTGGCTCTTGTGAAGGTGGTTGGAAGCAACCAGACAGATGGTGATGAGGTTGCTGGTTTCCGCACCGCCCAGGCCTCCCCGGCCGCACCCCTCAGCGCGCGAAATCGGCCACGATGTGAACCCAGGCCCCGGCCGGCAGAAGCCGCTCCAGCGCCCGGCTGACTGCAAAAAGTGCATCGCTGAAGGCCAGGTAAGTGGGGTCCGAAATGGTCTGGATGGCGACGGTGGTGAGGCCCGCCTCCTCCCCCAGGCGGCGCAAGCGGCGTACGCTGTTGGCCCGGTAGCGCACGGGAAAAGCGTCGGCTTCCCCGCGGCTGTACAACCGGAGGACCAACCATGCCTGAAGCGGCTTGCGCTGGGCCAGTAGGCGGTTCAGCAGGCTTACCGGATGCCACCCATTCGGGGCCAGCGCAATCAGGTGCCCCCCTGGGCGTAGGATGCGCGCCGCCTCCGCAAAGGCGGCTGACGGCATTGCCAGATGTTCCAGCACCCAACTGGCAATCACCAGGTCAAAGGTCGAGGCAGCGAACGGTAGCCGGTCCAAGAAGGCGGCCGACAGCCGGGGACGTGGAGTGTCGGCCGGCCGGAGCCGGTGTTCTCTCAGCGAGGCGGTGTCCGGATCAATGCCCACCATCCACACCTGCTCGCCCTGCAACTGCTCGACGACTCCGCCTCGGCCGCAGCCTGCGTCCAGCAGACGGACCCCCGGCCGGAGGTACTGGCGGATGGTGGCTTCATAGACCTCGGTGGCAGGCATCCACTCCGGAGCCAGAGCGAGGAGCCGCGCCCGGTATTGGTTCTGCTTGTCGAGGGAGAGCACGGCTGCGGCGCTCAGCTACCCTCGCCGGGCGTGACCCCCTCTGCGTTTCCGGCGATGATTCCGTTGAACTCTGGCTCGCGGCATTCGCAAGCTTCGCGGGTCTGGTCTCCCTTTACCAGTGCTCCGTCGTAGGCGGGTCCGTAGCTGACCGTGGTCCAGCCGTCCATCACAAAGGGTGTGGTCCCGGCCGCGTCGACCCAACGGCCGTTGTAGCGTCGGGCGAGGTGAAGGTGAGCGGCGGTGGTGAAACCCCCTTCACAGGAAGGGTGTCCGATCTTGTCTCCGGCTTCCAGCCAGGCACCCGTGGGGACCCGGCCATCCGCGGCAATGTGCATATAGAGGACGCTCCAGCCGGTTCCTTCAAAACCGTCGTCGTCCAGGTCTACTACTACTTCGCCGTTCTCGCTGCGCACCACCCGGCCGGGGCAGACCGCTCGCACCCAGTTGGGCGTCTTGTCACACCCCCGCGCGTCGCCGGCCGGTACAAAGTCAAGCGCAGCCAGTCCATAGCCGCCCCAACCGCCGTGCGGCCCGCCGGTGAGATACCATAGTTCTCCTCCCTTCCAGGGGAGCAGCATCTCCGGCTGCGCCAGGTCGGGCGGGACAAGGGGTTCAACGGCGTAGACAAAGGGACTGCCAAAGAACGCCCGATAGATGGTCATGAGGCTCCCGTCCCAGGCTGCCTGCGTCTCCCAGCCGGCCCGGGAATTGTAGAGTGCCAGGAAGCTCTGAACCGCGGCCGTGCCGGCGTTGAGCCCGGCCGCCAGTTGGATCCTTGTGTCGTCGCCCAACTCGACAGTGTGGGGCCAGTAGCTTTCCCACTCATAGTAGCCGCGATTGAGCTCATTGGCGGTCCAGCTGAGCTGGAGGAACAGTCCGTCCCAGTCGTACTCCACCCTGCCCATTGGATAGTAGAGCGTGTCCTCGGCCGGATCTGGCTCGGTCACCCAGCCGGATTTGAGCTCCAGCAGAGCCAGTAGAAGGCGGGGGCCAACGCTGTACTGCTGGGCGATCAGTTGGACGATCTCGGGGCCGCTGAGGATGCGCCCCTCCACATCTTCTGTGTAGCTCGCCAGGTAGCCCCCTGCACCGCTAGCGCACGCCGTTGCGTCAAAATGGGAAAAGGCCGGGCCATACACCAGCTCGCTATCCGGGATCAGTTTCTCGGCCGGGCCGACCGGAAGCTCGACCGTCGGCAGGAGCAGAATCTGCCCGGACTGGATCATGTCAGAGTCGGCCAGCCCATTGAGCGCCATCAATGCTTCCACCGTGGTGTCGTACCGGAGCGCGATAGCGCCCAGACTCTCACCATATTGGACCAGGTGACTTTCAGGTTGGGGCTCCGGCTCAGTTGCGCGGGTGGGGTCTGGTGTCGGGCTGGTGAGCGGCCTGGAGACAGTCTGGGCGGTCGGGGTCGGCCGTGGAGTTGGGGAGGGTTGGAAAGGTACCGCGCTTGGCTCTCCGGGCCGAGTTCCCGTGTCCGTGCTCGCAGCTCTGGTCGGCGATGGCCTTGCCACCCGCTGGCAACTTGCGAGGTAGGCGACCAGGAGGGAGAGCAGGACGACAGCGTAGCGCCTAGACCTTGACATCCTCAGTGGCGCCGCCAATGCAAAGGAGCTGCGGCTCTCGTAGGGGGCCGCTCGTGGGTCTGACCGCCGCATGTGTGGCAGAGAACCCGGACCGGAACTGGTGTCTCGTGATCCCGCAGACGATGGTGTTCCTGCTCAAGCTGCATGCAACCTGGGTCCTGGGCAGCCACCGAGTAGGCTGCTGGCGGTTCGACTACTCGGGCTTGGAAGCGGCGCCCCGGTAGCTGGTAACCAGGATGGCAAAGACGGTGCAGTGGGTAGCGTCCAACATCCTGCTCGCCAGCCGGTTGTCCAGTTTCTCGATCTCGGTCGCCGTGGTGATCACCGTGGGCAGTTGCGCGTTGTACCGATAGTCAAAAATCTGGTTGAGTTTCTCGCGTGCCCAGCTGGTTGCGCTCTCGATGCCCAGGTCGTCCAGGATCAGATACCGTGCGGCACGGATCTCCTTGAACCGCTTGCTGTAGCTGGTGCTGCTGCTGGGGTCAAAGGTGGCGCGCAGATCGTCCAGCAGGTCGGGCACGCTGATAAAGAGAACCGGGTACCCCTGCTGGCGCCAATGATTCGCGATGGCTGCGGCGAGGTGGGTCTTGCCGCAGCCATAGGCGCCAGTGAACGCTAGCCAGCCCTCCGGTGCCTCTGCGTAGCTCCTGGCTGCCTCGATAGCGCGCTGCAGGTTCTTCTGGTCGTTGCGGGGCAGATCACGCTGCCGGAGGTCGAAGGATGCGAAGGTCTGGCCCCAATGAAGGCCCAGACTGGAAAGGTCTGACTGGTCGTCGTGCACGCCAGAGAGCCGAAAGTCTGGCGCCAGGATGGTGACGATCTGCACCAGGCCCGGGTCAACTAGGCGGGAACGCACCCGCAGCTCTATCTCCTCCAGTTCATGGTTGGTGGTGATGATGGTTGGCAGGCGGGCGTTGTACCGGTGATTGAGAATCTGAAAGAGCTTCTCCTGGGCCCAGGGTGTGCCGCTCTCGGTGCCAAAGTCATCCATTATCAGCAGCGGCACAGACTTGATCTGCTCCAGGCGTTCGTGAAAGCCGACTGGCGAATCGGGCGCAAAGGTGGCTCGCAAAAAGTCGAGCAAATCAGGCACGGTGACAAAGATGACCGGCCTGCCGCGGGCTATCTGGAGATTGGCGCTGGCGGCTGCCAGGTGAGTCTTCCCGCTGCCATAGCCGCCCCGCAGCAAGAGCCAACCCTCTGGCTTCTTTGCGAACTCCAGGCAGCGCTCGTACGCCGCCCTCAGGTTGCGCCGCTTTTCGTCCGGTAGTCCCGCGGGGTCCGGACGGAAGTTCTCAAAGGTCTTGCTCTCCAGGAAACCCAACTGGCTGATGGCCCGCAAGCTCGCCGAGCGGCGCTCCTCAATCCTGTGCCGTTGGCAGTCGCAAGGGACGGCCTTGCCGAACTGAGGGTCAGCCGGCGGTACGTCCGGGGTGACAAACCCCATCCCGTTGCAGATGGAACAGGGGGCCTCGTCACTCTCTCCCCGCTCCGCCGCCACTGCCGTACGCCATTCGCTCTCAGTGCTGGATGATGTCTCCATACTTGCCTTCGATGTATCGGCGGCGACTTCTTTCAGAATCTCCTCCAGCTGCTGCATCGTGCTTTCCTTCTACCTTCCAGCGTTCCAGGATGCGGGAGATGTATGCCCACTTGCGGGCGTTGTTGTTGACTGCGATCTCTATTGCTTCCTCTATCCACTCGGCCGCGTAACAGTCCTCTGCGTCACGCAGCTGCTCGGCAATCATGGGGGTCAGGGGTCCGATGTTCTGTTCGTACAGCACAAAGACATTGGGCCGCTCGACAATCAGGCTGACCGGCTCGGCCGGATCGCCCGAGGGCCGCCACTCACCGCGAGTGATTCCCTCCACGGCCGCCCGGCCGCGCTCGGTGTTCATAAAGTAGAGGTCTTCCATACCGGCCGCGCTCTCCACCAAGACGTGCAGCAACGTCCCTCGTGCCACGGCGCGCTCCAATGCATCATCGAGCGCAGCCGCGGCCGCGCGCGCTGGTTTCTTGCCCCGCCCGCCGGCGCTTCCGGACCCCGCCATCGGCGTGGGCGCTGTGAGCAGCAGGCTTTGCATAAGGATGTCGTCGTCCAGGAAATCCTTGCGGACCAGGTAGCGCACTGGCCCTTCTTTGTGATGCAGGGCCCAAAAGCAATACAGTGTCACCTTGAGCTCTGCCAGGTCGTCGATGACCGGCAGTAGCTCACTGAAAAACAGCGCTGGCAGAGCGAGGGTATTGAGCCGGCCGGCAGGAAACCCGCTGAACCCCTTCATAGCTAGGGCTCGATTCGCCGCTGCTCCAGATCGCGGAACTGCGCCAGCTGCGTATGGAAAAAGAGTTCGACCTTTCCCGTCGGGCCATTGCGGTGCTTGGAAACCGCAATCTCTGCAATGTTCGGCTTTTCAGACTCCTCCTTGGTATAGTACTCGTCCCTGTAGATGAACATCACGATGTCCGAGTCTTGCTCGATGCTGCCGCTCTCTCTCAGGTCCGAGAGCATTGGTCGCTTGTCCTGGCGCTGTTCGACGGCACGAGAGAGCTGGGCGGCCGCCAGGACCGGCACGTTCAGCTCGCGCGCCAGCCCTTTGAGCTGGCGTGAGATGTAGCTGATCTCCTGTACCCGGTTCTCGCTCCGATAGTCGCCGCTCATTAGCTGCAGGTAGTCCACCAATATCAGATCCAGACCATACTCGGCGTACAGGCGTCGGCACTTGGTGCGCAGCTGCAGCGGAGTGATGGAGGGGGTGTCATCGATAAAGATGAGAGTGTCTGCCAGCCTTCCGGTGGCTTCGGTGAAGAGGGGCCATTCATCGTCCCGCAGAGCGCCACGGCGCAATCGATGAGAATCGATTCCGGTCTCGGCCGCCACCAGCCGCCCAACCAGCTGCTCGGCGCTCATCTCCAGGCTAAAGACGGCTACCCGTTTGCGGTGCTGGCGCGCTGCGTGGAGGGCGACACCCAACAGAAAGCCGGTCTTTCCCATCCCCGGTCTGCCGGCGATGATGAGCAGATCTGAGCGCTGCATCCCCCCCAGGATCTTGCCCAATTGCCGGAATCCCGTGGGTATCCCCAGTAGAACGTCGTCCCGTTCTGACAACTTGTGGACCCGGTCATAGTACTCGGTGACGACCTCCTTGATCGGCTGGATATCCCTTGTCAGTCGCTGTTCCGATACACCGAAAAGCGCCTGCTCGGCCTTGTCCAGCACGATCTCAATGTTCTCCGCCTCGTCGTATGCCAGCTGGGCAACCTGGCTGGCTGCACCCAGGAGGCGCCGGCGGAGCCCGGCCTGCTCCACCATGCGGCCGTACGCCTCAGCGTGAATGGCGCTGGGGACGGCATCCATGAGCTGGCTGACGTAGATCGGCCCACCGATCTCCTGCAAGCGCCCCTGATGTTCTAGCTCGCTGGTAACTGTCAAAAAGTCGATCGGTTCGTTGCGCTCCTGGACAGCCAGGATGGCTTCCCACACCCATCTGTTCTTCACCAGGTAAAAGTCTTTGCCTCGGAGAAAGGGAGCGAGGTCGATTAGTGCATCTGGGTTGATCAGGACGGAACCCAAAACCGCCTCTTCGGCCTCGACGTTGCTTGGGGCCGTCTTTTCCGGGGCGGAGAGAGTAGTGGGACTCGAAACATCCATGTTTATCTGCCTCAGCAAATGCAATGAATGGCCGTGTGGCCTGACCAGACGGCGTTAGGCCGCGCGGTCCGCCGCACGGGGTCTGGCAGGCGCTATCGGTTGCTTGTGTCGAGACGGGTGCTGGAAATCGCCCAGCGGTAGCGCTATTGCTGCCTGCAGCAAGGCTTCGCGTTGCTTGTGCCCAGGGTGGCCATCAACCTCGATTGCGGCCCCTGGGGGTCAGTCGTCCGTGTCCAGCGCGTCCAGGTAGTCGCTGAACACATCCAGCTTCTCATCGGGGACCTCAGGACCCTCCACCGAGAGAATCTCCTCGTCGGGAAGCACCCCCGCTTCCTCCATCACCTTCTCATCCACAAAAACCGGCACACTGACGCGAACCGCCAGCGCCATCGCATCTGAAGGTCGTGCGTCTATCTCCAGGAGCTTGCCATTCTGGTCAATGAACACCGTGGCGGTAAAGTAATCATCCTTGAGTGAGTTCACCAGCACGTGCGAGACGGTGCCACCGAGCTCCGTTATCACTTTCTTGAGGAGGTCGTGCGTGAGCGGCCGGGCAGTCTCAACCTGCTGCAGCTCCACGACTATGGCGTCCGTCTCAAACGGGCCGATCCAGATCGGCAGCCGGCGGTCGCTGTCGATTTCCTTGAGCAGGACGACACGATGGGGTGACATCAGGCTCACTCGGATGCTGTCGATGACGACTTCTATCATAGCTCCCGTTGCTCGCACTCCCAGTTGGCGCAGGGATTTTATCACGGAGCGGGGAGAAAGCCAAATGCGCCCCTGCTCTGGAAGCAGCGAGGGCGGCCCACTCCGGCCGCCCTCAGAGGCAACCTCTCAGCTGCGTTTCAGATGAGGTTCAGGGGATGACACCCAGTTCCCGGCCGACCTTGGCAAAGACCTCCAGCCCTTTGTCGAGGTCCTCTTGGGTGTGGGCGGCCGTGTTCATCACCCTGATGCGGGCCGTACCCCGCGGAACGGTGGGGAAGCCGAGGGCCATGGCAAACACACCTTCCTCAAAGAGACGGCGGGAGAACTCCTTGGCCTTGGCGACCTCGCCGATGATGATCGGCACGATTGGCGTCTCGGTTCGGCCGGTATCAAAGCCCAGCTTTTCCATTTCCGATTTCAAGTAGGTGGTGTTCTCCCACAACCGGTCCACCAGTTCTTCTGACCGCTCCAGCAGCTCAACCGCTGCCAGACATGCGGCGGTATCGCCCGGAGTGAGAGCGCTGGAGAAGAGATTCGGCCGGGCTCTCTGCCGGATGTACTCAACGATAACCTGCTTGCCGGCGATGACCCCTCCCATAACGCCAAATGCCTTGGAGAGAGTGCCGATCTCGACGTCGAATTGGCCGTGCAGCCCAAAGTGGGCCACAATTCCTTTCCCGTTTCCCAGCACCCCTTCGCCGTGGGCGTCATCCACCATGGTGAGCACGCCGTGCCTTGCCGACACCTCGTAGAGCTTGTCGAGCGGCGCAACGTCACCGTCCATGCTGAACACGCCGTCCGTTACCATGAGTCCGCGCCGGTACTTGGGCAGATGCTCCTTGATGACTGCTTCCAGACTGTCCGGGTCACGGTGCTCAAAGACAATGATCTTGGCCCCAGAAAGCCGCGCCCCGTCGATGATGCTGGCGTGGTTCAGCCGGTCCGAGAAGATGACGTCCTGCTCGCCGGCTGCCTTATTGCGGCCGACGAGAGCCGGAATAGCGGCCTGGTTGGCGCAAAAGCCGGACTGGACCAACAAGGAAGCCTCCACACCCTTGAACTCGGCCATCCGGCGCTCGAACTCTGTGTGCAGAGCTTGGGTCCCAGCGATGGTCCGCACCGCGGCCGGGCCGACACCCCATTTGTCAATGGCTTCCTGCGCCCTTTTCTTTAGTAACGGGTGATTGGCCAACCCCAGGTAGTTGTTGGTGCAGAAATTGAGCACTCGCTGTCCGTCCACCACCATCCAACCGTCGGCCGGGGAGTTCATGGTGCGGATGTTGATGTATGATTCTGTGTCGCGCAGCCGTCTGAGTTCGTCGCGGAAAAAGTCGAGCTTGTCAGTCATTGTTGGCTCCTGTTGGGATCATGGGTACAGTCTTCCCTCGGCGTGGCGCGCGGTGAGCCTCTCCAACATGTCGCCGGTCATCGCCGCCAGATCATAGTCCGGCTGCCAGCCCCAGTCGTTGAGGGCGGCGCTGTCGTCGATGGAACGAGGCCACGAATCCGCAATCGCCTGCCTAGAGTCGGGTTTGTATGTCACCGTGAAATCCGGGATGTGTTTCTTGATCTCGGCCGCCAACTCGCCGGCCGAGAAGCTCATCGCCGTCAGGTTATAGTTGGAGTAGTGCCGCAGAAGCGCGAAATCGGCCTCCATGAGATCTGTCGCCGCCTTGATGGCATCCGGCATGTAAATCATTGGCAGCACCGTGCTCTCCCCGACAAAGCAGGTGTAGCGCCGATTTGCTATGGCCTCGTAGTAGATGGCTACCGCATAGTCAGTGGTCCCGCCGCCGGGCAAGGTCTCGCTGCTGATTATCCCTGGGTAGCGGATGCCGCGCACGTCCATTCCGAATCGTTGCACGTAATAGTCGCACAGTGCCTCGCCAGCAACCTTGGTGACTCCATACATTGTGGCGGGGCTCAGAATCGTCTCCTGCGGTGTGTTGTCTCGCGGCGTCTCGCGGCCGAAAACGGCAATCGAACTGGGACAGAAGATGCCCGGCAGTCCTCGTTCACGAGCGATCTCGAGGATGTTGTAGAGACCATTGACGTTGACGCGCCAGCAGAGCTGGGGCTTTTGCTCCCCTACGGCCGAGAGGATTGCCGCCAGATGGTAGATAGTATCGATCTGGTAGCTGTCGACTACTGCTTCGACCGTTTCCTTCTGCGTTACGTCGATGAACTCAAATGGACCCGAGTCGCGCAGAGTGGGGCTGGGAGCAGTCTTGTGACCGGCCGCCACCACGTTCTGATTCCCGTACCGGTTGCGAAGAGCCATTGTCAGTTCGGAACCAATTTGGCCCGCAGCTCCGGTCACCAGAATCTTGGGCATTCGCTTCCGCGTCATTCTCAAAGTATCCTCACACAGACAGGGAGCAGCCAACGCAACCATACTAGCACACCGGCCGCTGGGCCAGTAGTGACGAAAGTAACGGCCAGCCGGTTGCATTGGGCAGCGCGGTCTGCTCGTGCTACAATCGCGCGGCCCGTTGTCTGCTACCAGGTTTTCGAGGACTCTGAGATGGACAGAGGACAACACCTTGGCTGTTTCTTCAATCCCCGCAGCGTGGCGGTCGTCGGCGCCAGCCGCGACACTCACAAGTTGGGCTATGGCGTGGTGCGCAACTTGTACGAGTATCATTACGGGGGCGAGATATACCCCATAAACCCGCACGCTCGCGAGATCCTGGGGTACCAGTGCCACCCCAGCATAGCAGAGGTGCCTGGGCCGGTGGACCTCGCTGTTGTGGTGGTCCCAGCCCGGCACGTTGCATCTGCTGTGGCGCAGTGCGGCGAGGCCGGCGTTCCGGCCGTGGTTGTGGTCAGCGGTGGCTTTGGCGAGACAGGGCCAGAGGGAGAGGCCCGCGAGCAGGAGCTGCAGGCGACGGCCCAGCGCTATGACATGCGGCTCCTGGGCCCAAACTGCATCGGCACCATTGATACCCATGCGCCGATCAACACCACCTTTGTGGTCGGCATGCCGGTTGCTGGCGACATCGCCTTTGTCTCGCAATCCGGGGCAGTCGTGGCGGCCGTCATTGACTGGGCGCTGGGCGCGGGGGTCGGCTTCTCGCGTATAGCCAGTCTAGGGAACGGCGCCGACGTGGATGAGACCGAACTGCTGGCAGAGATGGCGGCCGACCAACACAGCCGAGTCATTACTGGCTATCTGGAGGGCGTGGCCGACGGACGCGCCTTTATGGAGGTCGCCTCTGAGGCCGCTCGCAGTAAGCCGGTAGTGATGCTCAAAGTCGGCCGCGGCGAAGGGGGCGCCCGGGCGGTCGCCAGCCACACCGGGGCGCTGGCCGGCAGCGCCGAGGCCTATGACGCAGCTTTTCAGAAGGCGGGAGTGCTGAGGGCCAGTTCGCTGGAAGAGCTGTTCGATTGGGCAAGAGCCTTGGCCTGGCAGCCGCTGCCGGAAGGAGACCGGGTGGCAGTACTGACCAACGCTGGCGGACCGGGCGTCTTGGCGGTGGACGCGCTAGAGGCGGCCGGTCTGACCCTGGCCCCGCTGACCGAGGCCACCCGCCGTTATCTCGCGTCGCGCTGCCCGCCGTACGCCAGCGTGGGCAACCCGGTGGATATCCTGGCTGGTTCTGGGCCTGGCACCTACGCCCGCGCGCTGGATGCATTGCTGGCCGACGAGACCGTGGATGCGGCTGTCGTCATTCAGGCCCCGCAGGATTGGTTCTTGCCTGCCAGCCTGGCGGAGGTGATTGGTGAGGTGGCGGCCGGAAGCCGCAAGCCGGTGCTAGCCAGCATCATGGGGCTGGCCAGCACGGCCGATGCCCTCAGCATTCTCCACCGATGTCGAATCCCCAACTATGCCTTTCCAGAACGGGTAGCGTCCACCCTGGCTGCCATGTTGGAGCGTCGCCTCTGGCTGGATGCGCCTCCGGAGCAACCGGCCGGTCCTCTGAGTGAGGAGCGCGCGGCCGAGCGAAAAGCCGCCAGAATGGCTGTAGCCGACGCAGTTGAGAGGCAGGCAAAGGTGCTTGGGGGCCGGGAAACTGCTCGGCTGCTCAGCGCATATGGGGTGCGGGTTCCCGCCGACAGCCTGGCGACGATGGCCGAGGAGGCGGCCGCCCTGGCCGAGGAGATAGGTTATCCGGTGGTACTCAAGGTGGCATCGCCGGAGATTACCCACAAGAGCGATGTCGGGGGCGTGGAGACCGGACTGAGCGACGCGGCGTCAGTCCGGGCGGCGTTCGAGCGCATCACCGCTTCTGTGCGACGAGAGAGGGCCGGCGTGCAGCTGGAGGGGGTAATGGTGCAGCAGATGGTCCCGGCCGGCCAGGAGGTGATCGTCGGCTGGAGACGTGATCCGCAGTTTGGCCCCCTGATGCTGGTGGGCAGCGGGGGCACCGAAGTTGAGTTGGTGCGCGATGTGGAGGTGGGCGTTGTGCCCCTGGGCCGACGGGAGGCCGAGCGGATGCTCGACTCTACACTGGCCAGCCACCGGCTGGCGGGCTGGCGCGGCGCGCCCCCTTCTGACAGGGAAGCTGTGATTGACGCCCTCCTGCGGCTCTCGCAGATGGCGCTCGACCTGCCGCAAGTAGCAGAGCTGGAGGTCAATCCGCTACGTGTGCTGGCGGCCGGTAAAGGGGCGTACGCCGTTGACTGCCGCGCCGTGATCGCGTAGAAGCGGTTTCCAACCGCGACCGACCCGGCGGCCGTAGGAGCGGTTTGCAGCCGCGATTGAGACCGCCGTCATAGATCATCGTAGTGCCCAAATTGCCCGAGCGAGGCGCGATGGTACAATAGGCCACTCTTCATCACCCTGGAGGTTGCATGACCATTCGATTCGGTACCGACGGCTGGCGAGCTGTCATTAGCGATACGTTCACCTTCAACAACCTGCGGCTGGTCGCTCAGGCCATCGCCGACATGATTCTGGAGGTGCACAGAGACGGAAAGCCAGAGATGGTGATTGGCTATGATACGCGTTTTCTCTCTGACCGCTACGCGACCGAGGTGGCGCGGGTCATGGCGGCCAATGGCATCATTACCTGGCTCACCCGCGCCGACACCGCCACCCCGGCCATCTCTTACTCCGTCGTTCACAAGAATGCAGCTGCTGGCATTGTCATTACTGCGAGCCACAACGCACCCCGATACAACGGGATCAAGCTCAAGTCGGCCCATGGCGGCTCCGCCTCTCCTGAGCAGGGCCGCATGGTGGAGAGCTTCTTGGAGCGAAACCAGGCGAGCATGCGCGGGCCGAACCTGATCGGCCTTGATGCCGCCGTGGACCAGGAGCTTATCCGCAAGTTTGATCCCGCCTGGGCCTACTACGAGCACCTGGCTACGCTGGTAGACCTGGACGCAGTCTCCAACGGAGAACTGCGAATTGTGGCGGATCCGATGTACGGTTCCGGTCGGGGCGCCTTCAAGGAGATCCTCTCCCGGTCTCGCTGTCATGTGCACGAGATCCGAGGCGAGATGAACCCTGGCTTTGGCGGCATCCATCCGGAACCAGTCGCGCACTATTTGGAGGCGCTCTCGGCCGCAATCCAGAATGGGCTGGGCTCGGTGGGAATCGCCACTGACGGAGATGCTGACCGGGTCGGTGCGGTGGACAACAAGGGGCAGTACGTGGACCCGCATCGTATCTTTGCTCTGGTTCTGCGCTACCTCTTGGAGAAGCGGGGTTGGAGCGGCGCTGTGGTGCGAAGCGTATCGACTACCCGTATGGTAGACCGCTTGGCAGCACGCCACGATCTGCCGCTCCACGAGACCCCGGTCGGGTTCAACCACATCGCTGAGTACATGATTAACGGCGATGTTCTGATGGGCGGTGAGGAATCGGGCGGCATGAGCATCCAGGGGCACATCCCTGAGGGAGATGGCATCCTCATGGGGCTGCTGCTGCTGGAGGTGATGGCGGCGGCCGGCGTGCCGCTATCGGAATTGGTGGAGGATCTGCTGCAGGACGTGGGGCCGGCCCACTATGCCCGTACCGATCTGCGCCTGGCCCGGCCGGTCGCCAAGGCGGTGATGGTGCGGCGGTTGACCGAGTCCGCGCCGTCCGCCATCGGTGGGGTGTCCGTCAAGGAGGTCCTGACTGTGGACGGCGTCAAGTACTTGTTGGAGGACGAGGGCTGGCTGCTGATCCGTCCCTCGGGCACCGAGCCAGTATTACGTGTCTATGCGGAATCGCCTGAACCCAAGATGGTGGAGGAGATGCTGGCCTACGGCGAGAGCGTGGCCCGAGATTAAGCAGTCCGGGGAGCAGTGGTGACACAAGCGCCCCATGGACATCCCAGGAAGCTCGCATTGAGGAATGCACACGTGGGGACCCTTGCGGCAGTCTGGTGCAGCGCTTGGACGCGCCGCCGCCACGATGAGGTATCGCCCCCGCGGGTCACTGAGGAAGACTGCCGAGTCGAACGGGCTGCGGCGCGCGGGCTTGATCTCCGGAGGTGCTGCAGGTGAGGCGTCACCTCTGGCAATCTGATCAGCCATGAGCGCGCGGTTTCTTGATAGCTTTGCCCGGCCGATCAGCTACCTGCGCGTCTCGGTCACCGACCGCTGCAATCTGCGCTGCGTCTACTGCATGCCGGCCGAGGGGATTCCCTTGCTGGGTCACCAGGACATTCTCACATTCGAAGAGATCGAACAGGTCGTTCGGGTGGCTGCAGGGATGGGCATCCACAAGATCCGGCTCACAGGTGGTGAGCCGCTGGCTCGGGCGGGTTTGCCTGAGTTGGTGCGCATGCTGGCCGCCGTCCCTGAGGTCGACGACATCAGCATGACCACCAATGGGCACCTGCTGCCCCGCCACGCTGACGATTTGGCCGCTGCCGGGCTGGACCGGGTCAACATCAGCCTGGACAGCCTGCGGCCGGAGCGGTTCCGGGCGCTCACCCGGAATGGAGACCTGGAGCGCGCCTGGGAGGGAGTGCGGGCGGCCGAGAGCGCTGGCCTTACCCCGGTCAAGCTCAACGTCGTGGTGATGCGTGGCTTCAACGACGACGAAGTGGTGGACTTTGCCCGACTAACCGTGGCGGGCGGGCACCACGTCCGTTTCATAGAGGTAATGCCGCTGGGCCACAACGACTTGTGGGCCGAGGATGGCTTTGTGCCTGTGCGCCAGGTGCGCGAGCAGATCGAGTCGGCCCTGGGACCGCTGGAACAGGTCGGTCCGGACTCGCCGGCGGCCGGCAGCGGCCCTGCTCGCTACTGGCGAGTGCCGAATGCTCCGGGGACTATTGGCTTTATCAGTCCGGTCAGCGAGCACTTTTGTGCCGGGTGTAACCGATTGCGCCTGACGGCCGAAGGCCGGCTTCGGCCTTGCTTGCTCTCTGATGCCGAAGTCGACCTGCGCGGCCCTCTTCGCTCTGGAAAAGACGAGGCTGAACTAAAGGCCTTGATTGCCAGTGCGATTGCCGGCAAGCCCGCCGGCCACCGCCTGGGAGTTGGCGAGCGCGCGGTCGCTCGCGAGATGGTGCAGAATGGTGGGTGATCAGGCGGATTGTCGAATCGCTTCCGCCAAGATCTCCATTCCCCGTGTCAGGTCCCCCAGTTCCAGATAGCTGAACGGCACGCGGATGTGCCGCCTGCCCTGCTTGCGGCCTTTTGTGAAAAAGGGCTCGCCGGTCAGGAATGTTATGCCCAGCCGCTGGGCGCGCTGTAGCACCTCTGCCGCGGACAGCGGCTCGGGCAGCGTAAGCCACACGAAAAAGCCTCCCGCTGGCTCGGTCCAGGCGACGTCTGGCGGCATGGTCGCCCTCAACGCCGCCAACAGAACCTCTCGTCGTTGGCGATAGGCCTGCCGCAGGCCGACGATGTGCGGCTCCAACCAGCCTCGCTCACAGAAGACAGCCGCCACGTAGGCCGCGAAAGGGTTCGCACCGCCGCCAGACTTTGTCAGACCGCAGGCCGCCATTCGCTCAACCTGCGCGGCCGTTCCCACCGCCCAGCCCACCCGCAGACCAGGGGCCAGAATCTTGGAGAAGCTGCCCAGCCGGATAGTTACCCCGTGGGTATCCATCTGGAAAATGGAGCGGGGCGGCGGGTCCTCAAAGTAGATATCGCGGTAGACATCGTCCTCGATAATGAGCAGATCGTGTCGGTAAGCCAACTCCAGCGCCTGCGGCCGGCGCTCCGCACTGAGTGTGACGCCCGAAGGGTTCTGGAAGCTGGGAATGGTGTAGAGCAATGCTGGCCGCTCGCCGGCGTCCACCAATGACTCCAACCGTCTCTGCAGCGCGTCTACCCGCAGACCATCTCCATCCATTGGGACGGCCGCAAGCTTGACGGGGTAATCGCGGATGACGGCCAATGCTTCGTGGTAGCTGGGCGCTTCCACCAGGACGGTGTCCCCCGGCCGGGTGAAGAGACGCAGGGCCATGTCCAGTGCCCCGGATGCCCCGGCCGTGATGATGAGGTTCTCTGGCTCGAGTGCCAGGCCTTCGTCGCGAGCCAGCTTGCTGCGCAGATAGTCGCGCAGCGGCCCGCAGCCGAGTTCGGCGCCATAGTTGAGCGCCGATTGGCCCTGCTGTGCCAGTGCCTCACCGGCCGCCTCTGCTAGCTGCTCCGTGGGAAAGAGCGCTGGGTCGACGTGACCGTAGGCAAGCGGGAGCGCCCCTGCCGGGCCGCCGCCGGTCTGTAGGTCGCTCATCTCTCGTCTACTGCTTCGCTGGATAGCTTGTCCTATACCATTCTGCCATGACAGACAACTGTCTCTCGAAATCGATCTCCGGCTCGTAGCCCAGCATCTCCTTGGCCAACGAGATGTCAGCCAGAGTGTGTTTCACATCTCCGACTCGAGGTGGTTTTCGCGCCAGGGGAAGCTCTCTTCCTGCGAGTCTCTCAAGCATTTGCCTGCATTCGAGGAGGGAATAGGACCTGCCCTGGGCTACGTTGATCTCCTCTCCGTGCCACCGCTGCTTCCTCGTTGCGGCCGAGATATTGGCTTGGACCACGTTGTCAACAAAGCAAAAGTCTCGCGTTTGGGTTCCATCGCCTTCCAGGAATGGCTGATAATCCGCATCGACGTAGAGGTGGTACAACCAGGCTGCCAGCACCGTCGAATACGGCCCGCCAAACAGCGCGTGTGGCCCGAAAACGTTGAAATAGCGCAGACAGACCGTATCGGCGTCATAGAGTTTGGCGAATACTTGGCACCACTGCTCGCTCTGCCATTTCTCGAGGGCGTAAGGGGATTTCGGACTGCAGGGATGGGATTCCGGGGTGGGTAGCTCTTCTGCGCCACCGTATACCGAACTGCTGCTCGAAAAGACAAACCTCGTGGAATCCGCCAGCTCTGCCGCGACAATGCCATCCAGAATGCTCACCGTGCCCATGACGTTGGCCTCAGCTGTCTCGTACGGGTTCTCGACTGAATAGCTGACGCGAGGAATAGCAGCCAGATGAAAGACAACGTCAGGCCTGAACTCTCTGAGCAGCTCCATCATCCGGAGTCTGTCTTGGACCTTTGCGCGAACGTACTGGAAACCGTCCACCACGTTATCGGGAGAACCAGACGACAGATCATCAACCCCTACTGCCTCAGAGTGCCGCCTCTTCAGGGCCAGACACAGGTTGTAGCCAATGAACCCGTTGCTTCCAGTTACGATTGCCTTCACAGCGAATCACTCCTCGACATGACTGCAATGACTTGAAGCGACCGTAGCCCTGTCAAACACGAGTTCTGCTCCGCGAGAACTCTAGGCAGAGCTTCATGCGAGGTTGCGCAACCAACGCGAATCGGCCGCTCAGCAGTACCCGGCCAGACGTGCAACCAACGACCTGACTCGGCTCCGGTCAGTCGGGGCTAGGCACAGTGGTAAGCTTTCCCCGCATGGGCGGCATCTGTCGCAGCCGCTCGGTGAACTGGGTGACGGCCTCCGCAAAGAGCTGGCCTTCCGAGGCCGAGACCCACTGCACCCAGAGCCGCTCCTTCTCAATCCCCATATAGTCCATCAGGCGATGATAGACGGGGAACCGCTTGGCAGTTCGGTGGTTGCCGTTCCCATAGTGGCAGTCGCCGATGTGGCATCCGAGGACCATCACCCCATCGGCCCCCTGCATGAAGGTCCGCAACACCAGCTCGGGGGAGACCCGGCCGGAGCACGGCACGCGGATGATCTTGACGTTGGGCGGCTGCTTGCGCCGGGCCATGCCCGCCCCGTCCGCGCCGGCATAGCTGCACCAGTTGCACAAAAAGCCGATGATCTTGGGTTCGTAGCTGTCTTCAGGCATTGCGGTTTCTCCGGCTCGTCAGGCGGTCTGGCCCGCTCCTCCCGTCTTCGGGCAGGTAGGCGCCTTCCGTGTCACTCGGTGCGTCTCCTCACTCGACGGCCCTCAAGCTGGCACCAGTTCGAACAGGGCGTCCATTGCGCCGCGCATCTGCGCCACCAGCTGCTGGTCGGTAAAGTGGTAAAGTGTGATGGACTTGGAGAGGCAGGCGGCAACACAAGTGCCGCATCCCTTGCACAGTGCCTCAATGACGCGCGCCTTCTGCCGCTCCTCCAAGTGCTCGATGGCACTGTACGGGCAGGATTCAATGCACATCTGACAGCCGACGCAGGTCAGGTCATTGACCTCGGCCTTGGCAGCCTCGATCTCCACTTCCCCTTTACCAATTATGGAGAGCACACGGGCGGCTGCAGCCGCGCCCTGGACGACGGTGTCCGGGATGTCGCGCGGGCCCTGTGCGCAGCCGGCAATAAAGACCCCGTCGGTCATGGTCGCGATAGGATCTAGTTTGGGGTGCCTCTCCTTGAAGAAACCCTCCCGACTGCAGCTGATACTAAAGATCCGGGCCACCTCGTGGCTGTCATGGCGCGGTTCCAGGCCGGTAGACAGAATCGCCATGTCCACGGGGATGCGCCGCTGGCGGCCAACCAGCGTGTCTTCGGCCGTCACGATCAGCTTGCCCTCCTCTTCGGGTGTGAGGGTGGCGTCGGTGATAGAGGCGGCGCGGCCTCGAATAAAAACGGTTCCCTCTTCCAGCAGCCGGTGGTAGAACTCCTCATAGTCCTTGCCAGGAGTACGGATGTCGATGTAAAAGTTGTACACGGTAGCGTTGGGCAGCTTCTCGTGGACCATGTGTGCGAACTTGAGCGAGTACATGCAGCAGACACGCGAGCAGTGCTCGCGATAACGCACGTCCCGGCTACCAACGCAGTGGATGATAGCGATGCTATCAGGCTGGGTCTCCCCATCACGCAGAACTACGTTGCCCTCGGTGGGGCCAGCCGCGTTGGTCATGCGTTCGAATTCCAGGGCAGTAAAGACGTTGGGGTACCGAGCGTAACCGTATTGTGAGATCCGCCGGGCGTCAAAGGCGTCGTAGCCCGTGGCTACAATGATGTTCCCTACCTCTATCTCCAAGATTCGGTCGTCCTGTTCGAAGTCAATAGCGTCGGTGGGGCAGAATTTCTCACACGCTCGGCACTTGCCCTTCTGGAACCAGATGCAGTTGTCCTGGTCGATGACAGGGAATTTGGGGACCGCCTGCGGGAACGGCCGGTAGACCGCCTTGCGGCGACCTAGCCCAGCCTCAAAGATGGTGTCCACCACTTTGGCCGGGCACTTTTCCTCGCAGACGCCGCATCCAGTGCAGAGTTCCTGGTTGATGCAACGGGCTCGAACCCGAATTCGAGCTTCAAAGTTGCCAATGTAGCCGCTGACCTCTTCCACCTCCGAGTAGGTTAGCATGGTGATGTTTTCGTGGTTGCCGACCTCGAACATCCGAGGGGTGAGGATGCAGGCCGAGCAATCGAGAGTGGGAAAGGTCTTGTCTAGCTGCGCCATGTGGCCGCCAATGCTGGGCTCTCGCTCCACCAGGTAGACGTGGTAGCCAGCATTGGCGATTTCCAGCGCGGCCTGAATGCCGGCCACCCCACCGCCGACGACCAGCGTGTTCTGGTTAACGGGAGACAGCCGTGCAAAAAGGGGTTCGTTGTAGCGCACGCGGGCCACGGACGCTGCGGTCAGCGCCATGGCCTTCTCGGTTGCCTCACTCCGGTCTTTGTGGACCCAGGAGGCGTGCTCGCGGATATTCGCCATCTCGAGAAAGTAGGGGTTGAGCCCAGCCCGCTGGCAGGCGTTCCGGAAGGTCGGTTCGTGCATGTGGGGGGAGCAGGAGGCGACCACGACCCGGTCCAGCCCATATTCCTTGATGTCTTCCTCAATGAGCTCCTGCCCCAGGCTGGAGCACATGAACTTGTATTCTCGAGAAACCTCCACGCCGTCCAGCCTGCCCGCCCACTCGGTGACGGCTTCGCAGTCGACTGTGCCGGCTATGTTGCCGCCGCAGTGACAGGTGTAGACGCCAATCTTCATCCGACGCTCCTTGCCCGGCTAGCCGGAATCTCCGCCATCTAACGGTTCGGGCATGGGTAGTGCCTTCTTGCTCTTCTTCTTGCGCGGTTGGGGTGAGGCCTCGGCAGCCTGCCACTTTTCCAGCATCGGTCCCGCGGGAACAAGGCCCTCCTCGAACTTGAGTTCGGCCGCCTCCATCCCCAGCGCCAGCGCCATCATCTGGGTGAAATACACGATCGGCATCCTGTAGGTAGTGCCGAAATGGCTGTTCAGCTGGTTCTGATAGACATCCAGGTTGAGCTGGCACATCGGGCAGGCGACCACCATCGCGTCGGCTCCCAATTTGGCTGCCAGGTCGATCAACCCGCGTAGGATTCCCAGGGCCACCTCGGTCCCAATCTGTGTCATGTGACCACCGCAGCAACTGGACTTGAGCGAATAGTCAGGGACAGTCGCCCCCAGCCCTTTCAGTAGGCGATCCAGGGTCTGTGGGTTCTCCACGTCGTCAAAGCCCCCTTCCGGCCGGCCTATGTAGCACCCGTAATAAGGCACCAGCGTGAGGCCCGCCAGTGGGCGGACTACCTTCTCGCTGACCGCATCGCAGCCGACCTCGTTGCAGATCACGTCCAGCAGATGGCGGGCCCTGACGCTGCCCGGCGTGTAGCTCAGATTGCCGGCCGCCAGTGCTTCGTTTACGTCCGAGTTCAGCTGAGGATAATCGCCCATTCTCTCGTCAACCTTCTTCAAGTTGACGTAGCATGCGCTGCAGGGAGCGATTACCTCCGAGGTCCCTTGCCTACCGGCTAACGCCAGATTCCGGGCCACGAGCGCGTAGGCGGGAAGCGAGTCGATTGAAAAGTACTCGGTAGCGCCGCAGCAGTTCCAATCCTTGATCTCTTCTAGCTCCAGGCCCAGCGCGGCCGCCACCATCTGGCTGGTCGCATCATAGGCGGAAGCGCTGCTCTCTGCTGAGCATCCAGGGTAATAGGCGTATTTCATCCACGCGCTCCTATCTCTTTGGCCTTGTTGAGGATGTTGCGGAGTTGGCGCACCGCCTTGATCCGCGTGGGCCGAAGGTTCAGCCGGCCGCGGCTCAGCATCGCCAGCGCCATGGGTCCCATTTTCAGGCCGCCCAGCGGGTGATGGGCCAGGTAGAACTGGGTCGCCAGGCCAAATTCGAACGCCCGGCCATAGTTCTCCACGTGTCCGATAAAGGTCTCGGAGAAATCAACCGCATCTGTAGTGTACAGCCCAGCCTGGATTGCCTGGTGCTTGAGGTGGTACATGATGTCGGTGATGGGGATTTCCTGCGGGCACCTGACGGTGCACAGGTAACAGGAAACGCAGTACCAGAAGGTGTTGCTGCGCAGGACCTCATCGTCCTGGCCGGCCGCTATCATGGCGAATAGCTTGCGCGGCGTGTGGTCCATGTCCGGCCCGGAAGGGCAAGAGCCGCCGCACATCCCGCACTGCAGACAGCTCCTTAGCTTCTCCCCGCCGTGGAGTTCGCTTATGATTCTGCCGTACACCGAGTTTGGGTTCAGTGTCATCGCTTGATCCTGATGTGGTGCTTCGTTGCTGGCCCACGTATGAACCATGGGCTTTCGAAGCGCTTGGTGATCTACAAGAAGCTCTCCAGCAGCTTCGCAACCTGGGAATGGTAAAAGACCGGGCCGTCGGCGCAGACAAAGATGTCGCCCAGGTTGCAGCGGCCGCACTTGCCAATCCCGCAGTGCATCCGACCCTCCAAGGTGACCAGCATCTGGTCCAGAGTAAAGCCCAGCTTGCGCAGAGAAAGCGTGACGAAATGAATCATGATGGGCGGGCCACAAGTGATGGTGATGGTGTTCTCGGGCGAGGGTCCGACGTTTTCCAGCAAGGTGGTAATCAGGCCCTCGTTGCCCTCCCGCCAGTCGGGGGGGCGCTGGTCCACCGTCAGGTGCAGCTCGGTGCGGGGCGCAGCGCGCCAGGCGTCGTACTCGTCAGTAAAGATGAGCAAAGAGGGCGTGCGAGCAGCCCACAGTATGGTCGTCTTGCCATACTCGTCCCGGTTATCCAGGATGGTGCTGATGACCGGCCGCAGGGGAGCGCCGCCGATGCCGCCGCCAAGGACGAGGATGTCTTTGCCCTGGATCTCGTCCATTGCGAACCAGTTACCCAGCGGGCCGCGCACCCCAACCGGGTCACCCACGTCAAGCCTATGCAGCCCGTTGGTGGTCTTGCCGTGGGGATGGCGTTGGACGGCAAACTCCAGCAAGTCGCCCCGGCCGGGAATGGAGGTGATGCCAAAGGGTGCCTCGCCTGAGCCAAAGGCAGAGACAAACGCGAACTGGCCCGGCCGGTAGTTGGCAAAGGCAGCCTTGCCGGCCGGTTCCTGCAGCTCTATCTGGAACAGTCGAATCTCCGTTGCCAGTTCCTTGGTCCCCGCCAATCTGCCCACGTAGGGCCGCATGGGATTGCTGCCGTTGTCGCTCATGTCTCCGCCTCCGCTTCCACGGTATCCCGCTCTTGGTGCATGGCGTAAACGGTGTTGAGCATCTCGACAATGTCGATGTTGACCGGGCAGACGTCGATGCAGCGGCCGCAGCCGACGCAGCCCAAAGGGCCAAAGTCCTTGGGATAATAGCAGAACTTGCAGTAGTAACGGTTGCGGATCCGCTGTCCCTTGAGGGGCCGGGAGTTGTGCCCGCCGGCTATGGTGCGGTAGTTGGGAGCTGTGCAGGCGTCCCAGACCCGCATCCGCTCGATCAGCACCAGGTCGGTGCGAGAGGCAACCGGCTCGTCGCGCAGGTCGAAGCAGCGGCAGGTTGGACAGACAAAAGTGCACAGCTTGCAGCTCAGGCAGCGCTCGCCCAGCCGCGACCAGTATTCCTGGTCAAAGTGGGCCGGCCACTGGTCGGCCGCCAGCACCGGCACCTGCTCGTTCCGGGGGATGTCAGGCAGACTCAGGTCGGTGACCTCCTCAATGGCAGCCGAGGCCAGCAGGGCCTCCCCCTGGTTCGTCACCGGCTGTACGGCGTAGCCGCCCTCTACGGCCGTCAACAGGACATCGAGATGCGTAGGGTCGTCCGGAGCGCCGCCGAGGCTGGTGCAAAAACAGCTCTCCCACATCTGGGGGCAGGCGATGCCCACCAGCGCGGTCTTCTGCCGGCGTCGCGTATAGTGGGCGTCGGCCGGCTCCCGGTCACGGAATAGGGCGTCAAGGGCCACCAAACCATGAGCGTCGCACGGGCGCAGGCCAAACACCACCTGTCCCTTCTCCAGAAAACGGTCGTGCAGCGTCACCTGGTCGCTGCGTTTCTCTACCTGCATAAGGCGCTCGGTATGCGGAAACAGGAACTCCTTGGCCGAGAGGTCCGGACGGTCGTATTCGAGTGTGATCTCGCTGCTGCCGGCCACCGGCCGCAAATGGATGTGACCTCGACCCACGTCCCTGGGGGCGATAAGGGTTCGTTCCCCAGCCAGTTCGTCCAGCCAGGCGGTCAAGGAGCTGTGGCTCATGAACATCATATCAGCGAGACCTCCCCGTCCGCCAGGATGGTCACAAAGGGGACCGGGTCGGTGGTCATCCCTCCTCGGTGGCCCAGTAGTTCGCTGACTTCTTTGACCAGCTTTCGGTTGAGCAGGCTGAGGGGGATGTCCATGGGGCATACCCGCTCGCACTCGTTGCACTCCACGCAGCGGCCGGCCAGGTGCATCGCGCGGAAGGTATGGAAAAAGTACTTTTGGGGGAGTTCGATCTGCATCCCAATCCATAACGAGTCGTCTCGGTCGAACTCGCACACGTTGCAGTAGCAACCCGGGCAGGCTTGGCGGCAGGCATAGCAGCGAATGCAGCGATCGAACTCTCGAAGCCAGAACTGAAGACGTTCCTCAGCTGACATGCCCTCCAGTTCGGCCAGGTCCTCGAAATCGTCGGTGACGTCAATGTCGGGGGGGTCGCCAATCAGCGTGTCGTACAGAACGGGGATTCGCACATTGCAGCGGAGACAGGGAGCTTGCAGGTTGCCCTCCGCCATCATACCACCGCAGGCCAGCCCAATGATGTAGACCTTGTCCCGGCTGATCTGCCCTTCGCTCAGCAGCAGGTTGATGGCCCGGCTGTCGCACGGCTTGGTCATGATGGCGACGTTCGGCACCTCCTCCCCGCGCCGCGCCGGCTTCTTTTTGTCGTGCAGGAAGGTCGTCAGATTGGCGTAGCATTCCCGGTTCCAGACCAGTCGATCCACGCCGTCAGGGTCATAGATAAAGGCCGGCCGGGTGCCGCCGCGCGTCGCGGCCTCGTAGCCGATCACACAACTTACCCGACCACTCTCTAGGAGCTCCCTGGCCTTGGCGCGTATCTGCTCAATCAAATGGGTCTCCTCCTCGTGAACGTACCCCGCGGATGATACGAATCCGTTGTCTTGTGTCAAGCAAGGGCGAGCGGTAGTTAAACGGAGAAAGTGGTGAAATTCCCCTCCTAACTGTCGACACTGATGCGGCCGCCGAAACAATAAATCAGCTCCTTCGCGATGACCAACCCCAGGCCGGTGCCGGTCTCAAACGCCTTGGCGTTTGGGGCGCGATAGAATTCGGCAAAGAGCTTGGGCAGCGACTCGGCCGGGATTCCAATGCCGGTGTCTGCCACTGCCACCACCACCTGCAGGTCCGATTTATGGACCGATACCGTCACAGTGCCCTTTTCCGGCGTGTACTTGACCGCGTTTCCTACCAGGTTAACGAAAACGCGTTCCAGCCCTTCTTCGGTGACCAGCACGACAGGGTCGCCGGATGGGTACTCCAGCAGCAACGTCTGTTCCTTTTCCTTGGCCTGCGCCTCCAGCTTGGCTGCAACGCGCTCCAGCGTCTCCATTAGCGGCACCGGCTTCATTTCCTCAACCTTCAGGTCTGATCGACCGGCTGCCAGATCCAGCAGATCGTTGATCAAGGCCTCCAGTCTGTTGAGCCGCCGGTTGAGGCGTTTCATGATGTCCCGCTGTCGCTCCTGCAGCTCGCCAGCGTAGCCCTTGATCACCCCGCGCAGCAAGCTCTGCGCCCCCGTGACCGGCGAGCGCAGTTCGTGGGTAACCGCGCGCACAAACTGCGATTTGTCGAGGTCGAGCTTCTTCAGCGCCTGATACGCCATCGCGTTCTCAATGGCTGTCGCTCCCTGCGCTGCGATAGCAGATAGAAAGCGGGCATCGTCCTCGACAAAGTGGTTCGGCTCCTGGCTATAGACTCGCACCACGCCCAGTACGCGCTGTCTGGCCGACAGCCGGACGTACAGTATGGAGCGGATGTTCTCGGCATCCATCGCGTCCGGGTATTGCAGCCGGGCCCGGTCTGCCTCCCCTTGGACAATGGCGGGCCGGCCGGTGGAGAGCACCTGGGAGTGAACTGGGTTCTCCTCCAGCAGGATGGGACCCTTGTGGAGATAGGCATCGCTCAACCCAAAGGCGGCCGCCACCTCCACCCGTGTGCCGGTGTTGTCGAGTAAGCCAATCGAAACCGCCGGCACGTTCATCGCCTCGGCCGTGGCCCGCACCAGGCGGTCGAGCACCTCCGGCAGGTCGAGAGTGGAATTGACTGCCTGCGCTCCCAGGTAGAGCGTGCCCAGTTGATCTTCTCGGCGGCGCAAGCGCTGCGCGATTGAGGAGGTCAGATACACTGTAACCAGGCTGGTGCTGGCAAAAGTACCCAGCACCCCAATCAAGAAGGCTTGGTTGTGGTACGAGTCCGCTGGCAGAAAGCCCTCAACGTGCACGTGAGGCAGCCAGCCCGCAACCTCCAGAGCGACCGTGCCGCCTACCAGGAAGAGAGCCAGCAGTGCATAGATGCCGGCCGTCCGCCGGCTGAAAACCAGGGAGGCGATTATCATGTGAAAGATAAAGAAAAAGATGAGGGGACTCTCCGCGCCACCCGAAAAGTGGATCAGCGCCGTCATGGCGAGCCAGTCCAGCCCGACCTGGAGGTGGGCCATTGTGTGGTAGGCAGCGCCCGCCCGGCCGGGCTTTTTCCGCAACCGGCCCAACGCGGCCCACAGCACGCCGTTGTACAGCAGAATCACCAGGCCGGTGGCGTACAGTGGGACCGAGGAGACTCCCAGTCGCAGCACCGAACAGGCGAACCAGGTGACGACCAGGACCCCAATGCCAGCTATCCACCGCATGACCAGCAGCCAGCGGGCGGAGGCGATCACTTCCTCAGTTCTGGCGAGGGGGAGCGACAGCGTGCTGCCAATGCGGTCTGGGTCAGTCACGCCTCGACGCTTCAAGAGATGGCTCCCATGGCGTGGCGATTATAGCATAACCCTCCTGGGGACGGCATCCACCTAAAGGGCTATCAGGGGTCAGCGCCGACATCGGGCCGGGGTGCCTGTGGTATAATTGCGCGCGTGAGGGTGCACGTGAAGGTCAAGTATTGGGTGGTCTGGCTGCTCATCGCTGCTGCGCTGCTCGTGCCGGCCCCAGCCGGGGCGCAGTCGAAGGTCGGCCGCCTAGCCTGGGCGCGAGTGGATCTCTGGCCTGACTTTGATCGGCCAGCAGTCCTGGTGCTGATCACCGCCGAGCTCTCGGCCGAGGCCACGCTCCCGGCTGCGGTGGAATTCCGTCTGCCGCTGGAAGCCGGCGAGCCTACTGCCGTTGCTCGCATCAACTCAGAAGAAGAGATGCTCAACACTCCGTATGAGACTCGACCTGGCGACGGTTTCACGGTGTTGACCGTGGAGACAACCGAGCCTGTCGTCCGGGTAGAGTACTATTATGCCTACGACCGGGACGGGGATGAGGTGCGCTTTGCCTACAGCTGGCTGGGCGGGGTTGCCGTTGACGAGCTTGTGGTCCTGCTTCGGGAGCCAGACCACGCCACGGCCGTCACCACAGAGGCCGTGTTTGAGGATACCGGAGTCGGGTCTGACGGCCGCAACTATTACGAGTGGCAGATAGGACCCGTGGCGCGAGACCAGACTGTCTCCACCCAGGTTTCCTATGCGGGTGCCCTTGCTGTGCCTGCCCAGGCATCGGCTGGCACCGCAACGGCCGGCCCAGTCAGCGAGCCGCTGCCGCTCTTGCTGGCCGCTGGGGGCGGACTGTTGGCCGGCGGTGGCATTGGCTGGTTCGTGGCGAGGCGCCGCTCCCCCAACGTACCATCTCGCCGCCCGGGAAGGGCTGCCCGGCCGGCTTACTGCCAGCAGTGCGGCGGCCGTCACAAGCCCGGTGACCAGTTCTGTCGCCAGTGCGGTTCCAGAGTGAGTTGATCCCATGCCGGGGCTTCTATCACCTATCCTGGTCCAGACCCCTGCCGCCTGGCGCGACTGCTTCGCCGAGCTGCGCCAGCAGCCCCGGCTGGCAGTTGACACCGAATCCAACAGTCTCTACGCTTACCAGGAGCAGGTCTGCCTGATCCAGGTATCGGTGCCCGGCCGGGACTATATCATTGATCCTCTGAGCCTGCCCGATCTGGAGGGGCTGGGCGGGCTGATGGCCGACCCGGCCGTGGAGAAGGTTTTTCACGCGGCTGAGTATGATCTGCTGAGCATGAAGCGCGACCATGGCTACCAGTTCGCGGGTCTTTTTGACACCATGCTGGCAGCCCGCATTCTGGGCTGGGATCACCTCGGCCTGGGCTCTATCCTTGACCAAGAGTTCGGCATCAAGGTGAACAAGCGTTTCCAGCGGGCCGATTGGGGACGCCGGCCGCTCCCGCCGGAGCAGATTGCCTATGCCAGCACGGACACCCATTACCTGCTCGCTCTTCGGGACCGGTTGGAGCGCGAGCTGACGGCGGCCGGCCGGGCGGCCGAGGCGCGTGCCTCCTTTGATCGAGTCGCGGCCGTCACGCCCACGCCGCACGCCTTTGACCCTGATGCATTCTGGCGCCTTCTGAACGGGCGCCGGCTCGCGCCGCAGCAGAACGCTGTTCTGCGCGAGCTGTACGTCTTTCGTGACCGGGAGGCGCAGCGACGCAACCTGCCTCTTTTCAAGGTCTTCGCCAACCGTACCTTGGTCGAGTTGGCCGAGGCTCTGCCTCGCCGCGTGGACGAACTTGAGGGCATATACGGCCTCACGTCGCGGGTTGTTAGCCGCTATGGCCGCGGACTCGTGGGAACAGTTCGCAGGGGCCTGCGGGCGAAACCGCCTGAACCGCCCCGCCGGCGTGCCCGGCCGCCGGCGGCCGCCGTGGCGCGCTTTGAGGAGCTTCGCGCCTGGCGCAAGCGTCGAGCCGGCGAGCGCGGGGTGGAGTCCGACGTTATTGTCAGCCGGGAGGCCCTTTGGGAGCTGGCGAGGGGCAATCCCAGGAGCGCGGCCGAGCTGGCCGGCATCAACTCCTTGGACGACTGGCAGCGACGCGAGTATGGGCAGGAGTTGCTGGGAGTCTTGAGCCGAACGAGGAGAGAGGGATGAAGCTGACCTTTCATGGAGCGGTCCGGACGGTGACTGGTTCGCAGCACTTGCTAGAGGTCAACGGCACGCGCATTCTGCTAGAGTGTGGCTTATTCCAGGGCAAGCGCCGGGAAGCCTTTGAGCGGAATCAGCAGCTCCCCTACGATCCCCGCCAGGTGGACATGATGATTCTCTCCCACGCCCACATTGATCACTCGGGCAACATCCCCAGCCTGGTAAAGAATGGGTTTCGAGGGGATGTGCTGTGCACCTTTGCCACCCGTGACCTGTGCGCTGCCATGCTGCGGGACAGCGCCCACATCCAAAAGCACGACGTCGAGTACGTGAACAAAAAGCGGGCTCGCGCCGGCCGGCCGCTGGTGGAGCCGCTCTACACCATTGAGGATGCGGTTCAGTCGCTGAAGCACTTTCTGGCGGTGGGTTATGAACGGCCGTACCGGATTTCGCCCGACATCACCGCCACCTTTTACGATGCGGGACACATTCTGGGTTCGGCTATTGTGGTGCTGGACATCCAGGAGAACGGTGCAGCCCGCCGGTTGGTCTTCAGCGGTGACCTGGGCCGGCCGGATCGGCTGATCCTGCGGGACCCAACTATCGTGGATGGCGCGGATGTGCTGCTCATCGAATCCACCTACGGCAGTCGTCTTCACGAGCCGGTCCCCGAGGCGGAGCGCGAGCTGGAGCGCATCATCGTCCAGACCTATCGCCGGGGCGGGAAGGTAATAGTGCCTTCCTTTGCCGTCGGCCGGACGCAGGAGTTGGTCTACAGTCTGCAGCGGCTGAAACAGCGTCGCGACATCCCGGCCCAGCTACCCGTCTTTGTCGACAGCCCGCTGGCAATTGACGTAACCAGTATCTTTCGCCTGCATCCCGAGTGCTACGACGAGGAAGTCGGCCGGTTCCTGGTAGAGTCGGGCGACCCGTTTGGGTTCGAGCAGCTTCGCTACACTCGCTCGGTGCGGGAAAGCAAGGAGATCAACTTTTCGCGGGAGCCGGCCGTCATCATCAGCGCCTCCGGCATGTGCGAGGCGGGCCGGATCCTGCACCATCTGAAGAACAACGTAGAGGACCCGCGCAATACCGTGCTGATCGTCGGCTGGCAGGCGCCCGACACGCTGGGCCGGCGATTGGTGGAGCGCAAGCCGGTCGTCAAGATCTTTGGCGAGGAGTACCCCCTGAACGCACAGGTGGAAGTGATCAACGGTTTTAGCGCCCACGCCGACCGGGATGAGTTGCTAGACTGGGTCAATGGCATGAAGCGGAGGCCTGAGCACACTTTTGTGGTCCATGGCGAAGAGTCGGCCTCGGAGGCCTTCAGCCGGCTCCTGCGCCAGCAGGGATGGCCTGGCGTCCACGTCCCACAACTGCACGAGTCCTTTGCGGTCTAGGTATGGCGTGCTATAATCCGGTTTGGTGCGGAGGGGTGCCAGAGCGGCCGATTGGGGCGGTCTCGAAAACCGTTGTGGCTTTATGAGTCACCGTGGGTTCGAATCCCACCCCCTCCGCCACACCTCTGCAGCTACTTCCCCAACCTCCAATCCAACGCCGTGTGCCGCTGCGTCACCTTGTTGTTGCGCACTGCTATCGCGATAGCCTTCTTGGTGCCCACCAGCACCACCAACTTCTTGGCCCGCGTCACTCCGGTGTAGAGCAAGTTGCGCTGGAGCATCAGGTAGTGCTGCATCGTCACCGGCATTACCACGGCCGGGTACTCGCTGCCCTGAGCCTTGTGAACGCTGATGGCAAAGGCGTGCACCACCTCGTCCAGCTCTGACCAGTCGTAGGTCACCCTCCGGCCGTGGTAATCGATCACCGCCGTCTGCTGGACGCCCTCAAGCGCGAGCAGCCGGCCGATATCCCCGTTGTACACGTCCTTGTCATAGTTGTTTCGGGTCTGCATCAGACGGTCGCCTACCCGGAGGGTCCGGCCGCCCATTCGTCGCTCGGGCCGGTTGCCGGCCGGAGGGTTGAGCGCCTCTTGCAGCCGTTGGTTAAGGTTGGCCACCCCGCTGCTTCCTCGGTACATGGGCGCCAGCACCTGGATTTCGCTCAGCGGGTCCATGCCGAACTTGCGCGGTATCCGGTGCTGGACCACATCTACCAGCAGGTCGGCCGCCTTGTCCGCATCCGGCTCCACAAAGAGAAAAAAGTCCTGAGCTGACCGGGGAGTGAGGGGCAGTCGGCCCTCGTTTATCCGATGAGCGTTAGCCACAATCAGGCTGCCCTGCTCCTGGCGAAAGATCAACCCCAGGCGGGTGACGGCCGCTACCCCCGAGGCGATGATATCGCGTAGAACGTCCCCCGCGCCCACCGAGGGCAGCTGGTCCACATCCCCTACAAAGACCAGGTGGCTGTGGGGGTCAATTGCCTTGAGCAGGTTGTTGGTCAGAACCAGGTCGAGCATCGAGGCTTCGTCCACAATCACCATGTCCACGTCCAGTGGGTTCTCTTCGTTCCGTTTGAAGCCCTGGGTCGGGGAGAACTCCAGCAATCGGTGGATGGTCTTGGCCGGGTGGCCGGCCGCCTCGCTCAGCCGCTTGGCCGCCCGGCCGGTGGGGGAGGCCAGCGCAAATGTACACTGATGGGTCCTCAGGAGCCTGATGAGGGTCCGCACGGTGGTGGTCTTGCCCGTGCCCGGCCCACCGGTGAGCACCGAGACCTTGTTCGCCACGGCCGCCTTGATCGCCGCCCGCTGCTTCTCCGACAGTTCCGCGTCCAGTCTTGGCAGCGGGGCCAGAGACCTGAGTCCGCCCAGACGGCTCTTGCGCGTCTCGACCATTCGCCGCAGACGCTGGGTCACTCCCAACTCCGAGTAGTAGAAGGGGGCCAGGTATACCGCCTCTTGTTCGACCTCGGCCGCTTTGCCGACCCGCTCTCTCTTGACCTGCTGTTCCGTCTCTAATCGCTCAATCGCGTACTCGACCTGCTCCTCTTTGACCGCCAGCAGGTCGGCTGCCTTGGTCGCCAGCTCGGGCTGCGGCAGGTAGACGTGCCCCTCGTCCGCCTGCTGGCTGAGTGTGTACATCACTCCTGCCTGGACCCTCTCCGGCGAATCGGCCGGCAAGCCCATGTCGCGGGCGATCTTGTCTGCCGTCCTGAACCCGATGCCCCATACGTCCCGCGCCAGCCGGTAGGGATTCGACTGAACCACGTCTACGGACGCGTCCCCATACTGCTTGTAGATCTTGACCGCCAGCCGCGTGCTGACCCCATGGGACTGCAGAAAGATCATCACTTCCTGGATCGCCTTCTGCTCCTCCCAGGCGACGGCTATCTGTTCGACGCGCCGGGGGCCAATCCCCAGCACCTCTCGCAGCCGGCCGGGGTCGGCGTCAATCACCTCCAGCGTCTCCGCCCCGAACTTGCGCACGATCCGCTCTGCTATCACGGGTCCCACTCCGCGGATCATGCCCGAGCCGAGGTAGCGGCGCAGCCCCTCGATGGTGGCGGGGAGCACCCGTTCACACCGTTCGGCGCGGAACTGCCGGCCGTGCTTGGGATGGGTCATCCAGCGGCCGGTCAGCTTGAGCGATTCGCCCGGGTTGATCTCCGGCAGCTCCCCCACCACTGTGACCAGCCCGTCTCGCGTCATAGCCCCCTGCGGTATGCCCCGGGGCCGGGCCGGCTTGACCCGGATTACGCTGAACCCGGTCTCGCCGGCGTAGTAGGTGATCCGCTCGACCGAGCCTTCGATGGAGTCGTTCACCTTAGCCGCGTTGTAGTAAGCGCCGCACCAGCCTCAGTTCGTCCATCTGGAGCAGGGCGGTGATAGCCAGGTAGATGGCCGCGCCCAGCGCGATTCCGCCCCCGCCGGTCAACAGCGCCGGGCTGTCCTGCCAGAGGGCCAGCCAGAGCCACAGCGCCGCTCCCATGCCGGCTGTCGCCAGGGCGGACTGGCCCAGCCCCGTCAGCAGCCAGCGCCCTTCAATTCCCCCCAGCCGGCCGCGCAGCAACCAGAGAAGCCAGAGCGCCTCGAGGATGGTCGCCAGCGAGTTAGCCAGCGCCAGCCCGCCGTGGGGCATCCAGCCGGCATCCTCATAAAGCCGGCTCAGCCCGATGGCCAGGGCGACGTTGAGCGCCATTGCTGCGCTCCCCACCACCACCGGCGTCCTGGTGTCGTGGAGCGCGTAGAAGGCGCGCACTACGATCTCCAGGCCGGCGTGGCCTGCCAGACCCAGTGCGAAGAACCCCAGCGCCCAGGCGACGCTGGCTGTGGAGTAGGCGGTGAATTCGCCTCGCTGAAACAGCAACCCAACAATGGGGACCCGCAGAAGCAGCAGTCCGGCAGTGGCAGGGAGTGCCAGGTAGAGGACGCCGCGCAGGGTGGAAGCCAGCGTGCGGCGCACGGCTGGCAGGTCTCCCTGAGCCACCAGAGTGGAAAAGGTGGGAAAAGCCGCGATTCCCACTGCCTGCGCCACCACACCGAGCGGAAGGAGCATGACGCGCATGGCATAGTCGAGAGCGCTGACCGCGCCCTCGCCAAAGGCGGAGGCCAGGTTGGTGTTGACCCAAAAGTTGACCCGCGTCACCGCTAGCCCCAACACCCGAGGCCCCATCAGCCGGGCGACCTGGCGCACCGCGGGATTCTCCAGCCCCAGTCCCAGGGTGTAGGTCGCTCCCCGGCCGCGTAGGCCCGGCAACTGCACCAGCAGGTGCAGCGCCGCTCCGGCTACCACCCCCACTGCCACGCCGTGGACGCCCATGGAGGAAGACAGCAGAATCGCGCCGCCGATGATGCCCAGGTTGTACAGGATCGGCGCGACGGCCGGCAGTAGAAAGTGCTGCTGGGCGTTCAGAATCCCCATCAGCAGCCCGCTGGCGCTGAAGACTACGGTGCCGATGAGCATGATTCGCAGCAGCTCGGCCGTCAGCTGTTGGCCGGCCGCCGGCATGTTGGGGACCAGCCACCGAGAGACAATCGGGCCTGCCAGAACGGCCGTCAGGATGGAGAGGAGGGCGACGATCACGAAGATCAGGTTGGCCGCCTGGCTCGCCAGCCGCCAGGCGCTGCGCCGGTCGCCCTTGGTGAGCAGCCCGGTGAAGACGGGAATGAAAGCGGAGGCCAGCGCGCCACCCGCCACCACCAGATAGAGCGTCTCTGGGACCACGTTGGCGGCCGCGAAGGCGTCCATCGCGATGCTGGTGCCGTAGAGGTGGCCCACGATCATCTGCCTACCCAGACCCAGCAGCCGGGCGGCCGCCGTGGCAATCATCACTGTGCCGGCCGCCCGGGCGATCTGGGTCTCCGAACGCAGAGCCGTCGGAGTGCTGACCTTGGGGAGCATTGTGAGCTTATTGTAGCTGCAACTAGTGTGGGGACAAGGCCTCAGCGCGCTGAGAGCTGGGTACGCCGCCCTTGGCGAGCATTATGGGCTTGTTGCAGCTGCAACTGGTGTGGGGACAAGTCCTCAGCGCGCTGAGAGCTGGGTGCGCTGCCCTTGGCGAGCATTATGGGCCTGTTGCAGCAACTGGTGTGGGGACAAGCGCACCGAAGCCTGGCCGGGAAGCCTCATTGCACCAATGCTGCTCGGCGCGTCACCCACAAGCGGGGGAGCCACCGAATAGACCGGGCGTCTGATATGGGGGAGCCAACCGAGGTTGGCCGACTGTGCTACACCGGCCCGCCGAACCCCTCGCGCTCCCGACAGCAGCAGGCGCCCTTGCCGTGCCTACTCACCACCACCACAATGTGGCCCTGGAACATGTTTCAACATGTTTCCTGATATCAGCCGCTGAATTCATTCAGCGGCGGTGCTGGGACTGGGAGGTGGGACGCGGCCGGGCTGGTTTCCTGCCAGCCCCCCAAGCGCGCTGAGAGCGGGGTACGCTGCACTCGGCGAGCATTATGGGTCTACTGTAGGTAGGACTGGGGTGGGGATAATGCCCAAGCGCGCTGAGAGCCGGGTACGCCGCCCCCGGCTCTCATCAAAAGGAGGAGAAGAAGAGATGTCACCCTTCAAGCATAATTCTACATAACATAAGGTTCAGATGCTGGACGGTAGCCACACGCCTCCCCTACGCGAAACCTACGCTTGTGCGACGGTTCACAAACCAGAGGGACTGTGACGGCTGACGCCGGCCGAAGGGCATGCGGCTGGGTGGTAGCCAAGCGGTGCAGGGGCAGCGGGCCCCCGGTCGGCCGCCGCTAGGCTCACGGCTGACTGATGATCATGGGCTGCAGCGGCAATGCATCCCCGGCCGGCTGCCCTTGGACAGAAACCGGCAGCCGTGCGGCCGGATCCCCCAGCGGATATAGTCCGACGACCAACTGGTACTCGCCGGCCGGCGTCCCGGCCGGGATGAGCACCCCGTGGTTGTCCACCTGAGTCTGTCCTGGCTGCCAGCTGCTGGTGTGCGTCAGCCCACCACCGGG
>JAUVHW010000329.1 GCA_030593075.1 Ardenticatenales bacterium
TCGTTGGCCGAGCAGTGCAGCGGAAGGATCCCCTCGGCCGGCAGCACGTAATTCATGACGGTGAACATGAGCTTCTTCACGCTGCCGCCATAGGCCGAGCCGACAACCACTCCCTGGCGCCGGTCAAAGTCCATTGCCACCACCATGTCAGCGGTCCGGCCGTCTGGCAGTCTGCGCAGGCGCCCATCGTACTTGGCCGGGTCCAGCTTGTTGTACGGCGCGACCACCAGTGTGAAGCCTCGGCCGGCAAAGATACTTCGGTCAATGTCCTCGGGGAAGGGGCGGAACATGTTATCCGTAAAGAGTGCGGTGAGCGCCCAGTTGGCGACCGTCCGCACCGGCATTGCGCACGCCGTATCGGCCACCAAGACCCGATCAGTGACGTAGAGTCTCCGGTCAGTCGCCAGGATCCTCAGAGCGTCCTCCATGATCATGTCGAACGTCTCGGACTCAATCGGGATGTTGTTGGGCGAGTCCCAGTCGATGTTGCCCTGGCTCTCAGCGTGCCGGACGATGTAGGTGTCCTTTGGGCTGCGCCCGGCAGACTCGACGGGGGTCCAGGTCGCCAGCGCCCCATTGGCGCTGACCAAGGCCTCCCTGTTCTCTACCGCTTCCCGAATCATCTGTTCTCTAGATGGATTCTCCAGCACGTTGGGATGCTGCTTCAGAATCTGGCCAAGTCTCTCAAGTCTCACTTTTACTCCTCAGCTGGCTCATACCCAAGTTGACCACGCGGATGATTGAAACGGGCAACCAGTTCCCCACGGAAAGAGAGCACTGCAAGATGCAGCGCTCGAATGGCCCAGGCCGGCCATGACCAACACCGAGAGAGGCGTCAGCCCCTTGAAGGCCTGCTGGCCTATTGCCCCTCCCGGAAGCGGGCATCCAGCTGCTCAAACATCTGGGCAGCCTCTACCAGCCTGTCGAGGGGATTGCTCTCGCCTATATAGTAGCGGTAATCTGCCGGCATGACATCCAGAGTCTTGACCAGGTCGTCGTGACGGGCTTGCACTGTCTTGGGCCTGACACCGTAGAGACCTGCCAGCTCGTCGAGCGTCGCCTGGTGGAAGTTGACCCTGCGCACAGTGTAGTCCAGCGCAGCAGCCCAGGTCTCTGGCTTTCGAACCGAGAGCGGTTTCCGTCCGACCGCAATGCGATACTCAAGCCACATCTGGATGGCAGCACAGGCGTCCCTCAGACCCATCTCTGCGGCGCGCATCCTCTTGATCACCGTTCTCTCAACCTCGTCCAGCCGGCTGGAGAAGAGTCTCTCGTACCGCTCCGCCAAGCGCTGATCGGGCTCGGTCCGAATATAGTCCGCCAGCGTCAGGATAGCATTCTCATAGTCGCCCCCTCTGGCAAACGTGCGAGCCAGGTTCAGGTAGTACTCGGCGTTGTCCGGGTCAGCTTGCACGGCCCCACGGAAGCAGTCAACGGCCCTTTCCAGCTCCCATTCTGCGTAGAGCTTGAGACCTTCCTGGTTTCGTTCCACCGCCCGCCGTTCTCGGGCAGCGCTCACGCGGGTTCGACTAGCCATCTGGGTCTCCCGATACCTGCCTTGCGATGCCGCTCGCTATTATATCACGTACGCCAGCAACTTGCCAGCAAACAGGGCATTTGCTGGCAGACAGCGCAGCTGCCTGCGCGAACTTGCTCTGACCCCGCGCGATGATAGAATGGCAGACACCGACAATGCACTTGGCCGTCAACGCATACTACTGGGACCGCCCTGACACCGGCAGCGGTCAATACACCCGCCAACTGGTCACCCACCTGACCGAACTAGCACCCAGCCTCCGTATTTCGCTGGTTCACCGCCGCACCGACTCAGGCCGAATGCCCACTGCGCCAAGCTCATGCCAACAGCACCTGGTTGCCAGCAAGAGAGGCCACTGGGGCAAGGTACTCTTTGAGCAGGTCGGCTTCCCACGCGCCTGTCGGAGGATAGGGGCAGACCTGGCCCACGTACCGTACTGGGGTTCTCCCCTGCGGTCAGCCGTACCTGCAGTGGTTACAGTCCACGACCTGATCCCACTCCTACTGCCGGAGTATCGCGGCGGCATGCTGGGCCAGCTGTACACCAGCCTGGTGTCGGCCGCAGCGCGCGGAGCGCAGTGGGTAGTCACCGACTCGGTTGCTTCCAAGAACGACATTGTCGCCCACCTGGGCATACCTGCCGGGCGGATCTCAGCCATCCATCTTGCAGCCGACTCCCGTTTCCGACCTGGACCACCCAACAGAGACGTGGCAGCCAAATACGGGCTGCCGGACGAATACGTCCTGTACTTGGGCAGCTTTGACCTCCGGAAGAACGTGACCGCGCTGCTGAACGCCTACAGCTACATTGGCCCAGCAATCGGTGACCGATTCCCGTTGGTGCTCGCCGGCCGGCTTCCCAGCGCCCCATCTCGCCGATTCCCGGATCTGCGCACCGAGCTTGAGGAGTTGGGTATTGAGGATCTGGTGCACATCACCGGGTACATAGACGAGCGGGACAAGCCCGCAGTCTATCGAGGGGCGGCTGCCCTGGTCCAGCTCTCACACTATGAGGGATTCGGGCTGACAGCTCTGGAGGCCATGGCGTGCGGCACTCCGGTTGTGGTCAGCAACCGCTCCTCGCTGCCGGAAGTGGTAGGATCGGCCGGATTCTGTCTGGAGCCAGACGATGTGGAAGGGATTGCCGGCGCGGTCATCGCCTGCGCAACGGACGAGAGCTTGCGGGCCGACATGCGCCAGCGGGGCCTGGAGCAAGCGGCCCGCTTCTCATGGGCGCAGACCGCCAGCCAGACCCTGCAGGTGTACAGCAAGGTGCTTGGATAGCAGCGCCTTGCCCTGCCCCGTCTAGCCCGGCCGGCCTTCCTGTTGCCCAGCCTCCGTGAGCGTGCTAGAATACGCTCGCCAAAGGAGCCACCCATCGCCGGAACAAACATGCCACCGCCGCTGGATGACGCGGCCGCTCTGGCAGCCCTGAACCAAGCTGCCCTGGCTATCGCGGCCGAACACACTCTCGAAGATGTGCTGCAAAGCATCGTGGATGTGGCGCGCGGGCTGCTACACGCCCGCTACGCAGCTCTGGGCGTCCCCGACGGCGACGGTGGACTGGCACACTTTGTGGTCTCTGGCATGACCACGGAGGAGGCCTCCCAGATCGAGACCCGGCCCACCGGCCGCGGGCTTCTCGGCCTGCTGCTGGCAGAGCAGCAGACACTGCGCCTGAAGGACCTCCGTCAGGATCCCGCCCACGTTGGCTTCCCCCCCCGACATCCGACTATGACGTCCTTCCTCGGGGTGTCAATTAAGGCTCAGGGCAACCTGCTAGGCAATCTCTACGTTACTGAGAAGATCGGCGCCGACGGCTTTGTGGAGAAAGACGAATGGAGGATTCAGGCCCTGGCTGAGCACGCCGCTCTGGCGATTCAGAACGCCCACCTATACGCCCGCGCCCGCCGCCTGGCCGTGTTGGAGGATCGTGAACGCATCGGGATGGACCTGCACGACGGCATCATCCAGTCGATCTATGCCGTCGGATTGTCCCTGGAACTAGGGCGCATCGTCCTGGAGGAGAACAGCGACGAGGCTCGGGCACACATCTCCTCTGCCATCGCGGGA
>JAUVHW010000301.1 GCA_030593075.1 Ardenticatenales bacterium
TCTCGTCTATAATATAGACAACATGCGCTTAGGCGTATGTCCCCGCTACCGCTGGTGTTCCCCCCGCATCAGCGGTAGCTCTTTTTTGTGGGCTAGCCCGGGCCGCAACGCAGCACTACAACGAATCTAGAAGGGAACGAATCCGCCGGCCGATACATCTCCGACCTATTCCTCTGGCAGCGCTTTCAGGTTCTGTAGGGGCAGGTCCCAGTCTCGAGCCGGCCGCCGGGGCCCTGGTGGGTCACATGGCGGCCGTAATGCTGGCGGAACATGTCTCCCAGACCCTGCTCCCGCCAATCTCTGCCCTGGCCCAGGCCGGCCCGGTGACCCGGGGACAGAAGCCGGGTTCTATATTCCGTCCCCCCAAAGCAGGCGCGGGGCAGCGTCGTTCCAGCTCCAGAGCTCGTCCGTAAGTACCACTTCGACCGGCTGGCCGCTGGTCACGCTTCTGACCTTACGCCGGACCTGTTCGACCAGGTACCCTGCCAGAGGACAGGCCGGGGAGGTCAGCACCATGCGAACCTCCACTCCCGCTCCATTGAGCGAAATGTCCCTGATCAAACCCAGGTCCACGACGCTGATTCCAACCTCGGGGTCAATCACCTGCTTCAGGGCCTGCCGGATGTCGGCCTCCTGGGCGGGAGGTAGCTTGCGCTCCCTGTCTTGCGGTGTCGCGGGTGCGCTGCGCGGGGACAGGTGCTCCAATTGGCGTACGCGCTCCTCCAGGCGAGCCTGCCGGTCCAACGCCTCGCTGAGCGTGCGCAATACCGGGTCGGGCAGCCGGCCGTGCTCCAGGTCGGCTCCCGGCTGCGCGGAAACCCTTGGACCCGCCATCCGCCCCGGCACGCCCACCACGGTCGCACCGGCCGGCACCGGCTTGACCACCACCGAACCGGCGGCTATCCGAGCATCATCTCCCACGTTAATGGGACCTAGAATCGTGGCGCCGGCGCCGATTACGACGCCTCGGCCGATGGTGGGATGCCGCTTTGTCTTATCCAGGCTCGTGCCTCCCAGCACCGCCCCCTGATACATCAGCACGTCGTCGCCGATTTCGGCCGTCTCTCCAATCACCACCCCCATCCCGTGGTCGATGAAAAGGCGGCGACCGATCTTTGCACCGGGATGGATCTCCACACCGGTAAACCAGCGGTTGAGCTGCGAGACCAGCCGGCCTGGGAAGAGTAGCCTGCGCCGCCACAGAGAGTGAGCGAACCGATGCAGCCAGATGGCATGCAATCCCGGATAGCAGAAGAGCACCTCCCAGGTCGTCCTTGCGGCCGGATCCCTGGCAAAGACAGTCTCTATGTCTTCCTTTACTCTGCTCAGCAATTCCTGCATGGCTGAGTACCTTCTCTCCGCACGCGGAGCTCTTGGGAAATCGGTGCCGTACTGCGACCTCTGAAACCCCGAGGAGTGGCCCCACTATATCCGTATGGTGGTAGAGGCGGAATCTAGCTCGCGCCCCGCTCTCTTGCGCTGACCACACAAGGCCACACCTTCGACGAGAGCCGAACACGATGTCAGGAGATGCTCCGGCCGGGCTGTCCCAATCTCGGGCCGAAGGGATTGTCGTGCGCAGCGAGCCGATTCACTCGTTGCCATTGAAGAGCCCGGTGCTCAGATATCTCTCGCCCGTGTCGGGCAGAATGACGACGATGAGCCGGCCCGAATTCTCCGGTCTGCCCGCCACCTGCAGGGCTGCAAAGGCGGCGGCACCCGAAGAGATACCCACCAGGAGGCCTTCCTGCTTCGCCAGGCGACGGGCTGTCGCCGCAGCATCCTCGTTGGTGACCTGAATCACCTCGTCGACCAGGTCCAGGCGCAGTACATCGGGGACAAAGCCCGCACCGATGCCCTGGATCTTGTGTGGGCCGGGCTCACCGCCGGCGAGAACCGGGGAGCCACTCGGTTCCACAGCAATGGCCTGGAAGCCTGGCTTCCGGCCCTTGATCACCTCGGCCACGCCGGTGATGGTACCACCGGTCCCCACACCTGCCACCAGAATATCTACTTCACCATCGGTATCAAGCCAGATCTCCTCGGCCGTGGTGCGCCGATGGATCTCCGGGTTAGCCGGGTTCTTGAACTGTTGCGGGACAAAGTAGCGTGGGTCCTGTGCCGCCAACTCCTCAGCTCTCCGCACCGCACCCGGCATCCCCTCCGGCCCGGGCGTCAGGATCAGCTCTGCCCCAAGGGCCAGCAGCAGACGGCGACGCTCGCCGCTCATCGTCTCGGGCATCGTCAGCGTCAGTTCGTAACCCCGGGCCGCGCAGACGAACGCCAGCGAAATGCCGGTGTTGCCGCTGGTAGGCTCGAGGATCACCGTGTCGTCCCCGATCAGGCCCGCCTCTTCGGCCGCATCGATCATGCTCACACCGATGCGGTCCTTGACACTTCCCAACGGGTTAAAGCACTCCAACTTGGCCAGCACGGTGGACCGCAGCCCCTCCGTTACCCGGTTCAACCTAACCAGCGGTGTGTTTCCAATGGTCTTGGTGGTGTCCTCGTAGATCCCTGCCATTCTCCTACTTCTCCCGGCTAGATCTGTCCTGCCTGGTCTCGCAAATCCTTCAGTGTGACCGAATCCAGAACCTCTGTCACTGCCTCCGATACCCGTTTCCAGAGCGGATAGGCCACGCAACCATCCATCCGACTGCAGGAAGGTTCGTTGCCCGGTATGACACACTCCACCGCAGCGATCGGGCCCTCCACCGCCCGCACCACGTCACCCGCGCGGATTGCAGAGGCGTCACGGGCCAACATGTACCCACCACCGGGTCCCTTCACCGCCTTCACCAGTCCGGCCGCGCGCAGCCGCCCGAACAGCTGGGCCATATAGTCGGCCGAGATCTGCTGCCGCATGGCGATGTCGCGGCGTAAGACCGGCCCTTCATCACTGTGCAGGGCCAGGTCTGCCATGGCTCGCAGCGCGTACCGCCCGCGCGTGGAAACTCGCATCATATCATCGCTCCTCGTGGCACGATTATACGGTAGTTGAGTGATTGCGTCAACTAATATTGAGGTTTCGGTTCTGTCCGGGCCCGATGGAGCGGTGGGCGTGGGCGCTGGACTATGCAAGTGCAACGGACCCAGCCATCGCCAGGGGGATGCCGCTGTGGTGCTCGGCGTTCACAGTGCTGACTGTTGCCACCCTTGCCGGGCCGCCGTGCGGCCGGACCGATTGCCGCATCCCGCATCATGTGCAGGCCCCTTCAGCGTCCAGCCTCCCGCACCTGCTGGCCCCTCACGGCAGACGGAAGATTGCGCTTGCCACGCAAAGCACAACTTGCCCAGCCTGGTGCTGCATTTACTCGTGTCCGGTGCCACCTTCGCAATGGCGGCAGCTCGCTACCCCAACCCTCCGCTGACAATTGCCCGGATCTCCTGAACGAACTCTCCCGGCGTCTGGATGATCAGGCCGCTCTGCTCAGCCACGTCCGCAGTGAAATGCGTGACGTCTAGCGTAAGGAACCGGCCCGCCTCTGCCAGCACAGCGGCCGCCAGGATAGGCGCGTCCTTGGCTGCGATGACTCTCCCACCGCGCCGACTGCTCAGGCGGTGGATCAGGAACGATCTCCGGGTCAACGTTGGCCAGCAGTTCGGCGAAAACCGGTAGCGTAGCGGGCAGCTTCCAGCGCAGCTTGCGCTCGCACTCGTCGAGGACCTGCCGGGATACGGCTACCCTGAAGAGACCAATCTCCGCCATGGTCAACACAGCCCGGCTGGCGCCGGTGCGCGATCCCGCCCCCACAATCAACACGCTGGATTCGGCAAAGACAGCAGAGCCTGCGGCCGGCACGCGCCGGGGACGGGCACAAGGCCCTATGCTACCGATGAGGATTGCCGAATCGCGGCCGGGCAGCTGTGGCTGTGCACGCAACGCGGCGAGAACCGACACCTCTGCGGTCTCTGCGGTGAGAAAAGCCCGCGGGTCGGTCTCGCAGTCCTACGCTTCCTCGTGTGGGCATGAATCGCAGTTGCAGACCGCTCCTACACAATCGCGCTGGTCCAGGGGGCGGGCACAAGGCCCTATGCTACC
>JAUVHW010000052.1 GCA_030593075.1 Ardenticatenales bacterium
AGGAACACTTGCGCCGAACCTATCGTCAGGGTCGGGAGACCGGATGGTTCCCACTGCTCCCCACTTCCTGCCACCACATGCCACACAGTATACAACATTCCCCCCTGTTTGACCAGGCCGGCAGGAAAACTTTAAGGTGGGTAGTGGGCGGGGGAAAAAAGCCAGTGAAGCGAGGAAAAGGGCGGCCGCTACTTGCTCATCGCCTGCAACGCTTCGTAGGCTGGCCGAACTCGTGTCTCTGGAAAGTCGGGGTAGGTGATAGACCACCAGTACTCCTCGTTCTGCTCAGTCCAGTCCGACTTGGCAATGTAGACCGCGTTGATCAGCCCGACCCAGGGCCAGTTGTGGCGAGCATAGTCATAGGCCCGGACGAGATAGTCAGCCTGCTGCTGCTCGGTGACAGCGTGCCAGTGGTAGGGCGAGTCCGGTCGAGGATCGGTTGTCCAGCCCATCTCCAGGATGGCGACCTGCTTGTCAGCGTCGCCGTTGGCGACCATTATGGCGCGCATGTCCTCTACGTGGCGGTAGGCAAAGGTGCGGTGGCCTCCCCACCCCTGCTTGGGATCGGCCGCTTCCTCGGGGCTGACCTCCGGTGGCGCCTTGTAGCCTGGCGCGTTTAGCCCCAGGACGTCAAAGTAGGGAGCAGCACCAGCGTCGTACATCTGCTGCAGATAGCGATCGTCGGGAATGGCAAAAGGAAGATCCTGTCCTGTGGGAGCCAGCCCCGCGGAGACAACAATCGCTTCCGGGTCGACAGCCTTGATCGAGGTGTAGCACCCCTTGAGCAGCTCGACGTAATCGGCCGCGTTGGGCTCGCGCCTGCCCCACTCCCGGTCCAGGTTCGGCTCGTTCCAGACCTGGTAAGCGTCGATTCGCCCCCGATACCGGCCTGCGAACGCGCGGCAAAAGTCAAAGAAATCGTTGGGGTCTGCGGGCGGACTGTTGTTGCGAACCGGCTCGTGCTCGAGATCCTGAGACCAGAACGGCTGGCGGTCGATGCGCACCAGCAGTCTCAGCCCTGCCTCTTCCACGTCTGCCACGATGGCATCCGGAAAGTACCAGTTGTACGCTCCCTTTTTGATGCCCTCAATGTCCCGCCAGGCAATGTTCTGCTTGACCCACCCGAACCCCATGGCCTCGACCAGTGCAAGGTCGCGCCGTCTGGCCTCTTCCGGCCGCCACCAGAGGAACGCCTGGATAGAGAAAGAGGGAGAAGGGAGATGGGGCGGCGCCATCCCAGGCTCTCCTGTGACAGTAGGCACAGGCTGACTACAGGCGCCGAGCCACAGCGTTGCCAGGAGTGCTAGGGGCAACAGGGGGTTCCGGAGCACCTCGCGCAGGCGAAGGAGTGCCCTCGAAGGTTTCACCAACTCTTGCGGAGATACGCCGGCTGAACCCGCGGCCGCCTCAAGGCTTGGGCATGGCTTCCAGCGCAGCAAATGCCGGCCGAGGGCTTCCATCCATGTTCAGGATACTGTAGGGTACGTTATCATCCTGGGGGCCAAGTCCTTTGGGCCCATAGTCCAGGTTCCAGAGGAACGCCAGCCAGGTGATTCCCCACTCCCGCTGCAACTGAAATGCTTGCACAATCCAGTCCGCCTGCTCCTGCAGGCTGTTGTCGTCTGCGAAGGCAAAGCCCGTGGGGGTGCCGCCGGTCCCTTCGCTGGAGGCCCATCCGAACTCGGTGACACAGAGCTTCTTCTTGCCCTCCATCATCTCCGAGTAGCCCACCAGAGTGCTCTTGAAACTCCAGCTGTGGTGGACGTTGTCAAAGGGGCCTCGGAAACTCGCCGTGGCAGCCTCGGGGTGGCTGGGGGCCTCTTCGGCCAACACATCCGGGCCGATGTTGTATCCGTTGTGGTGGGCACCCACACAGTCAGCATGCTCTAGCATTCCTGCCTCAAGCAGCTGCTGGAAATAGACGAAATCGTCAATCGCCGTGACGCGACCGTCCGGCTCCACCCAACCGCCGGTAGGAGCCAGCGCCCCGCTGACCACCACTATTCCTGGATCCCGGGCCTTGATCGTCTCGCGTGCCAGTCTCAGCATCTCGACGTACCGGGCAGCGCTCAGCCCCTCCGCCGCCAGCCACTCTCTGTCCAGGTTCTGCTCGTTCCACACCTCAATGGCGCTGATCTGGCCGGGGTAGTGATCGATCAGCTGGCCGAGAAAGGTCGCCAGTTGACTGAGATCCTCTGGTGGGCCGTGCGTGTTGCCAAACGCGGGCCGCGTCCAGGCGGGTGCCGTGACGACACTGAGCAACACCCGTACTTGGTGATCACGGGCGGCCTCCATTATCCCATCCAGCATTCCCCAGTTCAGATCTCCGGGCGAGAGTTCCAGCTCCCCCCATCGCACCTGTTGCTTGATCCACCCCATTCCCAGCTGTTGCACGTGCCCCAGCGCCACTTCAGAATCACCCACCGAACCGTGCACCTGTATGCCATAGCCAAAAGCATCGACGGGAACCAAGGTGGGGGTCGGAGCGGCCTGCTGTTCACCCTCTGCGGCGCCGGATTGAGGCGTGGGGGTCACCATCTGGGGAGCAACGCTCTGGGGAGCTGCCGTTGCGGCCGGAAGCACCGCTTCAGTCGTCTCCTGAGCAGACCCGCCGCCGCTGGCAGCATAGACGGCAGCAGCGACAATGATAGCGACAACAACTGAACCGGCTACCCAGGCGACCGCCAGGTTGCGCAGCCGGTGATCAGCTGACTGCTGTTCATCCACGCTCGACATAATGACACGCCTCCAAGACGCGGCCAACCATCAGTGTGCCACCGGAGCCACGCTCCGAGAGCTGACCGCCAACCCCTGCACGACTCCGACCGCAATGGCCCACGGCAGCGGCGGGTGAAACCAGGTTATGGCCCGCTAGCCGCCCATCGCCGCGCCCATGGTAGCGCAGGCTGGGCAGCCCCCGCCCGGCCTGATGATGGCATAGCCGGCCTGTGGGTCGGTAGGCAGCCACTGCGTAAAGTCCACATTGAACACAATCATAAAGCGGACCTGTCCACTAGAGCGGGCGAGGCTAACCGCCTCCCCCAGCCACTGTGCCTGCTGCGCCACGGTGGTGCTGGCTGCCCAGCCGAAATTGCCCGGAAGCGCTCCATAGCCCTCTGGCGTCAGGTATCCCAACTCGGTGAAGCACAAGGGGCGTGCTCCGCCGGTAATGCTCCAATAGGTGTTCACCATCCCACCGTAGTATCGAGTGTAATAGTTGTCGCCCTGCGTGGCTCCGCTCCACGCATTAGGGCCGACCGTTCCTTCGTTGTAGTGAATTCCAACACAGTCCATGTAGCTCAGGCCGCCAGAGTTGACTACCCCTTGCAGCCAGGTGTTGTCGTTCATCACCTGGCCCGGGAACGCCCCCTCCGCCCCGGTGGGCGCTGGTGCGCCGCCCACGACGATGGTGCCAGGGTTGCTCGCCTTTATGGCGTTGAACGAGTAGGCCAAGAGCCGCGTATAGGCAGCCGGGTCGATCTGGTCCCGCGGCCACTCCCGATCCAGATTGGCTTCGTTCCAGATCTCGATGGCGTCTGCTCCCTGCGCCGCCAGCTGGCCTACGTATGCAGCATAGCCCTGCTGGTAGCCATCATTCATCACCTTGCTCTTGTCGCCGATCACGCTGAGCAGTATCCGAAAGCCCTGCCCGTGCGCCCCACTGATCATGCCGCTGGCATCCTGACCATGATGCGCCTGCAGTTTGACCCAGGTCATCCTGGCCTGCTGCATAACGTCCGGCCGGCTGGCGTAGCCGTTAACCTGACCTCCCAGCTCAAAGCCGCCAGCCGCTCCAGCTCCTGACACCGGCGGTGGCGCCGCTCCGCCCGGTCCGGGCGTCGGAGTCGGCACATCCTCTACCGGGCGATCAGCCAGGCTGATGTAGACGGTGCATAGCTGAGCATACACCCACCCCTCCGTGCCATCTGACGCTTGGACGCGAAGCCAGGTATTCGCCGGGTTGACGGCTAGGATCTCGAGGTGGGTCCCGCCCGTGAGCCGAGCGATCTGTTTGAAAGCAGTGTCCGGCCCCTCGCGCACATTCACCAGGTCTCCCGACACGACGGCATCAGCGTCTCCAGGGTCGTACTGAGGGCCAGTGGACGCCACCTCGGCCGGGGTCGGGGTGAGCGTAGGCGTAGGCGCAGGCGTCGGCGTAGCAGTAGGCGCCGCGGCAACGGCGATCTCAATCGCGCCCAAGTCTGCTACTCGATCCCCGATCGCAAGCTGGCTGCTGATGACATAGGTACCAGGCGTCGAGACCGCGTACCACGCGAACTGCGGGTTGGCCAAGTCACTCACTGCACGGCTCAGCTCTCCACCCGATGCGCTGTGCACGGACCAGGCCAACGACACAGGCTGCGCGGCCGGCGCGGCGGCTGAATCCACGAAGCTGCCGACAGCTTGTACCAGTTCACCCGCCATCTCCGAACCAGCCACATGATTGAGCACCACCCCCTCTAGGCCATAGTCGGTGAGCAGCCCAAGTCTCTGATAGAGAGCGGGGGCGCTTGGCAGCCAGACCGTGTGCGTCTGGCCCTCCAGCTCGTAGCTGGCGCGGTACGCAGCGGCGACGGGGTCGCCGGCCAAGCTGCCGGTGGGGAGCGCCACCACCACCTCGCTGCCCGCCTCAAGCTCGCTTCCACCACCGTCCAGGCGAGAGAGAGAGGCGCCAAGAGCGGCCAGCGCCTCAGCGGTGCTTGTCACTGAGAAAGCCCTGCCAACCTCCCGCACCGCGCCGCCGCTGAGTCCGATCAGCAGTTGGCGTCGATTGACCTGGGATACGGCCCACGTGAGAAGCTGGTCCACTGGGCCGTCTGGGGAATAGGCAGCCGGCTCCAGCGGGAGAGTCACTATCAGCCGGTCAGCAGCCGCAGCAAGCGCGGGCCAGTCGTAGCCGGCCGTGTCCCACCCGCTGCTTGAAGCCTGACCTGGATAGGGGGCAGGTACGGTCACTACCAGTTCCAGGTCGGCGGCCCGCAGCCCATCCGCCAGCTCTGCTACAAAGGCGGTGAACGCCTCTCTCTGACCAGCGGCGATGCCCTGGTAATCAAGGTTGAGGCCAGCATATCCACCGCCGACAGCTAAACTGGCCAGCGCCCTGATGTGCACCTGCTGCGCCCCTGGATCGGAGAGCAAGGACTGCACCAACAGGGGATCTGCGGAGACGCTGGTGGGGAACTGACGGAAGGTCGAGCTATCACCGTCAAAGCTGACGACCTGCCCCAAAAGGGCACCGCCCGGCCCCAGGACCAGGCCGGCCGGATACAGCTCGCTCGCCACGTCGCTGGATGCAGGCGGAAGACCGTCGCCGTGGCCAACACTCATGCCAACCAGCAGCTCCTGAGCTCCGGCCTGCACAACGGCAACGGCCTGCGGCGCTCGCTCCAGGTCGGCGGCGATCACATCCGCGGCAACGTCCAGCCGGCTCGGCATCCACTGCCACGCTGCTCCATCCCATGAGTAGAGGTCCAGCAGGCGGTACGGCTGAGCATCGTTGGGGATGGAGATTTCCAGGTGGACCGGAAGGTCATTCTCGTCCGCGAACGAGATTCCGTAGACGGGGCTCTTGAGGGTCAGAAGGGAGGGCAGTGCGGCCGCGGCCGTCTGCCACTCATCGGGCACTGCTTGACCGAGGAATTCCAGGCGAGCGACTGAATCCAATCTGACCCGCACCGGCTCGACGAGCAAGGCCGGATCCACAGCTAGAGCAAGGCCATCCGGGTGCGACACCCGGCTGCTATCCACGCTGAGCTCGAGAAGGCCTTTGCGAGTAACAAGCCTCTTACCCAGAGAAACGGGCGGCAGCAAGAGACCAACGACTGCCAACACGGCTACCATCGCCCAAAGTACAATGGAGGCCACCGATGAGACTCTCTTGCTCTGAGACGACTTTTCCATACCTCACTCTCCGGAATCAGTATCTGTTCTTCTACACGCGCAAAACGGCGGCCCAAGACACCACGGCCGCCATTTCGTCAACGGCAGGAAAGGCTCCTTCCCTTTCCGACTGCACGATTCTAGCATAGGGGTGCTGTTTTGCCAAATGGAGCGCTCCTTGCACCGGGCCGATGCTAAGGTATAATTGCAGCGTGAACACGCAGGGAGACTTGTTTGAGCAACCGACTGTTGACAATCCTGATGCTGCCGCTGGCGGCGGTGCTAGCGGCCTGTGGACCTGCAAGAACGGCTTCCACGCAGCCAACGCCGCACGTGCTGCCTACCGCTACCCGCCCGGTCCCGACCAGCACCCCCGTTCCTCCAACGCCTACTCCAGAACCACCGGCGGTAGCCTGGGTCAACGGGCAGGCTGTTACTGTGGAAGCCTATGAGAAGGAACTGGCGCGGTGCCAGGAGGGACTGCTCTCGCTTGGGCGGGATGCGGCCAGCGAAGGAGAGCGCTGCGAGAAGTGGGTGCTTGATGCCCTTGTTAAGCAACTGTTGATAGAGCAGGCGGCGGCGGCCGAAGGAGTGTCCATTTCCAGCGAGGATGTAGAGGCAGAGATGCAGCTCCTGGCCGAGAATGGGCAGCAGAGTTTTGAGAGCTGGCTGGAGAGGAACCAGTACACGGCCGAGGAGTTCCGCGCCTTCCTTCGCTCCAGCATGACAACTCAGGCGATGTATGAGCGCGTGACATCAGCCATCCCTCATACCGTGGAACAGGTGCGCGTTCGCCACATTGTGGTGGATGCCAAGGAAATCGGCCAGTTGGTGCTGTCCAAACTGAATGAAGGCACGAACTTTGCAACCCTAGCGGTGGAGTACTCGCTGGATGAGTCCACAAGGCCGGACGGCGGTGATCTGGGCTTTTTCCCGCGGGGCTTGCTGTTCTCACGAGAAGTGGAGGAGGCTGCTTTCATACTCGAGGTTGGAGCAAACAGCGAGATAATCGAGAGCGATTTCGGCTACCACATTATCCAGGTGCTTGAGAAGGACCCCGACCGGCCGGTAGGGCCGGAGATTCGGGATCACCTGTGCAGAGTGTCCTTTGAGCGCTGGTTGCAGCAACTGTGGGCGGCCGCGTCTGTGGAACGCAACATCTCACGGGAGGTGCAGTGATGGCAGGATTCGACAGCGATTTCGGTGTTGCAGAACAGCCCAAACGTGGGTTCAGCATCTACAACGTTCTTACTGTGCTGGTGCTGATCTTGTCCGCACTCACGGCTGCGGTTTTCGCCCTTGCATTCGCGACGCCTGGTCTGATGCCGGCCGCCTTTCAGCCGCAGGAACCTCAACTGATCCCTACGGCCTTTCCGCTTGATGAAGTCAATATCGCGGCAACCTGGGTAGCCAAGACAGGGGTGCCGCCGACCTGGACACCGAGCGCTACGGCGCCCCCCTCAAGCACACCGACGCCGCGCGGCACCTCTACCGCCACTCCCACCCCTTCGATGACCCCTACCTGGCAACCCACCTACACCCCTTCCGTTACTCCTACTCCGACCGCGTCCCCTACCCTGACGCCCTCGCCTGGGCCATCGCCAACCCCGGAAGCCACCCATTCCGCCTATCCTTTCACGTTTGACAACCAGAGCCCGAGTTATACGTACAACTTTGCCAACAACGCGGGCTGCGGGTGGCTGGGAGTGGCTGGTCAGGTAAGTCTCCTGGACGGGAGCTACGCTGTCGACAGCCAGTTCATGATCCAGGTGTGGGATAGTGGCGTAAATGCGCAGACCTTCACCGGCCACGCGACAGCATACGGGCCATCCGGCTGGGAGGTGTACATCTACAACCAGCCACGGATAGCTCCGCATCGCATCCAGTTGTTCACACCCAACGGCACGCCAGTTTCCGAGGTGTACGAGTTCTCGACGCGGGCGAGCTGCGCCATGAACCTCACGCTGATCAACTTTGTGCAGAACCACTGAGCGCCGGCGGGCCTTTCTGGGTAGAACACGGCTCCCGCGGTGAGCCAGCCAGGCCCGGTAGCAGCCAGCGCGGGCCGCTCTGAACCCAGGAGCCTGGCCGGAAAGCTGGTGTGCGGCGTCATAGTGAGGAGCCGGCGCTCTGTCAGCCCCCCAAACGCGCCGGTGGTGGACCGGCCAGCCCTGCAAGAAGCCAGCTCAAATGGGTCTGTGGGTAGCGGTCATGGCGAGTGACCTCCGCAGAGGGCATTTCGGCCAGGCTTCTGGGTTCGCAGGAGCGACTGTTGCATGCAGACCTCCGCCTGTGCTTGTACGCCATGAGTGAGCGGGTGGCGACCGGAATCGCCGGTCTGGACAGGATGTTGGACGGCGGTTTCCTGCCGCGCTCCACCAACCTGGTCTGGGGTGCCCCTGGGGCGGGGAAGACTACGCTCGGGCTGGAATTCGTCTACCGGGGGGCACTGGGGGGAAGCAAGGGCCTATGGGTCTCTTTCGAGGAATTCCCCCATGTGCTCTACCGAGACGCAATTTCCCTGGGCTGGGACCTGCAGGCACTGGAAGCAGAAGGAAAGCTGCAACTAGTGTTTACCTCGCCGAAGGTCTTTCTCCAGAGCCTGCTGCCGGACGGTGGCCTGCTACACCGGTACCAAGCCAATCGCGTCGTGCTGGACAGTGTGTCGCACTTTCGACGAATCACTCAGGATCGGCACCAGCTACGTCGCCTATACAGTCAGATCACCAACGGGCTGAGAAAGGCGAATGTCACCTCTCTGCTGATCGGTGAGAGCAACCGGGCAGATTTCGGCCGATTGGACCGGGGGCAGATCTCCTTCCTGGCGGATTCCATCATCACCCTGAGCTACGTGGAGGTGGAGAGCAGCGTCCAGCGGGCAATGGTCGTGCTCAAGATGCGCGGCAGCAACCACGCGAAGGAGATCCGTCGCTTCGAGATACGCCGTGGGGGGATCGCTGTCCTGGACCGATTCGAGAACCGCGAGGGGATACTCAGCGGCATGTCCCGATGGGTCGGCTAGCGCCCTGATGGGCACCCTCTACCTGGTCGGCACGCCAATTGGCAACCTGGAGGACATCTCGCTGAGAGCGCTGCGAGTGCTGCGCGAGGTACCCCTAATTGCGGCCGAAGATACCCGCGTCACCGCCAGGCTGCTGGCCCGCTACGAGATCCAGACACCTCTGGTCAGCTACCACGAGCACAGCGGACAGAAGAGGCTGAGCGGACTCCTCACACACCTCGAAGGCGGGGACCTGGCACTAGTATCAGACGCGGGCATGCCCGGCCTGTCCGACCCTGGCTACAAGGTGGTGCGGGCAGCTATTGACCTGGGATTCCCGATCGTACCGGTTGCGGGTCCCTCGGCCGCGGTTACTGCCCTGGTCGTCTCCGGTCTGCCAACTGACAGCTACCTCTACCTGGGGTTTCTGCCCCGCCGCGCCGCAGCCCGCCGCCAGCTGTTGCTGCAGGTCGCGGGGGAAAGGCACACGCTGGTCGCCTTTGAGTCCCCCCACCGATTGCTGGAGACGCTAGCCCAGATACAGGGAACGTTGGGGGAGCGGCCGATGGCGGTCGCCCGAGAGCTCACCAAGATGCACGAAGAGGTGCTGAGAGGCACGCCGGCCGAGCTGCTGCTGCGTTTCTCAGAGCAGCCACCCAGGGGAGAAGTCACACTGGTGATTGGCGGGGCCACCGACCAGGAATGGACCGACGCTCAGGTGTCGGAGGCCCTGCGCAGGCGTCTGCAAGCCGGCGAGAGCCCTGCCGAGGCAGCCAAGATGGTGGCCAAGCTCTCCGGCCGCCCGCGAAGAGAAATCTACGAGCTGGCAACAAAAGACCTGGCTCGCGACTGAGCCAGGTCTTCTCTACAGAACGTGGTAACGAGCTACTCCACTGTCAGCGCCAGCCCGTACTCCGCATAGACTTCCCAGTACTCGGCTACGACGATAGAGAACGTGCCGGAGTCGACAAGCTCGTAACTGACAATCTGCTCCGGATCGTCGGACGCCCCCTCATCGAGGTCAAGGATGAACTCGTCGTAGGGATCGACCAGCGCCAGTTGCAGATCGGCCTCGGCCGTCTGCGGGGTCACGATGATGGTGATCACGTCCCCGGCCGTCCCCTGGAAGGACCAGACATGGATGTACTGGCCCTCCGCGAGAGTGCCCTGCATCACGTCCCCATAGGTGATCTCGCCCAGGTCTACGATTTCATACTCTGACTCTGCGCTCTGTTCAAAATGATCGACCGCCACAGAGTAATCCCCGGCCTCTCCATAGTACTCCTGCACAACGATGAGGTAGGTGCCCGCTTCGTACAGCAGCAGGCCATCGACCTCTTCCGCCTCGTCGGTAAAGGCGCTGTCCTGCTCATCGACCAGCGCCGTGCCGTCCGGGGCATAGACGGTCAGGATCAGGTCTAGCCCTTCTCCGGGCTCAAGCACGATACTCACCAGCTCGCCTCCCTCTGCTGCGAGGAACCAGACGTGCTCCTCCTCGGCACCCAGCGGCTCCTCAAACCTCTCTCCGATCGAGATCTCGCCCATCTCGATGGCACCCGGCGGAGTGATCATGCCCACAGGGGCTTCGCCGCCAATGAGTTCCAGTTCATAACCGCCCGGTTCTCCAAAGTACTCCCGCACTACTACGGTGTATTCACCGTCGGCCGGCAGTTCATAGTCCAGCAGATCCTCTGGCTCTCCGGAACGGGCGTCATCCAGGTCGACCAGCGTCGTGCCCGCCGGATCCACCAACTGTATGGCGACGTCCATGTCATCCTCGAACGGGACCAGAGCAACGGTTGCGTACTCGCCTGCGAGACCCTTGAAGGTCCAGGCGTGAGCCGCGCCGCTCCCCAGTTCGTCGCTTACCGTGTCCCCGTAGGCCATCCCGCCGCGCGCCTCCCAGCTTTCGCTCGGCTGCTCGAACTCGAACTCGAACCCGGCTCCCTCAAAGAGTTCAATCGATTCCAGGATGGCATCGACAGCCGCGCCGTGTTCATCCCACAGCTCCTCAGGGCCAATCCCTACTACTATGGCTGCAAGCACCCCATCGTTGAGCATGGCTACCTCGCCATGAAACGTGTTGCCCTCTTGAACGACGCGGAACTCTAGCACCTGCGCCGGGACACCATTGATCGTGGTGCCCTCAGGAGTGCCCAGCAACTCAACCTCGCCACCCTCGCTGAAGTCCTCTACCATTTCAGCAAACGTATCCTCTGAAAAGTCGCTCTCCACATCTTCAGCCGGCATGGTAATCACAAACATTATGACCGCTTCCGGCATCTCCTCCTCGCCAGCAAGCAAGTCTAGGTCCGGGTCGCTGGAGAGAACGACAAAAAACGAATCTTCGTAGAGCCAACCTTCCGGGTAGGAGAGCGCCACCCCGTGAGTCTCGCTCCTGGCCGGCACCATGTCACTCGCCGGATAGAGCGGCTCGGGCGTCGGTGACGGCTCCTCGGTTGGGGTCGGCTCGGCCGTCTCAGTCGGGGGTACAGGGGTGGCGGTCGGCGGCACCGGTGTTGGGGTAGGTTCCTCCTTGCCTCCTACATTGCACGCCAGGCTGGCCAGGGCCAAAAGGATGACGACTACAGCAATCCAAGGCAATAGTCTGCGCATTCTCCTCTCCTCTTGCAAGGGCGGGGCGATGCCTACTTGACATCGTCACCGCCAACCTGAGGAACCACCGCTACGGGGCACAACTCTACCACAACACCTTACAGGCGCAAGGCGCGCTCCGTGTGGCGGTTCGGCGGCAAATCGGGCTGGACGAGAGTCCAGCTAGGCTAGGGACCCGGCCGGGCGCAACGGGCCGGACTCTGCAGGAAGCTACCTGCAGGGTCAGTCGCCAGGCAGCTCCCAGCTATCGCCCAGGAGTAGCTGAACGTCGTACGCCCTTTCGGCGTCGAGTCCAGTCCCCCCGTAGATGTTGCCCGGAGAAACGTCCAGCAGATACGCAAGATAGTCCACGGTAGCGGACGCCCCACCGTAGTCAATGATCTGGGTTGCCGTCTGGTTCTTCTCCTCCCCGTCGCCCACGCCGGCAATAGTGAACCCGGCCAACTCCAGGTATTCGGCCGTGGCGCCCGCCAGGCCCTCTTTCCAGGTGCCGTTCAGGACCAGAATAGACGCCCCCTCCTCCTGCATCTGCGCCGCCAGGTCTGCCGCTGAGGCCACTCCGGCAGCTGTAGAAAAGAACTCGTCACGCAAGTCGCTTATCCTCTCGCGGATCGGCACCAGCACCCGCGCTCCGCCCTGCACAGTCCAGTCCTGGACGTAGTCCTGGTCAATTGCAGCCCGGTGGATGTTGCCAGGCGGAATCTCCAGCGCCAGCAGGCCCAATCCAAGAGCCTCCTGATAGGTCATGTTGGTGGTGACGTTCTCCTGCAGGGCCACCCACATTTCGGGCGCGCGCTTGAGCAGAGAGACGTTCTGCTTGAGGACCTGGTCCCATGCGGCCATCAATACGGTCTGCTGCCGCATGGCGCGGTCGAAATCGGCCCCTTTGGTGGCCCGGGTTCGAGCGTATTTCAGCGCCGTCTCGCCATCCATAAGGTGGTGGCCGGCAGAAAGGTAAAAGGGATCATAACCATAGCACCGGTCCGGGTACTCTGGATGATTGATCGTCTCCGGCACCTCCAGCTCAATCCCCCCAATCACATCGATGACCTGAATGAACGCATCATAGTTCACGGTTACATAGTAGTCAATTGGGATTCCCAGGTTGTACTCCACCGTCTCGACAGCCAGCGCCGGGCCGCCTCCGCCCGGATACTCGCTCACCTCACCCATTCGGTAGGCGGTGTTGATGCGGTTTGACCCGAAGCCTGGAATCGGCACCCACAAGTCCCGCGGGACCGACAGCATCCCGGCCGTTTTGCTCAGCGGGTCCACCGTCAACAGAATCATGGTGTCGGAGCGATTGGGTTCCTCGATGTGAACACAGGGCTGATCGATTCCCAGCACCAGTACCGTGACCCGGTTTTCAGGCTGGATGCCGTCGGGCAGGGTCAGGGTCAGGCCGGAATCTGCACCCGGATTCTCCCCCCCTACCGGGTCTGGCAAGGCAGGCAGGTCAGCAGCGCCCGGATCGCCACCACGCAATGCCGGCGATGTGACAAAGGGGCCAGCAGCCACGACATCCCGCACCACCCGAAAGATGACGGTGCCTGCAAAGACAGCGACCCCAAAAAAGACCACGCCTATGGCGCCAAGCACCCACAGAGGCAGTGAGAATGCCGCTCGACGCTGTGTCGGCCGGGGCGCGGCGCGGAACGTGTTCTTCTGACCAGAAACCATAGACCGCCTTCTCTGCATTCGAAGATTGAGTCCCAGAGGGCTCACACGAGATCCTAGCGGCGGTGGATTATACCGCACTTTGACAGGAGCACAATGGCGGGACGGGTCCTTGGTCCTCGCCGGCCGCAAGTATGGCACTCCTCTTTCCATCGCTTCCTCTGCTTTCTACCACCCCACTAGTCGAGGCTAGCCACGGCGACCTTGCCGCCCCCAACAAAGTATATCCTCAGCAGCGGCGTCTCCTGTACATAGAGATCCTCGGTCTGCGAAAAGTGATCCGCGAGGTCGCCCGGCCGCGGTCGGTACTGCGCCAGAAAGAGACCCTGCTGGGTGGTTTGCACAATGCGGCCGGAGCCGGGATCGGCGACGTAGAAGAGAGGATTGAGCCCCGTCAGACTGCAAAAGATAGCCGTCGGAGCCACCAGCGGCTCCTCCAGTTCGGAGAAGGAAAAAGGCTTCCGCTTGCCACCAAAGAACTTGTACACGACACCATCACTTCCAAGCAGGAACAGGTGCCCGTCCCGGTCAATCGCCATATCGATCATCTGGCGCAGATCCACGTCATTGGACGGGTCTCCGTCCTCATTGCTCTCAATAGAGTACGCTTCGCCGGGCTCCGAGAAACCCCCGTCCCGAGCGTCGAATCTCCACACCTGCCCAGCTCCAGTATCCAGCACGTACAGTCCATCACCATAGACGGCAATAGCGCGAGGGACGTTCCATTCAGGCGGCGTGGCAAGGCGAGAAGCGATAGCGTCTCCCCAGGCAGGCCGATACCGCACCAGCAACCCCGTGGAGTCGAGCACCGCTACCGTGTCCTCGCGTATCTCTCCGCTCCTGGGGAACCAGGTCAGGTCAACCAGCTCTCCAACCACTTCTGCACCCACGGCCTGGCTCACGAACAGAACGGTCTCTGGTTCCGCGTCGCCAGCGGGCTGCAGCTCGCTCTCGAGCAGGCGCTTGTGTACCCGCCCGTAGTCAGTGTCCAGTGCATAGACAGCCAGGCTCTGCACTGTGAGAGCGGCAGCCCCACCCTGTGGATAGTCCAACAGCGGGCGCACCGTCAGGCGCGTCACCTCGTCCAGCACATCGAGTGCATCGCCAGCCTGCTCCCTGAACTGCTGCACCGTCTCGTGGGACGGGCGCAGGTGGAGAGCCGCGTCAGAGAGCAGCAGAGTCTGCTCCCAGTGAGCACGCTCGGCGGCAGCGTCAGCTCCGGCAGCCTGAGCCAGCCTACTCTCCCGTTCCAACTGCAGCAGCAGGTCGTTGAAATGCGCCACCTGGCCGCGCTGCAAATAGACGCCCACAGCTACCAGAGCAACTAGGACCGGAATCACCACAGCCGTCACCGCCATTACGGCCGGCGACAGACCCTGATCGTTCTTGACCGCCTGCTCTTCGGTCACCCGGCCCCCGAACAGCCGCTCAATCATCTCGCCCAGGCCCCGTGTCAACCGGGCCAGCCCTGAGGCTGCGCCAGCGGCCACCCTGCGCACCCCGTCTCGAACGTCAACCGAGACGTTGCGCAGCTTTCGTGTGCCCGCCGCAGAGGTTGGGGCAGCGGGTGCCGAATACCGGGAGGTCTCAGTAGCAGGTTCTGGTTCCTGAGTCCCGACAGACCCGGGTTCGTTGCCAGGCGCGGGCACCGTGGCGGCCGCGAACTCGACCAGCATCAGCCGGGTGTTGCCATCGCCGTTCAGCAGCTTCGACAGCTTGTTGATCCCGCTCGCCACCCCCTCGTAGATGATCGCCCCTCCGATGGTCTCGTCGCTTTGCTCCTCAAGAGCCGGCTCGGCCAACAGGAGCACATCGCCAGGGTGAACCCAGCTGTGGTAGAAGCGGGTATCCAGCCCATTGCCGGCGCCCAAGGGCGTCACGTACCCGGACGGGCGAGGAGGCAACCGCTCCAGCCGCCCCTGGTGCCCGACGAAGGCGAGGGTCTGCCCCGCCTGGGCCACAAAGACCTCTTCATCGCGTAGCACTGCGCAGGTTACCCCGGCCTGCTGCTTCTCCACACCCTCTGCGCGGGCATTGTGGCGCACGAGGTGCTCGCTGGCGGCCTGGATCGCCTGGCGCAGTGCGGCCGTCACGCTGCCCCCGCTGAGATAGTACGCGTCGACCAATGCATCAGTCACGCCGCGATAGAGGGCGGCAGTCGACGCTTCCTCGCCGTTGAGCGCCAGGTTGACAAATAGCGTGTCACGAATGCGGCCCCGTGCCGGCTTTTCCCTTGGACCGGTAGCCATCAACCCAGGCACAGGACCTTGGCGCCGACTCCCGTTCTGTAGATAGAGATGGCCGTATGATGCTTCAAGTTCCATAGTTGTCTGCCGTTCGCAGGGCAACGCAGGTAGGCGTTGGCCTCTCGCAGAAGGGTCGCATACATCGTGCCAGTTCCCCCATCTCCCCCATGCCGCTCGATTGGAGAGGTACGACTAGCGTGGCACGAGTTTCAGCAGGCTGTCCAGCCGCTGTTTGACCGCTGTCAGCGAAGGCAGTATCTGGTCGGCCGCGCTCAGGTCCAGCCCGGCAGTCAGCTCGTTCGGCACCGCCACGCAGACCATCCCGGCCGCCTTGGCAGCGTGCACTCCGTGCAGCGAGTCCTCCAGGGCCAGGCAGGCTGCGGGAGGCAGGCTCAGTGCACCAGCCGCGGCCAGGTAGATGTCTGGTGCGGGCTTTCCCCTGGGCACATCATCCCCCGTGACAACAGCGGCAAAGCCGTCGGCGGCCCCGATCTCGCGCAGCGCTATCTGGGCGTAGCGCGTCCCGCTTGAGGTCGCCACCGCCCGGATCAGCCCGCGCCGGTCAATCGCCGCCAGCAGCTCGCTCAGTCCAGGCATCGGCCGCAGATTCCCGGCCAACAAGCCCGTGAATTCCTGGCTCTTCTCAGATGCTACCTCCTCAACCGACGTCGCCAGACCGTACCGCTCCTTGACCAGGCGGGCGCTGTCTGTCAGCCGCCGCCCAACCATGCTGCTGATGGTCTCTGCATCTAGCTCGTGCCCATAGCGTGACAGCACCCTCCGCCAGGCCTGCTCGGCCAGTGGTTCGCTATCCACCATTAATCCGTCGAGGTCAAAGACGACCGCCTGCACCTGCACTCTCCGCGCTCCACCCGTGCTCGACAACCCTGCCGCCCAACCTGCCGCGGCTATTGTAGCCGCGGCCATTGTAGCCGCGACGACCCTTGGGTCAAGACCTGCCGCAACCAGGCGTGGCGGCCGCGTAGCCCGCATGCCAGGAGCAGGCGCTGCCCGGAAAGGGGCCTGATCCACAAGGCCGAAAGACTATCACCGCCCGGTTGTCAGCTGTCAGGCGCACTCGACCCTCCCTCAGTACTACTACACGAAACTGAACCAGGTGGGCGCGGGACCACACTTGTTCCCCTTCGCACTCCATGCTACAATGCGAGGGGAGTCCTAGATGGTCAACTACATGGTGCCAAAGCCGAGAGGGCCTACAAACGTCCCCCACCACGCCTTGACCTGCCTCAGGGCGCTGGCCGCCCGCGGGCTGGGAGACAGGATCTCCCTGGGAGGCGCCTTCGGCTTGCTCCATTACATAGACCACCGGCCCACGCACGATGTAGGCGCCAGGTGGTCCCCGTCGGCGACATCGCAGGATCGACAGGAGGTCCTCGCCGCGGTGGAAGAAGCAATGCGTTCCCTGGGCCACTTGAGGCGGCGCAGTTGGGGTGATGTGGTCAGCATCGAGCTGATCCAGGAGGCAGAGACGGTCTTTAGCTTCCAGATTGCCAAGCGCCCCGCGCAATTGCTCCCCTCCGCGCCGGCCGGATGGACGGAGGTCTTGCTGGACAGCTTCCCCGACCTGGTGGCCAGCAAGATGGTGGCGTTGGTTGAGCGGGGAGCACCGCGAGATGTGCGAGACATCTTTGCGCTCTGCGACGCAGGTCTCATCACACCAGCTGGCTGCTGGCAATTGTGGCAGCAGTGACAGGAGTTGAGCGGCGCTGACACAGATAGCACTCGCGCACGTTTGGCGGTGGAGACCCACCTGGAGCGCATCGCCCAGCACCGCCCCCTGGAGTCAATCACGGATCCGGAGCAGCGCACGGCCGCCGAACAAGTGCGCGGCTGGTTTGCGGAAGAGTTCCTCAATGCGCTGGATTGACGGAAGCCTGTATCCCGACACCGACACCCCGTCCGAACTGCCCACCCTGGCAGATCAGGTTGATTTTGTGGCAAGGCTGTGTTCGGCGTGGGATTTTGGCCTGCTGCCCAGGGCAGAGACGGTAGTCGAGATCCGCCGCCCGGCCTGGCGCGAAGCGGTCGATGCCTGCCGCCTGCTTACTTCGCCGGCCTACCACTTGCTCCGAAGATGGCACGGGCTGCCCAGACTTCCCTACCTGGGACAGCAGTTGCCCTACATCCGCGACGACCCCAACCTGGCCTACGTCTGACTGCCTGCACCAGGCCAGCGAGAGGATACCGGCCAGCACCATGGCAGGGCTCGGGAGCGCACCGGCCGGGCTTCTGGACGCCCCTGGCAGAAGAAACGGGGGGGGTCCTCAGAGAAGGCAAGGACCGGCTGGGTGGATTCACCTGACCGGCCCTTCCGTCAGCTTACCGAACCGAGAGTTCGGCAAAATCGACAAGAATATTATAGGTCCTGCCGGTCCGCTGGCAATAGCCCTCTGGTATCAGGTGTTGGGGAGCTCAAGACCACGCGCCAGGTGGCGACCCGGTGTGTACCCGTCACGATCGAGGGCGGCCGGCAGGTCGCCCAGCTTCTCCAGCACCCGGCCCAGCGGGTGTCTCTTGACCGCCTGCACGCACCAGGCAGGCGTGTAGCTGGTGCAAAGAAGGTAGAACGGTATCCCCATCATCAACGGCAGCGCGCCAGGCAAGGAGAAGGTATCTGCCACAACCACTAGCCGAGCGCCGCCGGCCGCTGCCCGGACCAGCGCCCGGTAGTAGGCTGGCCGGCGCAGGTCAACAACGTAACCCTCGGCCGCAGGCCACTGCTGGATCTCTCCCAGTTGAGGATGCGAGAAGCGGCGCGGCCAGTCGGGGGACATCTCGTACTGTCGTGTGTCACCCAGGACCGCGATCTCGG
>JAUVHW010000261.1 GCA_030593075.1 Ardenticatenales bacterium
CCGAAGTTCCACCAGTTCTGGTACTCATGGAGTAGGAGCCCAGTGCCCTTCTTGTTCATGGCCTTTACGGTGCCGCTTACTTCTGGCATCAATCAATCTCCTCTCGGTGCTCGATGTGGGGCTTGAGCCAGTCGCCTGACCCCATGCCCCCGTCGTACTCTGGGTCGGCGGACGGGCCATCTTCGGGGGCGAGGTCGGCGATCCGTAGGACCGGCCTCACGGTGATCTCCGGTAGCTTGTGACGGCTGCGGTCGCGGTAGCAGGCACAGCCCCAGAAGGCGCATCCAACGTGGTCGCCTACCTCGCACGGGGCGCAGGCGACGGGCTCGGGGTTCACAGCGGTGTAGCCGATCATGAGGCGGCCACCTTCTGCGGGCAATGAGGGCAACCTGGCACCGGCCCGAAGTGCTGGTGGATGTGGTAGTTGCGATGCAGCATCGACTCGTAGGTGTCAGCGTCTTCGCCCTTCGTGCGGGCCAACCACTCGGCTTTCTTTACCAGCCCGGCTGCCTGGTTCTCTAGCTCTGCCATGCGTGTCTCGATCGCGCGGCGGGCTCCGAAGCGCTCAAGTTGGCCACGCCAGACCGACCTCGCAGCCAGCGCTCCTAGTAGGCCCGCACCCATTGCGACCCAGGCCCATATGCTTGTGAAGTCTACGTCTGGTATCCAGTCCATCACCGCTCTCCCTCCAGCATTTCCCGCGTCGTCTTGCCGCCATAGATCACCAGCGGCTCGTCCAACACGCCGCGCAGCTCCTCTAGGTTTTCCGCTAGCGAACCTCGCGCCGCGTACTGCCGCATGTGCTCTGCGTGGCCGTCCAGGAAGGCCCGTATCATTCCTGTGACGCATCCCTCCATGTCAGCGCCAAGCACAGCAGCGCCAGCGCGGTCCCGATTAGCGGGCTGATCAATTCCATGGGCTTTCTCCTTACAGCGGCACTCGACAAGCCTGCCTGGTGCCGGCTCGGTGTAGCGGGGGCACCGGCCCGCGTGGGGGGCGTGCCCGCAACCCGGACAGGTAGCGTCCAGCGAGTAGTCCAGCCCAGCACGGTCAGCATCATCCATCTGCGTCTCCATGAAGTCACTCATGCCGCACCGCCTCGGGCTGCGGCGGCTGTGTCGATTCGCTCCAAGAGCACATAAGCATCGCCGATCACGCGCGCGTAGCGCGGTGCCTGTTCATTAGTTAGGCCACCTTGTTCAATGAGCCACTGCATAGGGGGCACTTCCGCCAGCACTTCTCTAAGCGCCGCCAGGATGTCCCCCGCCGCCGCGTCGCGCTCGGCCAGCAGCGTGGCTAGGCGGGCGAGGTTCTGCTGAGCAATAAGAAGCCTAGACTGAAGTTGGTATGGCGTATCTTCGTGCTTGAAGCGGACTTCGTCTCGCAGCACCTTCACCAGCTCCTCGGGGGTCTGTGGCGGGGCTGCTTCGTCGGTCAGTGGTGCGGCGGTGCCGGTGGGGGGGCGAGTCCGCAGTAGGTCAATGTCTGCCCGTAGGCGGTTGGGATCGAGGTGCTGTTGCCAGTCGGTGAAGCACGGTCGGCAGAGACTCACGGTCGCTGCCCTCCGCCTGGCGGGGGAAAGCCGTGTGTCAGTAGAAGCTGGCAGGGGGACGGTATGCGTGGAATCGCTGGGGCAGTCGTAGATGTTGCAGCGTGGCGCGGCCTGCTCGCTCTGCTTGCTTGATTCGTCGCTCATTTTCCTGTACCTTTCAGTTGCGCGTCTCATGCTTTGCACGGCCCCCCAGGCCATCCTCGGCTTGAGGGGCCGCGCTTCGTCGGCACTTTCTAGTTCATTCGGCGGACTGCATCACCTCCTTTCTTGGCCTAGGATTCCCGTGCCGTCGGCCCACAACGGGCAGCGTAGGCTTCGAGCACGGGGCGGGACCAGCGAGTACAGCACTGCTCGCGTTTGATCCCGTGCTGCACGGGCACTCACAGCCTCACTGATCCCGCTCCGTGCTGGAAATCCCCGGCCCCGCTGGACCTGGCACCACGGAGCCCCGCGATGGCGCTTCCTTGCGCCTTCCGGTCGCATCCTGTGCGAGCGTCGCGGGTGGGGAACCAGGAGCGGTGGATACCTGGTGGCAAGTAGTCCAAGGAGGTGCCCCTGATCCCCCATCCGTGGCGCTCAACTCAGGACTTGGCATCAGCGCGCTCCTCATTCCACTTGTAGGACTTGCAGCGCGGGCAGACGACTGGCGGTTCTTCGCTCCTGGGGAACCAGGTGTGCTTGCAGACTTTACAGGCGAGTCGGCGTCCAAGTTTTGTATCCATGCCGCCAGCATATACTACGTAGTAGTAGTCTGTCTATAGAACTCGGTTTCATGAATGGAGAAGCCCCGCGTCCGGGGCTCTCCTCCTAGCCATCGAAACAGCTAGGGTGGTCTACTAATGGGCGAATCCTCCGCTTACGCCCCTGCGCGATGTATGCTCCCTATCCGTTGCCATCGAAGGCAGTCGAGCCTTACTGCTTTGTTCAGGGGTACCCAGCAAACCGGCTCGGCACGAACTCGCGCCCCTTCTCCCAACGCGACACTGCCGCGTCCAGAGGACTGCCCCATTATAGCACGAACCGCCCGAAGGCGGCTCATGCTGCGACGTGTAGTTCCGCAGTCTCTATCCTACCACGGATTGCGCGTGCCGCAAAGCGCTACTTCGGCTGGGCTGCCAGCAGTGCCTCGATCTCCGCCTGGTGCTTGACGGCGATGCCTGACAGCAGATCGATGGCGGCCTTGAGGTCTGTCAACGCCTTGTTCTGGAAGTCGTTGATGGCCTTCTGCTGTTCCACGAAGGCGTCAAAGTCTGCTTGCGATACCATGTCTTCCTCCAGTGCGGGGATGATGATGTCCCAGGGGATGCGGTCGCTCGGGCAGGCTGTTGGCGCCGCCCCGAACCGCGTCATCTCGTTGTGCTCCCAGGCTTCGATTTGACGGCGGAAACCCTGCCAGCCCTCACACTCCACGTACCAGCGGCCCAGGTCGATGAGGTTCTGGGTCTGGCTATCCGTCAGGGCCTCGCCGGCCATGCCTTCCGACTCGCAGGCGTCGAAGGCAACGTTGGCCATTTTCGATCCGTTCGCCCAGATGTGAGTACCGCGAGGGTAGTGCTGGATGAGCTTGCCCGCCTTCGGGTTGCTGAATGTCCATGAGGGCGAGCCTGGGGCTTGGATGATCCGCCGCATGACGGACAGCGGCCCCTCGGCACTGTGGTCGACAAGGCCAGCCTTCGGGGCAGGCTCAGCCTCCCCATCATAGCCGTGCGCGCTTGGGTGCCCCGGCTCACGGACTGCCTTCGAGAACCAACGGTCACTCACGGCACCCTCCCTGCCCACGCAAGGGGCACGTACAGCCCCCAGAGCACGAACTGGGCGACTAACCAGCATAGGTAGGTCACTGGCTGCCCCCACGGGTGCCGAAGTAGTAGGCGATGGCCGAAGCCCAGAGGAGATTGTACTGCGGCGGCGGCATCTCGTGGTAGCCGAGCATGTAGCCTATCCCGCCCACCGTGAACCCAATCGCCAGGACACTCCTCACCCTGAGCAGCCCCCCTATACCAGTGAGCGTCTTCCAGATTTCCAACATGTCAGCCTCCTGCAATGAAGTCGAACTTGTTCAGGATGAATTGCCGAAACTCATATATCAGCAGCGGCCATCCCATGCCGATGAGGGCAATCACGCCGCTCATTGTCCAGCGCCACTTTTCAAGAGCTGATATTCGTCCGTTCTGTACGCCGACCTTCTCATCCAGCGCTGCGAGATGGCCCTTGATATGCCCTAACTCCGTGACCGCCACGACCAGCAGGTCATGATCCGACTTGCCCTCAAACTGGTCCGGCATCCTTCGTCCTTCCTATCCTACCCGTACCCCTAGGCATCCTGCAACCGCCCCGCCGAAGCCCGCGCCGAATAGCAGGCCCAAGAGGAGAAGCAGCAGGTAGTTACGCCAGCTCATCAGAATATCAGCGGCCCTGGCGACACGGCCACGCTCTGCGGTCCTGGGGTGATGGTCTGGCGGAAGTCGATGGTGATGGTGATGTCCGGCCAGTCGGTCGGGAGTGCTTGCGGGCCTGCTACGAAGTAGGCGATGCCCGCCTGAGTAAGACGGACAGCGACGCCGATGGCTTCCAGGCCCACCTCGAAGCTGTTGAAAGGCACGTGCGTGGCATCGTCCTCGGTGTCAGTGATGATCTTACCGTTGACCGTGGTGTAGAAGTCGCCAAGGTCCCTGTAGCTACCAGCAAGCACGTCGTCTTCCGTCCCCTCATCGTTAGCGGTTCCGTCATAGACATAGGGCTTAGCCGTCGTATTTCCAATAAGCCGCGAGACTCGCAAGAGCGTCTGAATCCCAAGCGGGTCTTCTGTTCCCGTGACCGACGCAACCGAGTAGCTTTGCTTGTCCCCCGCGTCGGTGCTCAGGTCGTAGGTTGTGTTCTCGTCAGCCGGTATCTCGTCTACGTTCTGCCAGTTAGGGTTGCCCCAGCCGTTGCCGTCGTCATCGCCGCTATCGAAGTCATCGTCGGCAGTGGTGTTGACAGCGTTCGCCGCCTTGTACCTGGTGCTGATGGAGCCTAGGGCATCCTCAAACGGCAACTCGTTGAGAGCGTTCACAAGCATGTTCGTGACCTGGAACGGTCCGCCGGTAGTCGGAAGCCCCTTGCCCGCGAGCGTCCCGAATTGGAGAGACTTAGCCGCTCCCGTTAAGCCGATGTCTCCATGATCGG
>JAUVHW010000311.1 GCA_030593075.1 Ardenticatenales bacterium
CCCCGCCCCTGGTATGATATGAATTGCATATTGTGGTAGGGTACCTCTATTAACAGTTTCTCACCAAGGAGGTGCCAACATGAAACAACACGAGCATTTGCAGGGTAAGCGCGGTCAGGAGTTTCTCCGCCTGATCCAGGATGTACCGCGCGAGAAGATCATCGGAGTCAGTATTGATGTCCACAAATACTACCACTTGGTTCTGATCCATGATGGCTATGGTCGAGTCCTAATGCCCAGCTTCTCAGTTGATATCTTTCAGACCGGCTTTGCTCAGCTCTGCAAAGTGATCGATCAAGTGGTTGCCCAGGCCGACGCCGAGGTTCTCCTGATCGGGATGGAGCCCACCGGCCATTATTACGAAAACCTGGCCCGCCACCTCTTGGATCGCTATCCTCATGTGCGGTTGGTCAACAGCTATGCGGTCAAGCATAATCGCAACCAGAAGATGCTTCGAGCCCAGAAAGATGATGAGATCGACTTGGCCGCCATTGGCGATTTGCTCCTCCGCAACGAGTCCTTCCCTTTTCAGCCCCTCGCCGGGGACTATCTACGACTCCAGCATTGGGTCCGTTTTCGCAAAGCCAGGGTCAAAAACCGCACGGCGCTGCGCAACCAGGTGATCGGCCACCTCGATCGCATCTTTCCCGGCTTGGTGCGGCCGAAAAAGGAGGCCCAGGGGGACCACCCGCCGCTCTTTGGTTCCTTCTGGGACACCGACGTGGCTCAACAGTTGATCCGCCTGTGCCCTGATCCGCGCGTGCTAGCGCAGATGTCAGTCCGAGAGCTCATCGACCGCTACCACGCTCGTGGTTGGCGCATGGGACCGGTGAACGCTCGACGCATCATCGACTTTGCCCTGAAGATCCTCTGGCCCGATCCTGAGGTCGTTGAAGCCAGAATCCCGCTCTTACAGATCGATCTGACCCTGCTGGATGCCTTGGACGCCGCCATTGCCCGCGCTGAGGAACCGATCGCGGATCATTTGTCCAAAACGCGCGGCCACCATTTGGCCCGCATCAAAGGCTTGGGACCCGTCCATGCTGCCGGCTATGTGGCCGGGTTGGGAAATCCTGAGCTCTACCAGCACGCTGGACAGGTCTTCAAGCGCTCCGGCCTGGTCAGTGGGCGCAATGATTCCGGGATACGACAACGTCAGGGAGCAGGACAGCGGATTACCAAGGTAGGCGACCCCCATTTGCGCGACGCCCTGGTCCAACTGACCCACAGCTTGGTCCTCTGGCAACCTTACTTTGGGGATTACAAGGCCAAATTGAAGAAACGCGGCAAACACTCAGGGGTGGCGACGGTGGCCACCGCGCGGAAAGTGAACGGGGTCCTTTTTGCTCTGATGCGGGACCAGAGCGAGTTCCGTCCCACCGATACACAAGGCAAGCTGATCCCGCCCCGACACTCCACCAGAAAGGAAACGGCAACCGACATGGACTCAAGCAAAACCTAGTTTGCTGGCACGAGTTTGACGGCTGCCGCTCCCCTTTTCGGGAAGCCCAGTCTATCACAACTCGCGCCAAGAGCCAAATACCGCCTCCTAGATTCTGTTGGTCAGACGCGAAACCACCGCTAGCTTTGGCAAGGAATACGGGGAGATCGACCCGCCCCTTGAGGCTCGACCTCGTACTGTAGCATGATCGACACCCGCCTGCTGAAGCTAACGCGGCTAAAGCAAGATAGGTCCATGGCCGTTGCGGCCAAACCTGCATACCAGGATACGTTAAACGCAGCCGATTGACGATCGTCATTCGTGCCAAAGCGCCGGTGGAGAGCGCTGATATCACCCGGTCAAAGATGGCGGCTATAGTGTGTCTTCAACAACCCAATTTGCCAGGGTTCAATGGGAGCTTTCGCCCTGCAAACAACCTAGCTCTTGACAGATTCCTTGCAAGCTACGGCGGCTGCACCGGCCGTCGCCACCGTTCGCGGTAGGGGCGCTGTTTCCGCGCCCACGTCGAGCCCGGCGTGGGGCTGCGACGGCCGTGCCGCGGCATAGCCCCTGGTGGGCGTCGTCCGGTGAACATTGCGAAGGTGGCGAACCTTTGGTTCGGGAACCTTCGCAACGTTGCCAGCCTCAGTGCGCTTCAGCGCACTCTTGGGTAGCAGACCGCGATCCCGATCGGGCCCGATTGCCGTCGAGGGCTGGACGGGCCGTCCAGGCCGAGCGTCGCAGGAAGGCGAAACCGGCCGGGCAGCAGAATCCGTGCCTCCGTGTAACGATCCGTGTCGAGCGCTCCCGTGGCGCTTTCGCCGGTTTGCGCCGAATGTGATACAATACACTGCCTGCCGCTCTCCATCGGCGCGTGGGCTGTGGCATGGTGCGGAACAGGAACACGCGGTGGCGACCAAAGGCGACCTCAAGGACATCTCGCTGACCAACCTGGTCCAGCTCAACTGCCAGGCTGGGATAAGCGGCCGGCTGACGTTGCGCTATGGGTCTCAGACGGCCGAGGTCTACTTTGGGCAGGGGAGCATCGTGCACGCCGTTCTGGGAGACCTGGAGGGAAAGGCGGCGTTCTACAAGGTGCTGGGCTGGGAGACCGGGGAGTTCGAGCTGGACCAGGGCCCTACCAGTCCTGCAAAGACGATCACCGATCACTGGTCAGACCTGCTGCTGGACGGCCTGCACAAGCTGGATGAACAGGCGGGCGCCCTGCCCGGGGCCAAGGCTCGGTATGCTGACCTTGGCGCGGTGGCGGAAGAGTTGGTCGAGCCATTTGCCCTTGACCGGCTGCTGGCGGACCTGGTGGAGGAATCAACCGGCCTGGAGGGGGCCGTGGTCGTCAGCTACGATGGGCTGGTGATCACCGCCAGCCTGCCCGCGGGTGCGGACGCTGCCCGGATGGGCGCGTCGGCCGCTGCGCTGCTCGGCCTGGGCAACCGCACCACCCGCAGGATGGGCCGAGGTGACTGCGCTCAGGCCATCATCCAGGGGGAGGACGGCAGCAGCGTCATCATCGTACCGGCCGGGGACGTGGCTATCTTTGTGGGGCTTACCGCCACGACTGTCAACCTGGGCATGGTGGTACTGGAGGCCCGGGAAGCGGCCGACGTGGTCGCCGGCGCGCTGATGTAGCGGCCGGGGGGCCTTTCTCATCGCAGAGCACGGGCAGGGGCAGGCACAAGGCACGCCCCATTGTGGATGGCCACAATGGCCGCGCTGTGGGCACGCGCAAGAGGTGCGCCGTGGGCGCCCACAAGGGGTGCGCTGTGGGCACGCACAAGGGGTGCGCTGTGGGCACGCACAAGGGGTGCGCCGTGGGCAACCACAAAGGGTGCGCCGTGGGCACCCACAAGGGGTGCCCCTACTGGTTCAACCGCGGATCACTCGGAGTGCGCGGAGGATCCAGACAACCTAGCAAGTCGGTGAAATCAGTGGAATCCGTGGTTCTCTGGCATTCCTCCGCGTTCTCAGCGCTCTCAGCGGCGAGATCTTGAGTAGTCGCCCGTGGACCGAGAAGCCTGGCTAGCGCAGAACCGCACCGCCACTGAGAATCGTCTCAGCTGGCTCAGGGCCAAGCCGGATGGCACTCTCCTGGTGGAACCGGCCGGAACCGAGTTCGCCGTAGTGACCAAGGCCGGCTCCTACGTCCGCCTGCTGTTGGTAGAGCAGGCCAGACCCCGGTCCAGGGTGATCCAATCCCACCTGAACCTCGACGACCCGCTCAAACTGGCGTCCCTCTACACCCAGGCTGTCATGCTGGGCTTGCTGTGGCAGAGCGAGCCGAGCAGGGTCTACGCGGCCGGGCTGGGGGGCGCGCGAGTTCCGCTGCTGCTGCACCACTACCTGCCGGAGGTTGTGATCGAGTGCGCCGAGCTCTACCCGGTCATGGTCCGT
>JAUVHW010000386.1 GCA_030593075.1 Ardenticatenales bacterium
TGCATCCACTGCCACACGGTGGGCAAGAACGAGCTCGCGGATAACGACGGGTTTGACGATGTGGCCCGCGAACTGGGCTGGCGCTACCCTGAGGAACTCAGGCCGGGCAATTACGCCGCGCTGGTGGCCGACTATCCCGAATTAGCCAACCTGGGCAACAGCCAATGCGAGGCCTGTCACGGGCCCGGCAGCGGCCACCAGGAGGGCGACGGAAACATCGCCGTCAGCTTGCGGCCCGAACTCTGCATCCAGTGTCATGACTTTCTGCAGCAGGACCGTCATGCTCAATGGGAGCGTTCGGGCCATTCCGATACCAGCCTGCCGCAGGTATTCCCTGATGGGATAGACGATGCCCTGTGTTCGAGCTGCCACACCACGCGCGGCTTTATCGCCGCGGCTGATGGCGCGGAGTTTGACGTGGGCGGCCGAGAGCAACTGACCTGTCAGGGGTGTCACGACCCCCACGCAGCTGCGGGGGAGAACTACTACCAGGTGCGTTATTTCGGTTCCATCCAACTGCCTGACGGCACCACAATAATGAACGCGGGTTCTTCCGCCCTCTGTATCTACTGCCACAACGTGAGAGTGACACCAGAAGCCGTAGACCTTGGCCCTATGGATTTCCCGCCGCAGAGTGCAGCACCGGAGATGCTGGCCGGCGTAGGCGGTTACACATACGGTGAGACGCTGGAAAACTCGTCGCACGTCGAAGCCATCCGTTGGTACGGAGCTTGCGTCATGTGCCACATGGCCAGCTCCACCAGCGAGGATACGGGGTCGGCGGACGATTTCCTCTCGGCCACCATGAACGAGCCGGTGGGCGAACACACCTTTCTGGTGCGCTGGGATAACGGGACACCCAATGATCCCAGCGACGACTACGAGAACATGGCCGCCTGCAAGGAGTGTCATCGTGATGCATCGCGTATCAACGGCCCGGCCGATGCCGACTATGATGGTGACGGCAAGGTGGAAGGGGTACAGGACGAGGTCCAGGGTCTGCTGGACCTGGTCCGGGCCGAGCTGCTGGCGCGCGGCGTCGACTGGAGCGACCAGGCGCCCTATTGGGGCCCGGGCCGATCATTGGACCAGCGGGCCGCCATCTACAATTGGAGTTACGTCAACAACGACGGCAGCCGCGGGATTCACAACATGGCCCGCGCTGTAGGGCTCCTGCAGCTCACTTACCGCCGGCTGGCCGGCCGGGAGGTGCCGGGCGCTGTCCTCCGCGCCGGGAACCCGCCCGCACGTACGCTGCAGGACCGATTCGCGGCCGAACGTCCAGTGTGGAAAAGCCTCACCTGGGCCCACGTTGCCATCCCCCTGGCAGTGCTGGCCCTGCTGGCAGCCATCGCGGCTATCGTCTACCGTGGAGTGTTGGCAGCGGAGGGAAGCGCCGGCCACCGTCTGCCGGGAGGGGCAGGAGACAGAACCAAAGAGGAGAGACAGACATGAGAAAGACACTGCTGTTCATCCTGGCCCTGGGGCTGCTGGCGGCACTGACCGCCTGCTCCTCGGGACCCAAGCCGACCTTGATGTACTTTCGTTCCGGTACTTGACCGTTCTGCAAGTCAATGAACCCCATCGTGGATGAGGTCAAGCGAGAGTACGGCGGCAAGGTCGACTTTGTGTTCGTCAGCATGGATGACAAGGCGGGCAAGGAAAAGGCGGCCGAGTACAGCGTGATCGGCTATCCCAGTTTCCTGATCCTCGACAGCACCGGCAAGCAAGTCAACCTCCTGCAAGGGGTGGTACCCAAGGAAACCCTGGAGAAGGCGCTCGACGACGTGCTGGCAAGAGAGGGAGGGTAGCCGCAAGAGCCCAGCCGGACAGCGGCCTGGGGCGCAATCATTCGCGGCGCAGAGAGCGGCGCAGAGAGCGGCGCAGAGAACGGGAACCCTTCTCAGTCAGCGTCCAGATGCGGCCTCCAGCCGTCAAAGCGCACCCCTCTGCGCAACGGGAACATGCGGCCGGCCCGCAGTCATCCGCCGTGCTCCCGGCGTCGCGCCGGGATAGGTAGCCCATTCGCTCCAGGTCTCCCAGCATCTGCTCCATGAGGTCGGGCGACACCCCCAGCCCGGCCGCCAGCTCGTCCGGCCGCTGCACCCCTCCGCGGCCGATGGCCTCCAGCAGGTGCATCAACATCTCAGCCTCCCCACCCCAGCAAGCTGGTAACTTGAAAGACGGCTACCCCTGCCCCGAGGGAGATCACCAGCAGCAGCCCGACGCCAAAGAGGGTCCACCGCCAGGAGCGGGTCTCCTGCCGCACGGCTGCGACGGTTGCCACGCAGGGGACAAACAGCATCTGCACCACCATGAAACCCAGAGCCGCGGCCGGAGTGAGTACGCCCACCAGGGTGGCTGCCAACCCCAGGTCACTGTCGGCCGTCCTGTACAGCACCCCCAGGGTGGCGATAGCGTTCTCCTTGGCAAGGAAGCTGGTCAGCAGCGCCAGCATCATCCTCCAGTCGAGCCCCATGAGTTGTCCAACCGGTTCTAGTGAGCGGCCGATCCCAGCCAGAACGCTCTCCTCGACCGTAGCGCCCGGAAAAGCCGAGAGCGCCCACAGGACGACAGAGACGATCAAGATGATGCTTCCCGCTCTCTTTGCGAACTCGAGCATCCGCTGCCAGACCAACAGGCCAACGGTGCGCCAGTTGGGAAGGTGGTAGAGCGGCAGCTCCATGATAAAGGCCACGTGCTCCCCCCTGAACATCAGTCTACTGATCACCGCGCCCACCAGCGCCAGCACCAACAGGTTGGCGAGGATCAACGCGCCGGAGATCAAGGTCGCGCCGCCGCCGAAAAAGATGGGAGCCAGAAAGGCAACCACCACCATGCGGGCCGTGCAGGGGACAAGGGGGGCGAGCAGGATGGTCAGCAGGCGAGCGCGCGGCGCGTCGAT
>JAUVHW010000018.1 GCA_030593075.1 Ardenticatenales bacterium
GAAACGATGATTAACCAGGCAAGCATGCCAGAAGTGGTAGAGGGAACCCCGAGCCAGGTTGACTGGAACGAGGCGCTTGAACAGGCTGTCAGAGCCACCCGCGAGGCGCTCAAAGCCTCGGCCGTGGCGGCCGGCCAGGCCCTGCGTCAAGGAGGCAAGTTGGTCGGGCAGGCGGCGGCCGATGCGCAGCGCACCATCGTGGTCACCGTGGACGAGCAGATGCTCAAGGCCGTCGACAATCTGGTCTCGGCCGGGGTACACAAGAACCGCGCTAGCGCCATCCGGTACCTGCTCCGTCAGGGGCTCAAGGCGAGCGGAGATCTCCTGGCAAAGATCGATAAGGTCGAGCAGGAGATCAGCGAACTGCGCGAGAAGATGCGCGAGATACCGCTGGAGGGCGAGGACGAGTAGCCCCATAGCTCTGTTCATGCCGGCCGGTAGTCCGGCCGGCGCTCTCTCAGGGCCCGCCCTTGGCGGCGGGCTTTTGCTTGCCTGGATTTACCCTTCATTTACACTTGGGTGAAGATAGTGTGACCCCGCGGGCTCATAATTGCTGCCATGAACAGGTCCCTGCGTCGCCGCTGGCCGGACTGCCTGATCGCCGCTCTGCTCTTCGCCATCAGCCTGGCGGTCTATGGCGCGACCCTCACCCCTAGTCTGAGCTACAAGAGCCCGGACGGCAACGAACTGGCTACCGTCCCCTACGTGCTGGGGCTGGCCCACGCCACCGGCTACCCTCTCCACACCTGGCTGGGCAAGCTCTTCACCTATCTCCCGATGGGCGATGTGGCCCATCGGGTCAACCTGATGTCGGCCGTGCTGGGAGCGGCCGGCGTGGGCCTGCTCTACTGGATCCTCCTGATGCTAATAGGAGAACGCCAGACGGCGTGGCGGGCGCGACTGGCGGCCGTTTTCAGCGCGTTGCTCTTTGCCTTCTCGCACACCTTCTGGTCGCAGACCGGCATCGCCGAGGTGTACACCAGTAACCTCTTTATGTTGGCGCTGACCCTGCTGCTGCTCCTTCTCTGGGCACGGGTTGTGGAACGCGAGGAGCAGGAGCGGGCTGGCCGCCGCCGAGGTGAACCATGGTGGCGAGGGCTGGCCCTCTCCTGGCGCTCCCTCCCGCTGCTCTTCCTGGCGGCCCTGTCTCTCGGCCTTTCTCTGGGCGCCCACATGTCGAGCCTGGGGTTTGCGCCTGCAATTGGCCTATTTGTGCTGTTGATCAGCTGGCGAACTGCTCTGAGTCCGGCCGGCTGGGTGGCCGGGATAGCTGGCTTTGGCCTCGGCGCGTTGCAGTTCCTCTGGCTGCCTTACAAGGCCGGTACGCTGAACGATCGCATGATGGTCAGGAGCACGCCTAGCACCTGGCGGGGGTTCTACAACTATACGCTGGGCGCCTTTCCCCAGTTCAAGTTTGCCTTTGGCTGGGCTCAGGTGCCGGACCGCATCGTCATCTACTTGGACCTGCTGGTGCAGCAGTTCAGCCTTCCGGGTGTCATACTGGGTCTGGTGGGGATGTGGGTGCTGCTCTATCGCCGGCCGAAGCGCTTCTTCCTGCTGATGGGAATGTACCTGGTCCAGGTCATCTTTTTCACCCAGTATGCCGCCTTTGACCTGGACGTTTTTTTCATCCCGGCTCATTTCTTGTTCGCCCTCTTCATCGGCTTCGGCCTGTGGCAGGTGATGGAATGGCTGACCGCGGGAGTTCGCCGGGCAGGCAGTGCGATCCATCTTGGCGGCTGGACCTATCGACTGGCGCGCGGCGCGCCGATTGGCCTGGCAGTGCTGGGCCTGCTGCTGGGCGTCGGCCGGGAGGTGGGCGCCAATTGGGAGCACAATGACTATTCCGAGGACGTTGCCATCAACGATTTCTACGAGAACGTCTTCCGCCTGCTGCCGGCCGACAGCGTGCTGCTGGGCAGGGGTGGGGTCTTTGGCTATGACATGTTCTACTATCGGCTGGTGTACGACCTGCGGCCGGACGTGGTCATGCCCCATCTGGCTACCCCGGACCCTGCGCCGCTATCGATGAGTGATCGGCCCATATTCACCACGGAGCGGGGCGCCCAGGGCCGGCCGGGCGGGCCTGGATCGCTGCCTCCGAACCTGCTGCCGGCCGATGCCTGGTACGTCCCGCTGTTGTTGGGGGCGACACCGGAGCGGCGCGGGCTGGGAGGCGGCCGGCCAGAACTGGTACTCTGGCAGTTGAGAGATGCCCCGCCCGCGCTGATAGTACCGGCCGGCGAGGTCGCCCCGCAACACAGAGCGGAAGTACCATTGGACGGAAAGACGCTGGTTGGCTATGACCTGGACAGCGCGGAGGTGCCGGCCGGGGAGGCTGTCCATCTCACCCTCTACTGGAGGCTCGACCGGCCGGATTCGCTTCGGGTGAGTCTGGGCCTGGGCGACGCGGGGTTGGTGAGCTATGAGATTGGATTTGGCAATCTGAGGCGCTACCTGCAGGAGCATCGGCCGGCGACTGGCGATTGGGTGGTGGTGGACGATTTCTGGCTGGTGGTCCCGCGCACCACGGACGCCGGCCGCGCCGAACTCGCCATTGGGGACGCGGCGCCGATCCGCGCCTGGTCAGCGGCAGATGATACCCCTGGTCTGGCGCCATTTGCCGAGGTCTTTATCGATCAACCGAACCCCATTCTCAACTGGGAATGAAGGAGATGACCATGACCCTGCAGCGGAAACTCATGTATGGCGCCGGCGGCCTGCTGCTTCTTCTCGTCTTTGTGATCGCGGCCTTTTCGCTGGGTGTGTACGTGGGGCGCTACGGGCTGACGCGCAGCGGCCTGTCGCTCCAGGGGCCGCGCAACTTAGGACCGCCGCCACCCGCGGGGAGGCCGGAAGACCAAGCGCCGGCCGGGCAGCCGGGTGCTCCACGCCAAAGCCAGCCACCAGGCGGGCAGCCAGAGCCGCGGCCGGAGGGGCAACCGCTGCGGGCGCTCCTGCCGAGTGAACCCACGCTAGTTGGACGAATCCTGCGGATCAGCCCCAGCGCGCTGGACCTGGCGACCAGAGATGGCCCGCGCCGGGTTGCTTACGACAGTGAGACCGAGGTCTGGAACGAGGCGGGTGAAGAGACCTCGTTGAATGCGATGACCGAAGGGCAGATTATGGCCATCTTTGGCGAGCTTGCGAATGGTGGTCAGCGGCTGCAGGCCGACCTAATCGTGATCTTGCCGCTGCCTGAGCCAGGAGAAGGCCAGCCCCGGCCGCCAGGGAGCCCATAGCGGCAGGCGGCCGGGACAAGGCCCGCTCTCCTGGTGCTGCAGCGGTTCAGCGCCAGCCGCCGGCCCACAATGGGCGGCCGGACAGGTCGCGGATGGAGACTGATTGGCCGGTGGTGTGGTTCTGGATCTGGCCTGCCTCGAATTCGTCGCCTTCCTGGAACCCGATCAGCGTTACCTCGTCGCCAGTTTCGGCAGAAAAGCCTTCTTCCTGCGCGAACCACCAGGCGCGTCCTGTTATGACCACCTCTTCTCCGTCGGCAAGTTCTACTGCCAGCTCATCTGAGTCGACGTTGACGACGGTGCCCTCGAGTTGTGACCAGTTATGCACCTGGGCCTGGCCGACGGGATTCTCAGCCCAAGCGGTTTCCTCTGAGCTCCGCCTGCCGTATCGCCCTGCGCCGCTCCACGCGGGGCGGCCTGACTGGTCACGGAGTGTGACAGTAGCATCGTCAGAAAGGCGGGTGATCTCGGCCGCCTTGAATTCCTGGCCTTCCCAATAGCCGAGGACCCGCACCAACTCGCCCTGCTGGAGAGAGAGGCCCTGCTCTTCCAGGTAGCCAGGGCCGGTGCCGACCACTATCTCCGCGTTGCCGGTATCGAGCGTCAGGTCAACTCCGTCCGCAGGAGCCTCGACTACCGTTCCCTCGTATGTCGTCCACCCGTCCGGCGCGACCAGAGCGTACGCGTACTCTCGCCCAGCACCCTCTCCCTGGCCACCCCGGTAGCCGCGCCCCTGGCGCGAGGCGCCTACCTCGTGCTCTGCGGCGCCCCGCTCGGCCGAGCCGCGCCCACTGGCCTCTGCGACCCTGCCGGTCCGGTCCGAGGTGCGGATGACCGCGCCTGCAACCAGCAGACCAATCAAGCCCACGAACAGTGTTCCCAGTAATATTCTCTTTAGCATTGTTGTTCTCCTTTTCTCTGTGATATGGTGAGTGTTCAGTTCATCTAGTCTGCGGCCGGTGCGTTGGCGACCCCAACCCTCAGCAGCGGAGACCGCCGCCAGGGAGAGGCAAAGAACCGCTTGGTCACGTTCACCACCCAGCGCCAGTGAATCCAAAGGTGGACCACGGCCGCGACGATCATACCGACCCCTGACCAGGTGTGAATCAGGTCCCAGGTGGTACGACTGAAGAGGAAGCCCGGATCCCAGATAGGGTTCCGGCCGCCCTCGTAGCCGCCTGATGGCAGCAGCAAGAAGTAGATGCCTGACGCCGCCGTCAGCAAGAAGCCGACGGCCACCGCCGAGTCAACTGCGACGTTGAACCAGGCCCCCTTGGAGAGCTGGGCACTCCTGCGTAGCGTCGCCTTGACGGTGCGCCGGCTCATCGTCTTGACCCACGCCCAGTGGATGGAAAAGTGGATCGCGATAGCGGCAATCATGGCGATTCCACCCCAGGTGTGAAGGTCGTCCCAGGTGTGCCGGTCGAACAAGATGGTGACCCCGTACCAGGGATTGCGCCCGCCTTGGTAGCCTCCGGAAGGGACGAAGAGGAAGTAGATCCCCGAAAGCGCGACTAGCAACCCTCCGATGAACACCGCCGCGTTGATGAGCCAGTTCGTTCTAGTCCGCATGGACATTGCTTTTCTCGTTGACATCGTCTTGCTCCTTCGCTAGATAGGGTTCCGCATTCCTGCGATGAACTGTCCCGATTCTAGCTGCATCTTGTGAAGGAACGGTGAAGAAGCTCTGTGCATTCTGTGTTGATCGGGCGGCCGCTGGCGGCCGACCTGGCGAGCGGAGGTGTCTGGGGATGGCCTGACGACCCGCTCGTCCGCGCGGCCGGCCTGGCCGTGCTCAGGGATTGATCGGCGCAACGGGTTGATCGACGGGCTTTTACACTGGCAAGAGACCAGGCCGTGGATGTTGCCTGCCTGGGCCTCAGCCGGCCGGACGCCAGTGCCCGAGACTGGCCCACCGATCCACACCATTCCTCTATTGGGCGTTCACACCCTTTTCACAACTAGCGGGTATAATTGGACGCGGAATACGTGCGTGGGAGGGATTTGCGTGACACAACAGACTGTTCTGGTCGCAGACGACGAGAAGCGGATTGTGAACCTGCTCCGTGCCTACCTGGAGGAGGCCGGCTACCGTGTAGTGACGGCGGCCGATGGTCGGCAGGCGCTCTTTGCTGCGCGCCACGAAAAGCCCGATTGCGTCGTGCTGGACCTGATGATGCCCGAGATAAATGGCTGGGAATTCACCCGGCGCTTTCGCCAGGAGAGCGACGCGCCCATAATCATGGTCACGGCCCGCATTGAGGACACTGACAAGATCTTGGGGCTGGAGCTGGGCGCCGATGATTATGTGACCAAGCCCTTTAGCCCCCGAGAGGTAGTGGCGCGAGTCCGGGCTGTGCTGCGCAGAGCCAGGCAGGAGCCGGTCGCCGCGGAGGTGCTCCGTTCCGACGACCTGGTGCTGGATCGCGGCGCTCATCTGGTCACGCTGGCCAGCCAACCGGTTGGCCTGACGCCGACCGAGTTTGACCTGCTGGCTGTGCTGATGTCTCGTCCGGGGCGCGCCATGAGCCGCCTGGAACTCCTGGAGGCCACTCAGGGACACGCCTACGAAGGGTACGAAAGAACGGTGGATGTCCACGTCAAGAACCTGCGTCGCAAGATCGAACCTGATCCCAAGAACCCCCGCTACATCGAGACGGTTTTCGGCGTGGGCTACAAGTTCGCTGACCGGTAGGCGCCCAGGTTTGAGCATGGTCAGAGGGGAGGCGCTTGGAGAAGGGGGTGGTGCGCGAGGGAGCGCGGCCGCAGCGCCGCCTCCACGCGGGGGTCTGTGGCTTAAGCTGACGGTTGCCTTTCTGTCGGTGGCGCTGCTCGCGGTCGTGCTGGTGGCGGTGCTGGCCAATCGCGTGACGACGGCCGAGTTCCGCCACTACATGGTCCGGGGACAGCTGACCGATGCTCAGGAGCTGGCGCGGCGGCTGGAGAGTTACTACGCTGCCAACGGGGACTGGGACGGAGCAGCCGCCATTCTCGGAGAGAGGCGCGGCGAGGGACGCGGCGCTGGCAGAGGCGGCGGTGGCCAACTCTACCTGGCTGACGCCAACGGCCGCATCGTGGCTGGCGCTGCCAGTGGAGGACTGGGGCAGCAAGCGGACGAAGAAGCGCTAGCCGACGGCCTTGCTCTGGAGGTGGGCGGTGAGCGGGTGGGTACCATAGTCGCCTCGTACGACTGGGAGAGCGCCTTTGGCTACATTGAAGAAGAGTACCTGGCGCGCGTGAATCGTGCGCTCCTGTGGGGCGCGTTGGGTGCGGTTGGCGCCGCGCTGCTTCTAGGCACCTTCCTGGCCTGGCGAATCGCCACTCCCATTCGCCAGCTCACCAGCGCCGCGGAACAGATCGCCGCGGGCAGCAGTCCCACCAGCCGGGTGGCCATCCGAACCCGTGACGAGATTGGGCAGCTGGCTGCCAGCTTTGACCGGATGGCGGGCAGCCTGGCCCAGGCGGATGAGCGTCGTCGCCGGATGACCGCCGACATCGCCCACGAGCTGCGCACCCCGCTCAGCGTCATCCAGGGACAGGTGGAGGCCATCCAGGACGGCGTTTTTCCGGCCGACCCTCAGCACCTGGCGCACATTCATGATGAGGTACTGCTGCTGAACCGGCTAGTGGAGGACTTGCGCACCTTGGCGCTGGCTGAGGCTGGGCATCTACAGCTGCAAAAGGGCCCGGTGGACCCGGCCGCGTTGGTGGCGCGAGTGGGCGCCAGCTTTTCTCCTCTAGCGGGGGAAAAGACGGTTGAGCTGGAAGTAGATGCCGCCCCCGATATTCCCCGTATGATGTTGGATGCTCATCGCATTGAGCAGGTACTGACCAACCTGCTGGCAAACGCCTTCCGCCATACGCCAGAGGGTGGAAGGGTCGTGGTCCGAGCATCTCTCCGCTCGGACGATCCGGGCCAGCGATCAGAGGGTCGGAGCGAAGGTCTTGTAGTTCAAGTCTGCGACACCGGCTCCGGCATCCCCGCCAGTGATCTACCCTACGTTTTCGACCGCTTCTGGCGTGGTGACAAATCGCGCTCGCGCGATCGAGGAGGAGCTGGGTTGGGGCTGGCTATTGCTCGGCAGTTGGTCGAGGCGCACGATGGCCGCATCTGGGTCGAGAGCGCGCCGGGCGAGGGGACTTGCTTCGCCTTTGAGCTTCCCATCGTCTCGAGAGAGGCTTGACAAACCGCACAAACGTTCTATAATGGGGTGTATGGACCCGGTAGAGAAGCTCAAGCTGCTGGATGGCGCCACCTGCCACGAGCCAGCCGGTGACGAGGTGCCGGCCGCCGTGCCAGGTGTCCCGGCCGACCTCGCCGGCTGCATCGCTCACGTTGTGAGCCCGCGCAACCCTCGAATGCCAGTGCTCAAAGCCATGACTACCACCGCCTGTGAGTACAACTGCAATTACTGCGTCTTTCGGCGCGGCCGCGATGGGCGCCGCGTTACCTTTACACCGGACGAACTGGCGGACGGCTTTTTTCGGCTCTATCGCGCCGGGCTGGTGGAGGGTCTGTTTCTTTCCTCGGGCATGGTGGGTGGTGGGATACCAGCACAGGACAAGATAATCGCCACGGCTGAGATCATCCGCCACAGGATGCAATGCCGTGGGTACCTGCATCTAAAAGTCATGCCAGGAGCAGAATACGACCAGGTGGTGCGGACAATGCAATTGGCGGATCGGGTGAGCGTGAATCTGGAGGCGCCCAATCCAGGCCGGCTCTCACACCTTGCAGCCAGGAAGAGGTTTGATGAGGACTTGCTTTGCCGGCTGCGGTGGATTGAGGAGATACGAGCTGATCAAGGCGGCCGGGGGCCCAGCAGCATCACCCAGTTCGTCGTGGGCCCGGCCGGGGAGAGCGACCTGGAACTGCTTGGAACGACTCACTATCTGCACCAGCAGCTGGGACTGGGGCGAGCCTATTTCGCCGCATTTGATCCTGTTCCGGGGACCCCCCTGGAGAACGCACCCCCAACGTCGGCCACCCGGCAGCGTCGTCTCTACCAGGGCAGCTTCTTGCTGCGCGACTATCAGTTTGACGTTGAAGAGCTGCCGTTTGAGCCTGATGGCAATCTGCCGCTGAACAAGGACCCCAAGTTGGAGTGGGCGAGGCGCAATCTCAGCCAGCGGCCGGTTGAACTCAACCGCGCCAATAGACGAGACCTGCTGCGTGTGCCTGGTATTGGTCCCAAGGGGGCCGAGAGGGTTCTGCGCGAGCGGCGCAGAGGAACCTTGCGTGATTTGGGGCAACTGCGTAAGATTGGAGTACTGGCGGATCGTGCTGCGCCGTATATCACATTGGGCGGGCGCCGGCCGCCGGTGCAGTTTCGGCTCTGGTCGTGGTAGGCTGCTTGCCGCGGCCAGTTGATTAGGACTTGGTCGGCCCGGTGCGAGGCCAACGGCGGAGCCTGTGGTGGAGGCTGGGTTGGCAAGGTTGCTCAGAATACTCCCGCTCTTCCTGCTAGCTGCCATGGCTGGTTGCGCCCTGTTCGGCGGACAGACCCCTTCTGCGGTGCCGACTGTCTCGCCCAGCCCTGCCTCCTCCACGCCCACATGGACGCCATCCCCCAGCCCGACCTCAACGCCCTCGCCGACTCCGACGCCGACCTCGACAGCAACGCCGCTCGGGATAGGCTGGAGCCGCTATCCCAATGCGGTGGATTTCCGTGCCGTGGTTCCAGGGGAAGAGGAACTCTGGCTGGCGGCTCTCAGCGGGCTGGTGCGGGCGGACCTGGTGAGCGGAGAGTGGACGGTATGGACCGAGACGGATGGGCTGGCGGACAACACCCTCGTTTCGCTGGCCGAGCAGGGGGACATCCTGTGGATTGGGACGCAAAGAGGGGTCGGCCGCTATGATCGAAGCGATGGGGAGTGGCGCAGATACACCACGGAGGATGGGCTCTCCGGCGACCACAACGTTCACGTCTACTTTGATGGAGAGACCGTCTGGGCGGGAACCCGCGGCGGCCTGAGCTGGTATTCGCCCGTCGGCGACCGCTGGCAGAGCGTCTACGCCGCCGCTGGGATCGAGCTCTCCGGGGTGGACGGTTTGCTCTACGATGGCAGGTTCCTGTGGGTCAGCGTGACGCCCCATGCCGGCACGGCCGGCGGACTGCTTCGGATGGACAAGGCGAGTGGTGAGTGGACGGCTGTGAGTCGGGAGACAGGCGGTCCGCCTTACAGCTCCTTTGCCTTGGCCCAGAGTGATAGCGCTCTCTGGGCAGTTCCACTGGGTGGCCTTCCCTGGCAGTATGACAAGGACAGCGGCGAGTGGCGAATGCTCGCCGAGATGGATCCTGACGGGGCATCGCCCGGAGATGGGTACGTGGGCGCAGGGTTCCACGCTGACGCGCTCTGGCTGTACGCCCCGCACTCCGGCGAGCTTGTCAGCTATATGCCATCGACTCGCCGTATTGCGCGACACCCGGCGGAGCCGCTGGCCTCGCGGCAGCTCCAGGGCCAGATCGCCGGTCATGAGGATACGCTCTGGTTCACTGGTCAGAATGGTCTGCTGGCCTTTGATATCGGGACCGGTGAGTGGCGGACGCAGTCGGCGGGCGAGGGACCCCCTTCAGTGGACCGAATCCTGGGGGAGAGAGAATGCGCTCTGTTGCTGCGTTCTGACCGCGATGTGGGATTCTGGGAGCCGCCACCGCCCCATGTGGATACGGGCGTGGGCAGTGGGCTGGGGGTGCTCCCAGCGGGGCGCTGGCAGTCGCTTGAGCCGGGCGGAGAGAATGAGCCTTCTTCCGTAATGGGGGCCGTCCTGGAAACTGGGGCGCTGGGCCTATGGCTGTTCCAGGGGTCAATGGGCGGGCTAGCCGTGCAAGGGCCGCCGAGCCTGCTCTTTTACTCGGAGCCGGGCGCCGAGCCACTGCGGTTTGAACTGACACCCCCTGGGGGCTGGAGTCTCACAGAGATGCTGCCGCAGGCGGCCGGGGACACGCTCTGGTTTATGGGGGACCGGGGCTTTCTCTCTTACAATCCGGCCGTTGACCAGTGGGCCGTTTTCGAGCTGGACGAGCAGGCAGGTCCCCTCTCGCGGCCCCAGCAGCGCGGGCACGTGGTCTGGTTCGTGGCCGGTACCCAGCTGGGCCAGTTCGACGCCAACTCGGGCCTGTTCGGCCTCACCTCACTGCCGGTGGTTTCCTCCTCTGAGAGCCGGCTCGCGCTGGCGGTGGGTCCTGACTCGCTCTGGCTGTTGGTCGATGGCGAGGTGTACGGGCGCGGGTTGGAGGAGGGTGACTGGTTTCTGGTGGATAGTGCAGCACCCTGCTTGGCCGGCGCGCACCTACTGGTGTTCTGGAACGGCGCGCTGTGGATGGGCGGGGAGCACGGCATAGGGCGGATCGAGCTGGACGCGGGCCGCCTGCTGGCTGGGGACGCCGGGGAATGGGAGTGTTTCTCCCCGGCCGAGGGTATGTTGGATGCAGAGTTTGAGCAGCTATATCCCACGGACGACGCGCTTTGGTTCGCCCACAGCTGGCGCGGGCTGTGGCGCTATGTGGAGCGCTAAATGGTGGAACGGCAAACAGTGGAGGCCGAGGAGCAAGAGTTCCTTCCCCTGAGGGCTCTAGAACGCTTCAGCAGGCCACTGGTGTGGCTGTTCTCGCTGCTGCTGGTACTTGCCAGCCTATCGGGAATCGTCGAGCTGTGGAGGCTATGGAGCCGCCCGCTTGATCTGGTCGTGGGAACGCCTGGCGCTGTACAGGAAGTGCAGACATCGGGGGGAGTGCGCTACCGTCTGCCGGTTGCGCTGGGGACCGGCGAAGATTTGGATTTCTGGCTGCACAACAACAGCCCGGTGCTAGACTACTTGATCTCCAGACCGGTGACGACCACCGTCGCGCTGCGATACTGGACCGATGACATGAGCGTGGCGGGCGTCTATCTGTTGACGCCGGACACGCCGCCCGTCCACGTCCGAATACCTCCATCGCCCATCCTGTTGGCGACCTCAATCCTGGGCCTGGTGCTGGCACTGCTCCTGCTTCTGTCCGGCCGGCTTGACCGTGCATTGCAGGATCTGCTTGCGCCGGGGACCGGCACAAGGGCCGGCGGGCGCCCGGCGGAACGCTGACTAGCGCGGGCAGCGGCCGTGGGCTATCACCACGGCCACTCCGTCAAAGTCGAGCCCACGTTCGAGGATGCCGCCTATCTCCTCTCCCTGGTCCAGGTTCACGGCGCTCACCATCTGGGCCCCAGCTGCCTGCGCCAGCGCCGCCAGGTCCACTGCGGGCCTGGGCGAGCCCCGGGCATCGGTCTGGCTGGCTGGGTGTGGCTGACCGCCAGACAGGGCGGTGGTTCCGTTATCCAGGATCACGAGCAGCATTCTGGCGCCGACACGAACTGCGTCCACCAGCCCGTTGAGACCGGAATGGAGAAACGCCGAGTCGCCGCAGAGCGTCACCACCCGTTTCCCAGTCTCGCTCAGAGCGATGCCAGCTGCCATGCCGATGCTCGAGCCCAGACTGTGTTTCACGTCCATCAGTTCGTAGGGCGGCAGCTGAGAGCGGACCATGCACCCCGGTTCGCCGACCACCACAAAGTCGTCCCGCGAGCCGTCCATCAACCTGGCAAGGGCCTCGAAGGTAGAGTGGTAGGGGCAGTCCTCGCAGAGCGGCTCTCGACTGGGTCGGGCCCGGCCGGCCTCGCCCGCGGTGGTCAGGACGAGGTGAGGCCAAAGGCTGTTGAGCGCGGCCGCCAGCTGGGGAGCGAACAGCTCGCCGGCCCGCGGCACGTGAGCCGTGTCGCGACCGAACACCGGCAGAGTAAGTGCGGCCGCCTGGGCGGCCGACCGGACAGCCCGCTCGAGCAGAGGGGCTGTCTCCTCTAGTACCAATACCGCCTCGACCTCTCGCAGGAACGTTGTCACCCGATTCACCGGCAGCGGGTGAAAGGTCCCCAGGCGGAGGATTCGAAGATCTGGCGGTGTTCCATCTCCGAATAGCTCCACTAGCTTGCGGTAGCAGAACCCGGCTGCGGCAATCCCTAGGCGGCCGTTGCCCGTAACACCGTTAAGCGCCGAGCCCTCGAAACGGGACTGGATCGCGTCCAGCCGCTCTGACAATCTGTCGTGGTACGGCACCGCGTTGATGGGCAGAACGACCCAGCGGAGAGGCTCACGCCGGTAGGCCGGCGGCGCTCCCACTGACGGAGCCGCTGGCGTGGGCTGGGCCTCCTCCTGGGCGAGGGTGAGCGCGCGAGTGACGCGCACCAGTACCGGCAGCCCCCACTCCTCCGAGAGCGCGAACGCCATCCGAATCGCCGCTTGAGCGTCCGGGACGGTTGCCGGCTCGAGCACCGGGATATCGGCCGCCATGCCCAGTGCCCGGCTGTCCTGCTCGTTCTGGGAACCCCAACTGCCGGGGTCGTCACCTACCAGGATCACCAGACCGGCGTTGCAGCCGGAAAGGTTGATCACCATCAGGGGGTCCAGGGCGATGTTCAGGCCCACGCTCTTGATGCACAGGAGCGAGCGCGTTCCCCCCACTGAAGCTCCGAAGGCCATCTCTAGAGCGACCTTCTCGTTGCTGGTCCACTCGACCCGGACTTCCTGGGGGGAGGTCTGGTTCAGGATGGCGTTGACCACGGCCGTGGCTGGCGCGCCCGGATATCCGCACACCAGCGAGACGCCGGCCTCGATTGCACCGCGGGCCAGCGCCTGGCTGCCCGTCAGCAGCGAGTTCATCTCAAGTTGCCGGGGCCAAAATGATCTGGCAGCAGGGCGCCGGCTGTGGTCTCGCGGACGTTCCCCGCATCGCCAGAGATGAGCACCACCATGTCGGGGGAGAACTCGGTGAGCACCTGGCGGCACGCGCCGCAGGGTGCGCCCCCATCTCGTGTCACCACGGCTATGGCCGAAAAGGCGGTGTCTCCCTCAGACACCGCCTTGAATACGGCGACTCGCTCGGCGCAGATGGACTGCGGATATGCAGCGTTCTCTACGTTGCAGCCGGTGTATACTCGGCCGCTAGCCGCCAATAGCGCTGCTCCTACAGGGTAGTTGGAGTAGGGCGCGTAGGCTCTCTCCTTGGCCTCCTGTGCTCGCCGGACTAGGTCTTCGCGGTCGATCTCCACGCTGGCTCCCTATTGCGCCCGCTCGTTGGCTTGGTCAGGAGGCGGCTCGCGGCGAATGCGCACCTTCTGTATCCGGCGCTTTGCGACGCTCAGTACCTCAATCGAGTAGCCATCAAAGAGGATCACCTCTCCGGCCGCGGGGACTTTGCCCAATTGGCTGTAGACAAAGCCGCCCAGCGTGTCGCCCTGTTCCGTCGGTAGGTCAGTTCCCAGCATCTCGTTTACGTCATCTAGGTCGATGCGCGCGTTAAAGATGTACTCGTCTTCGCTGATCATCTGGAACGTGGATTCCTCGGAATCGTATTCGTCCTGGATCTCGCCTACGATCTCTTCCAGGATGTCCTCAATGGTCACAACGCCAGCTGTGCCTCCGTACTCGTCCACCACTATGGCGATGTGCACCTTGCGCTGCTGAAGATCGGCCAGAAGGTCATCTAGCATCTTCGATTCGGGCACAAAGTGCGCCGGGCGGAGCAAGCCCTCCAGGGGCCGGTGGAGGACGGCCTCGCCCCCCGGCTGGAGCGACCACTCCAAAAAGTCCTTGGCGTACAATATGCCCTGGATATTGTCGATGCTGTCGCGGTAAACCGGTATTCGCGAATGCCCCGCGTCAATGATAACCTCTAACGCCTTGTCTGCCGGCGTGTTGATCTCCACCCCTACGACGTCGATCCGCGGGACCATCACCTCGCGGGCAGAGGTGTCGCCGAACCGAAAGATAGAGTAGATCATTGCCTTTTCGTCTTCTTCGAGGATACCCTCTTCCTGCCCTGCATCGACCAGCGTTTTGATGTCTTCCTCGGTGACCATGGTGAGCCCGGCCGCCTCGTTCCTCCCAGCCCCCACGATGATCGCACTGGCGCGCATGGCCAGCCGCACGGCAGGCGTAAAAACGGTGCTCAGGAGATGGATGATCCAGGCGAGGGCGAGCGCCACTCTCTCCGGATTCCGCAGAGCCAGCGCTTCGGGAAGCTTGTCTCCGAGCAGTAGCAAGATGATGGCCAGCAGGCTGGTCACCACCAGCACGGAGAGCCCACTCGCCACCCACGTGGGGAGCGCTGCCTGTTCGAGCCAGCCCGACAGCAGCGGGACAAAGGCAACGGCCGCTACGGCGGCCGCCAGCAAGCTGGTCAGGGTCTGTCCAAACTGAACCGTGGCAAGCAGACGGGCCGAGTTCTCGGCCACCCGCTCCGCCCAGGATGCCCCCCGCACCCCCTCCTCCGCCATCTGGCGCAGCTTGGCCCTCTGGGAGTTGGAGAGCGCGGTTCGAGCCAGGGCAAAAAAGCCGCACGCGGCAGTCAGGACTGTCACCAGGATGACCCCGCTAGCTACTGGGTCCATTGCTCTCTTCCTCTTCTTCTCTGGCTTCGGCCACGCGCTTGACGCGCGCGGGGACGCCATATGCCACTGCTCCGGCCGGCACGTCGTGAGTCACCACCGATCCGGCGCCGATCCGCGCCCCGGCCCCAATCTCCAGGGGGGCCACCAGCATGACATCCGACCCGATGAAAGCGCCATCTTGGATCACGGTCCGGTGTTTTCTCTCGCCGTCATAGTTGCAGGTAATGGTGCCTGCGCCAATGTTGACATTTTCGCCGACGGTGGTGTCGCCCAGGTAGCTAAAGTGGCCCATCTTGGAGTGTGGCCCCAGCGTACTCGCTTTGATCTCGCCGAAATTGCCCATGTGAGCCCCGTGGCAGAGATGGGCTCCACGGCGCAGGTGGCTGAACGGGCCGGCGTCCGACTCGTCGTCCATGATGGCCTCTTCCGCCACCGATGCAATGATGGTGCAGCGCTTCCCAATGGTACAGTCCCGTACGATGCTGTTGGGCCCTATACGGCAATCTTCGCCGATGGCCGTCCGGCCCCAGAGGTGCGTGTTGGGCAGGACCACCGTTCCCTCGTCGATAGTCACCGTGGCGTGGACGTAGGTCGTCGCCGGATCGACGATCTGCACCCCGGCCTGCATCCAGCGCAGGTTGATCCGGCGCCGGGTAATTCGCTCAGCCTCCGCCAGAGAAGGCAGCGTGTCGACCGCCAGGCAGTCCTCCGGATCTGCGGCCGCAACGGAAGCACAGCCGGCCGCCTGGGCCAGGTCCTCCAGGGTGAGCGGGGGAGCCGCGCCCTCGAGCCTTCGCCAGAGCCAGGATATCTCTGCGCAGCCGGCCGGGAGTGCCCCGCAACTCTCGGGCAGCACGACCAACGAGGCGCCGGTCGCGGACTGGTTCTCCAGCAGCCTGCTCAACGATTCGGCGCTGAGCAAGGGCCGGTCGCCTCGGAGGAGCAGTACACGCGCAACCCCGTCATCCAGCCACTCCCCGAGCTGCGGTCCAGACTCCTTCCCGAGCGCCGACGCCAAGCTGATGTGATCGGTGAACTGGCCGGCAGCAGCTTCGAGGAAGGCAGCACCAGGCTGCCCGGCGAGATTGTAGTCGCCCAGCGGCGTATCCACAGTCAGGATGATCGCTGCGCTACGCATTCGGCTATTCAACGGGAAGGACTACCGGCCGGGGGCGGCCGGATGCAGTTAGACTCCGTGCCACCAGGGGGGGCGACGCCCCTGGAGGTTCAGATGGCGAGGGTAGGTCGTCGTTCACAGAACCATGCTACACAAAACGCTCAGGCTGGGGCGGAAGGATTCGAACCTCCGAATATCGGCTCCAAAGGCCGCTGCCTTACCACTTGGCGACGCCCCATTGGGGTCCCTTTGGGCTGGGCCAATTCTAGCACAGCGGGAGGCAAGCTGCAAGAGGCAGGTGTGGGCGGCGGCAGTGAGTGCCCGCGGCTGCAGCGACACTGCGTACACACGGATACTACGGCCGGCCCAGAAGCCGCCAGCCCCACAAGCCCAGCAGCGCCCCGGCAGCGTCCACCATTACGTCTGCGCCAGTACCGTTCCGGCCGGGGACAAACGTCTGGTGTAACTCGTCCGAGATTGCATAGAGCGCAGTGATGGCGAGAGCCAGCCAGAACGCCCTGCGGCTCTCCAACGCGCCCACACCTGATGGAGAGGTGTTGAGAGGTGGAAGACGACTCCTGAGCGCCCGAGACCAGAGGATTGCCAGCAGGGCATAGGCTGCCATGTGGCTCCCTTTCTTCAACAGCAGGTCCCACAGCCCTAGTTCAGGGATCTTGTCCTTGGGCGTGCCAGAAACCACGAAAATGGCGACCATCCACAGCAGTGGAGGCAGCCAGGCTCGTAGGCTGGCGGCGAGCGGTGGGTGGGCGGGGGGACTAGAGATGGTACGCTTGCTCCACTGTGCCGGCTAGCTTGTCCCAGGTAAAGTGGGCGGCGATCCGCTCCCGTGCGCCGGCCGCCAGCTCGGCGCGCAGACCCGCATCCTGCAGCAGCCGGACGACCTGCCCAGCAAAGGCGCCGTCGTCGCCGGGAGCGACCAGCAGCCCCGATCGGCCGTGCTGGACGTACTCCTGGATCTGACCAACTGCCTCGGCGACCAGCGGAACGCCGGCCGCCATCAACTCCACCAGTTTGATGGGGCACTTGGTTCGGTTGAGCAGGGTGTCATCGAAAGGGTAAATGGCGCAGCCGGCAGCGGAGAAGTAGTTGGTGAGCTGCTCCGGCTGCACCCATCCCGCGTACTCGATGGAATGCTGCAGGCCGGCCGCGGCCGCCTCTGCCAGGAGTTGATCCTCCTCGCCAAAGAAACCCTTTCCCACCACCAGCAAGCGCGCCGCCGGCACCTGCTCTCGCACCAGGTGCAGTAGGGCGACCACGCGGCGCACGTCGAACTCGAAGAAGCGGGTGAGGAGCAGGATGGTGGGGGCGGCGTCGCCCGCGGTCCGAGATGCGAGGCTTGGGATCCGGGCCACGCCATTGGGAAGGTAGTGGACCCGCTCCCGCGGGACGCCGAGGCTCCAGACGATGGTCTGCAGCGCCCGGCTTGCGACACTGACTGCATCGGCGTGGGTCAAGCCCCACCGCTCTTGCCAGGCAAACACCATCTTTTGCCAGTGTGGATAGGGCTCCAGCTCGTTCCATCCTCCCCAGCCTTCCCAGTCGTCGCTATCGAGCACCAGACGGGGTCGGCGGCCGCTCAGCTTTCGGCGCCACCAGAGCAGCCAGAGCGCGACTCCGCTGTGTCCCTTGGGCTTGAAGCAGTGGATTGCGTCCGGCCGCCACGCGAGGGCGCGCCGCGCCAACCGCCACCCGGTGACCAAATACCCGATGAGCGTCCGCCGAGGGAGGCGCACGTTCTCGACTGTGACGCCGTCCTCCTCCCAGGTCTTCCCGGCCGCCTCCGGCGTGTGAAAGGGGGGCAGAAAGAGGGCGACCTGGTGTCCCCGGCCGGCCAGTGCGCGGGCCAGCGGCAGCGCCCGGACGCGTGCCGTGGTCTTGGGCTCCAGCCCAAAGGGACCGATGAGGGCAATCCTCATGGCGCCTCGCACCTGGGGAGGAGAGCCAGTATCCGGGACGCTGCAGCAATCACGGCGACTGGTTGCATCAACATCTGGAGTCAGGTAATCGAGGCCACTGCACGCGGCCTTTATGAATGGGAGTAGCTGCTGCGTTTGCCCGCCGCCGATCTGGCCGCTGGCAGAATCCCGAGGTAGACACGCCGAGCATTCTACACCGGCCCCGAACATCCGTCAATTACTGGAACCAGTCCCTCTGGTGAGCGATCCTGGTATGACGCAACGTACGACAGAGACCGTGGTGTGCCGACCCTGGTGAGCTCCGCGAGTGCGCCGATTGGGTTGCCCTTGTGCCTGCTCTGGCTATAATGCGGCGGATGAGAGTGTCCAGGCCCTACCTGTACCTGTCCCTGTTTGCTTCGGGCTGCGCCACGCTCGGCGTAGAGATCTCGGCCGCTCATCTGCTGCGGGCGGTGTACGGCACCTCCAATATCGTCTGGGCTACCGTGATCGGAGTGATGCTGCTGTTCCTGGCGCTGGGCTACCGCCTGGGGGGCCGCTGGGCAGACCGGCCGGCCGGCGCCCAACCAGATACCTTCTACCGGTTGCTAGCGTGGGCGGGGTTCACGGCCGGCGCCGCAGCCATCCTCACCCGGCTCCTTCTGCGGCCGGCGGCCGCTGCCCTGGCGACCATCAGGATTGGCCCAGTGGTCGGATCCTTTGTGGTCGCCTTGGCGCTGTTGGCAGTCCCGGTGGTTCTCCTCGGCTGCGTTTCCCCCTATGCCGTCCGGCTGGCCCTCGGGGTGTCGCAGGGCTCGGAAGCCGCTGGCAGTGCGGCCGGCCGGGTGTACGCCGCCTCCACGCTGGGCAGCTTTGTGGGTAGTTTCCTGCCCCCCCTGCTGCTCATACCGTTGGCTGGCGCCCGCTCCACCTATTGGATCCTGGCCGGAGGGTTGCTGCTGGCTGTGTGTGCCGGGCTGCGCCCAACAGCAGCACGCTCGCGCGCCGCGTCGGGCGCGCGACCTCAGGCAGCGGGGTCCGGCTTGCTCTTCTCGGTCTTTGCCGTGGGGCTTGTCTCGCTGGGCGCCGAGGTGACTGCCAGTCGGCTGCTGGGGCCGACCTTCGGTGACTCCAACCTGGTCTGGGCAGCCGTGATTGGGGTCAGCATGATGGCGCTGGCAGCCGGGTACTATGCGGGCGGCCGGCTAGCTGACCGGGTACCGGACTGGAAGGTGTTCCTGGCGCTGGTTGGACTCGGGGCCATGTTCACCGCGCTGACGCCGCTCATCTCCCGTCCCGTGCTCGACTTGACCAGCGGGTTGGCTCCTCAGTCGGCGGCCGGTTTCGCGCTGGCGCTGGTTGTATCAGCCGGTTCGATGCTGGCGGTACCCATGGGACTGCTGGGGAGCGTCGCTCCCTTTGCCGTGAGGTTGATGCTGCCCGAGTCCGGAGCCGCCGGGAGAACGGCGGGCGGGCTCTATGCAATCTCGACGGTGGGGAGCCTGGTGGGGGCCTTTCTGCCCGTGCTGTGGCTGATTCCGGTGGTGGGAGCGGCCGGAGGCCTTTTGGCCATGGCACTGGCGCTGTGCCTGGTGGCAGTGCTTTGGCTTCTCCGGCGGCATGCGCGTCATGAATGGGCGATGGCGCTTCTGCCAGTGTTGCTGCTGGCTGGGTTCCCTCTCTCTCAAGGACCGGTCAAGGACACCCCCGGCCAGTTGTTCGAGGCCGAGTCGGCCTACAACTATGTCGAGGTGGTGGAGAGGCAAGGTGTCCGGTACCTGCTGTTGAACGAGGGACAGGGAGTCCACTCGGTGTACGATCCATCCGGCGGGCTGACGATGGGTACCTGGGACTATTACCTGGCCGCGCCCTTTTTCAACTCACCCCCTCACCGGCCGGCCGACGTGCAGGGCCTGGCGCTGGTGGGGCTGGCGGCTGGGACCATCAGCAAGCAGTACACGGCCGTCTTTGGCCCCCTCTCCATCGACGGGATTGAGATCGACCCTGCAATTGTGGCCGCTGGGCGCGACTACTTTGCCATGACCGAGCCGAACCTGAACGTGATTGTGGGTGACGGCCGGTATGAACTGGGGCGCAGCGAGGGGCGCTACGACGTTGTGGCGATCGATGCGTACCGCTTGCCCTACATCCCCTGGCACCTGACCACCCGCGAGTTCTTTGGGGAGGTGCGGGATCACCTCTCGGCGCAGGGGGTAGTAGCCGTGAACGTGGGGCGTACACCGACCGACCGCAGCCTGGTGGAGGCAATGATCGCGACACTAACTTCCGTTTTCCCCAGCGTACACGTTATGGACGTGCCCGAGACCTTCAACACCATACTGGTGGCTACCGTGCAGCCCACCACATCAGGCAATCTACGGCAGAACCTGGCGCTGCTGGAGCCGCAGACGTCCCCGCTGCTGACAGAGGCAATTGAACGGGCCGACGCGGCGCTGAGGCCCACGGTGGCCTCGACGACCGTTTTCACCGATGATCGTGCGCCGGTGGAGATGATGACTAACAGAATCGTGATTGACTTTGTGTTGTCCGGCGAAGCGAGTTCGCTGGGCAGCCCCATGGGGAACTAGAGATGAAGAGATTCGCGGCTGTGCTGGTTTGGCTGGTGACCATGGCTTTGCCACCCTTTCTTGGGTTCGCGAGCATCCGGCTGCTGATCAACCCGGAGCTGTTGAAGTGGGAGTACGGAAAGGCCAGCTTTCCTCCCGACCGCTATGGATTCACCCGTGAGCAGCGACTGGAGTATGCTCAGGTGGCGGTCGAGTTCCTGGCCTCGCCGGAGCGGCCGGAAGAGGCCATCCGGCTGCTGGCCGAGCAGACCCACAACGGGGAGTCCCTCTACAATCAGCGGGAGCTGGACCACATGGTGGACACCAAGCGGCTCATCGACATCATTCGCCAAGGAGCGTGGACAGCAGGGTTGATTGTGCTTGCTGGAACGGCCTTGCTGGCATGGCGGCCAGAGACCCGGGGAGCTGCCTGGCAAGCGCTGCTCAATGGTGCGCTGCTGACCTTCGGAATCCTGGGTGGGATTCTGGCCTACATCCTGGTGGGCTGGCGGAGCTTTTTCACGCGGTTTCACCAGCTGCTCTTTCCGGCCGGCAGCTGGACCTTTGACTATTCGGAGACCCTGATCCGTCTCTTCCCAGAGAAGTTCTGGTTCGACGTTGGGCTGATGCTGGCGATAGGCCCGCTGGCTGCAGCGCTGGCCATCGGGCTGATGGCACGCACACTGAGGCGGCGCCGAGCCAGCATCAAGGCGTGACTATTGCTGAAGCTGCCGCACGGGCGAGCAGACCGGACAGCGGAGCGGGGTGACGGGCCGGTGGTCTGCCTCAAGGGCTGGGTTTACACCACAGAACGAACTGCCCGTCGGCGAGCGCGACCTCGTCCCCGGCCCTGGCGACGGCGCGCAGCCGCATCACCTCGCCGCATTCCCCCTCCACGTGTTTCAGTTCCATCCAGGCACTGCCGTCTTCATCGGTGGATGGCACAGCCAGGATTTGTTGCCAGGCGCCCGTGGTGAAGTAGAGAGTTGAAGCGATGCCCCCCCGCGGCCGGCCCGCATAATCCTGGGCCAGCACATTGATCATCTGGACCTCGCCCCGGGGCAGGATGGGGTATTGAGGCACGACCATCAGGACCAGGTCCTGGGGAAGGGGAGCAGCGGGGCTGCCGGCCGGCGGAGCTGCATCTTCTGCTGGCAGTGCTCCACCAAGGCGCTGGTGGTAGAGCTTGCCTAGTGGCGCCAACTGTACTCGCTCTCCGTCGGGTAGCTCTGGGTGCCACTCCATGAGCACGTTCTCGAACCACTGGACCCACGTGTCGCCGTCTTGAGTGAACTCGGTCAGGGGCAGGCCAAAGATGGGCTCGCCTCCGGACTGCAGGTAGAAATCGAGAAAAGCCTGCACGACCGAGTGCCCGGTCGCGGGGAAGAACATCATCGTGTCAGAAGGCGGCGGGTCGATCCGAGGCACATCAGGCGCATCTAGTCTCCCCAGGGGAGCCAGACTGACCGGCTCAGTTGCTCCCGGGGTCCAGAGCAAGCAGGCGTTCTCGTAATACCGGTAGGCCACCGCCCCGGCGTAGACCAGGTGACCGAGCTTCTGTCCGAGAACTGCATCACCTCCGTGGGCTGCGGCGAACGCCTCCATATCGGCGAGGATCTGGTTTGCCGCGCTGGTGTCCGGCTTGGGGCCGGCGTACCCATAGTCCTGGCACGCCAGGCCGTCGTCTAGACAAGCCTGCCTGCCCCAGGCCTCGAGCGCAGCGCGGGGCGGCCCGGGCTCGACTATCCACCTGAACTTGGCGTTCTCAAAGTATTGGACGCGCACGCCGTCTTCCACCATCACTTTGCTTGTGGGTTGCCCAACAACTGACTCTCCACCAATGCGATGGTAAAAGTCGAGGAAGGAAAGACAGACAAAGTGCCCATAGTCCTCAAAGTAGCGGCAGTCAGGGTCCTCTCTGGGAATCTCGGGTGGGGTAGGCTCAAAGATCTCGGTGCCTAGCGGTCGCAGGTGAACCCGGTCCGGCCGCGGGTCGTCCGCCGGGTACTGGATGACAGCGTTTTCCAGGTACTGGGCAAACGTGTCGCCCTGGCGGAGCCGGTCGGTGGTTGGGTATCCGAACACTGCTGCCCCGCCGTGCTGCTCATAGTAGTCGAGCGCCAGGTCGCAGATTGAGAGGTCGCCATAGGAGACGCACCGTCGCCCCTTGGCCGTCTCCGGCCCAGAGCTTCTGCAGGCGGCAAGCGCGAGCCCGATGATCAAGCTGAAGGAAAGAGACTTGTAGACAGTCCTGGTCCTCATTGCCCCACACAGAGTGCTGCTGCCACACTGACCGTGGGAAACCATAGCCTACGCCGACTGTGTAACATTATCATAGCCGGTGAGGCGCGTCAATAGGCCAGGAGCGCCAGCCAGCAGGGTTCGATGTCGCGACTATGATCCTGGGCGACCGGCCGTTTTACCTGCTCAGCGGCAGACAGCGATGGTGAATGGCAGCGTCCAGTCCACTGCTTGGCTGGCGGACCAGGTCTTCCGGCTCGGGTTGCCGCGCGCTGCCAGCGACAGCAGCGGTGGGGTCAACGGGGGACACGAGGAAGCCCCGGCACGGCCAAGGTGCCGGGGCTCGGTCAACGAGAGGCTACAGGATGGACAGCAGCGGCATCACCATGCCAAATAGCCGGTCGAAGTTGCCGATGGGATCTTCGTAGAACTCAGGCGGCGCATTCCAGAGCAGCCACAAACCCGTCGAGATAATAGCGCAGACTGCCAGCAACACGAGGCAGCCGCAACCGATCAACAGCGGCTTGCGGTTCTTGGGTTTCTCCTCGGCCGGCGGAGCATGAGGTGGAGGTGTGATGGGCCTTGCAGTGGTAGGGGCGCGCCGAAGGACCGGCTCTGGCTCCGCCGGGCGTGGTGGCGGTGGCAAGGGCTCCGGTTCGGGAACGACAATGGGCGGGGGAAGTGGGAGCGGTTCGGGCGCTGGCGGGGGGCCGAGTTCTGCCACCGCCGGGGCGACGGCCGGCGGTGGGGCGACGGCAGGCGCCCCAGGCGTCAGGATGGTGTCCGGTGCCGCCAAAGCTGCTGCCTCGTATACCAGTGTCACCGTCTCCCCCACACCGACGATGTCCCCATCCGAAAGGGCCGTCGGCCCGGTGATGCGGATGTCGTTCACAAAGGTGCCATTGGTGCTGCCCAGGTCCTCAACCACATACCCTCCTGCCTGGAGGACGAGTCTTGTGTGTTGCCGGGAGACTTCTGCGTCATTGACGGCGATGTCGTTCCCTACGTCACGCCCAAGGGTCACGGTGTCGCCGGAGAGGGCAAAGATCTTTTCCGGCTGAGGTCCGCGGCGCATAACCAATCTAAACGCTCGACTGCCTTCCATCGACATCCTCCTTGGCTGAACCGCCTGGGTAGATAGCGAGACGCGCTAGACCAACGGCGCGAGTATATGCTGGTTAGCGCTGGTTGTCAACCGGCCGTACCTGCAGCCGGAATCCGTCGGCGCCGATTACTCTGACTCGGGCGCCGGCAGGGATATGTGAACCATCCTCAGACACTGCCCGCCACCGTTCGCCGTGCAGGAAGACGCTCCCAATTGGCGTGAGAGGGGCGCGCACCTCGGCCGTGGCGCCAATCAGTGCCTCCATGCCGGTGACTGGCTGCCGCTTCTGTGCTCGCAGAACCTTGGCGAGGACAAAGGCGAAAAAGGCGCCGGTCATGAGGGCGATCCCTACCACCGTGGGAACTGAGACCCGGGCGAACTCGGGACTTCCGGGGTAATTGAACAAGATGAGGAAACCGGCGACAAGGGTGACGATGCCTGCGCCCGTCAATGCCCCGTGCGTGGGCGCCTTGATGTCCAAGACAAAGAGCACAAAGGCCACCGCTACCAGTCCCAGGCCGAGCCAGTTGACCGGAAGAACACCCATCCCGTACAGTCCCAGGGCCAGGCAGACGACCCCCACGAAACCGGCGGCCCACCCGCCGGGGCTGGAGAGCTCGATCAGGATGGCTTGCACGCCAATTGCCATCAGCACGGTGATGACCGTGGGATTCACTACCGTGTGCATTAGCCGTTCCATCGGGTTGAGCGGCAGCTCCAGCACCCTGCTCCCCTTCGTGTGCAGGACCAGATCCTCCCCGGCTACCTCGACCGCCAGTCCGTCCAGTTGCTCCAGCAGGTCGGTGATGTCGTCAGCCACCACGTCGATCAGGCCCACCTCCAGGGCTTCGCCGGCGTGAACTGCCTTTGCCTCTTCGACCATAGCCTCTGACAGGGCAACGACCTCTTCGCCGCGCCGCTCCGCCAGGCCCCGGACGGTCGCCTTGAGGTCTTCCATCGCCTTGCGCTGCATTGTCTCTCCCAGGTCTTCGCCCGCCAGGCCGACCGGGCTGGCGGCGCCGATCACTGTCTCCGGCGCCATGGCGGCAGCGTGAGCCGCCAACGCGATTATGGTTCCAGCCGAAGCCGCCTGGGCGCCACGAGGCGCGACGTAGATGACAACGGGAACTCGCGCCGCCCGGAAGGCCTGGACGATCTCCAACATCAGATCGGCCTGCCCGCCCGGCGTGTTCAGCTGTATGATGAGGGCCTCTGCCTCTTCCCGCTCGGCCGTCGAGATGCCGCGCTCGAAATAGCTCACCATTGCGGGCGTGACCGGCCCTTCGATGGAGAGCAGGCGGACCGGCCGGCCGGCAGCGCCGGCCGGCAGTGCCAGAGCCAGGGCCAGGAGAGCCACCATCAAGCAGAGAAGCCTTGCCGTTCTTTTGTCCATCACTTTCTCCCGCACTCCATTATAACATATCTGCCCCTGCCAGTCCTGTGGTACAATTCGCAGACTGTGCCAACACCGTTCACCCATCTGCGATTGGTATCCCCTCTGCTGGAAAGCCCGGACGACTGGTTCTCCCCGGCGGTGGTCGATCTGCTGACTACCCACTGCGGGCCGTTTCTTTTGGGCAACACCGCGCCCGACGTGCGCAACATCAGCCCGGTGTCGCGGCGCGATACGCACTTTTACCCTATCCCTCCGGACCCCAGGCGGCCCTCCATGCAGACCATGCTCCAGACCTGGCCCTCCCTCGCTGATCCGGCACAGCTTCCGCCGGCGCAGGCGGCGTTCGTGGCCGGGTATCTGGCTCATCTGTGGTTCGACGAGTTCTGGCACATGAGTATAGTCTATCCCTACTATGTAGAGAAGGATGACTGGGGGACGCACCGGGCCCGTTTTGACGTGTACAATGTCCTGCTTGGCTACCTGGATGTTGAGGACAAGGCAGTGCTGGACGCTTCGGTGGGTCCAGCGCTGCAGACTGCAGAACCGGCCGGCTGGCTGCCATTTGTCTCCGACGCAGATCTCGTTGCGTGGCGAGACTTCCTGGCGGAGCAGCTCCGGCCGGGAGAGAACTCTCGCACGGTGGCGATCATGGCCCGGCGGGCCCACATGGACCCGGTCGATTTTGCCGCCTTGATCAGCGAGGAGGAGCGGATGGAGCGGGAGGTGTTCATTCGCACTCCCCGGGCGGCCGTGGAGCAGGCCTACACGGAAGGGGCAGCGGGATCCGTGGGGGTTGCCAATGAGTACCTGCGCGCTCTGTGACCGAACACCATCCGCCTTCCGAGGCCGGATGGTGATCCATGCACCTGGTGCACAGGAAATCGCTTGACAGACGCTACTAGTGGTGCTATAATTGTGCAAACGTTTGCGGGAGCCGCAATCCAGAGGTTTCCGATCTAGCGAGAGGCCACAGCCAGGCTCTGGGCGTGACTGGAAAGGTGCGGGCGTCGGTATCGATCAAGGACATTGCTCGGGCGGCCGGCGTTTCCCCATCGACGGTTTCGCGGGCGCTCCACAGCCACCCCGGCATCAGCGCCGAGACAGGCGATCGGATACGTCTACTGGCGGAGGAGATGGGGTATACGCCCAGCCTCCCGGCCCGCAGCCTGGTCACGCGGGATACCGCAACCATCGGGATGGTGATTACGCACGCCTCGGATCCGTTCCTGGCCCGACTGGTCGTGGGTGTTGAAGAGTGCGCCCGGAGCGAGGGTTATGCGGTCTTTCTCAGCAGTTCGTACCGTGACGCCGAGCGAGAGCAAGAGGTCATCCGCTCGTTCCATGAGCGGCGCGCCAGCGGCGTGATCGTGACCGGATCTCAGATTGGCACCGGATACCTGGAGTTGAGCCAGCGCTTCCCGCTACCCATTGTTCTGACCAACTGCTCTGGCTATCCCTATTCTGTCTCGACGGACAACCAGGCAGGCGCCCAGCAGGCGGTCGAGCACCTGGTCCATTCGGGCCATCGGCGGATTGCCTACGTTTCCAACCAGCGCAGCTCGAGAACCAACCGTGAGCGCCTGGCAGGCTACCGAGCTGTGCTACAAGAGCACGCGATTCCGGTGGACGATGACCTGGTGTTGGAGGGAGACGGGACACTGGAGGGAGGCGCTCGGGCGGCCCAGCAGATGTTGGCCTCGTCTCAGCCCCCGACGGCGGTTTTCTGTTTCAACGATATGGCGGCCATCGGGGTCATACACGCCTTCAACCGGGCGGACTATCGGGTGCCGCACTGCTGCTCGGTCGTCGGGTTTGACGACTTGGAACTGGCAGGATACTATTGCCCTCCACTTACCACGGTCCGGCAGCCCAGCTACGAGATAGGCCGACGTGCCATGCGAATGCTGCTGAAGCTGATACAGGGCAGAGAGGATGTACAGACTGAGATCCTGCCGGCCGAACTGGTCGTTCGTGAGACGACGCGACCAGTTCCCAGGTCAGCCAGAAAAGAAAAAGGGAGGTGATGCAGCCAATCAGTGATGGGACTGGGCATCCCTGGCTGGTGGAAGACGTACGCGCTGCGCGTTACGAGCTTCCGAACAGAGTCTAGGTCATATTGAGAGGAAAGGAGACATGTCGAAAAAACTGTGTGGCATACTAGTCCTGTTAGTTGTTGGCTCGATGGTGCTGGCCGCCTGCGCTCCGGCCGAGCCAGACGTTGTTGAAGTCACCCGCCTCGTCGAGGTGGAGGTGGAGAAAGAGGTCGAGGTAGTCACCGAGGTGGAGGTCACCAGGGAGGTCGAGGTCGAGGTAATCACTGAGGTCGAGGTTCCCGTTGGTGGTCAACTGGTCGAGATCGTCGCTCGCTGCAAGGCCGCCCCGCCCCACGAGGACGGACGCTGCAACAACCTGGTGAAGGCAGTCGGCGCCGCCAATGCGGCGCTGGCCGAGATGGGTGACGACCGCCGCATTGACCTGGAGATCATCCAGGACAACGCGGACTGGGGCGACTATAAGACCGAGTTCGAGCTGGCCTCCGATGCTGGCGCAGCGGTGGACATCGTCTGCTCCGGCCACGAGCACATCGGCGACTGGGGCCCGGCCGGGTACCTGGTTGACGTCACTGACATGCTGGGTGACTATCCCGAATTCGATGACGTGATTGACGCGCTGTGGGAATCCACCGAGTGGAATGGCAAGCGCTGGGGTGTCCCGCAGGACGCCGAGGCCCGCCCGCTCTACTACAACAAGACGCTGCTGGCCGAGTTGGGTTGGAGCGACGCAGACATCGCGAGCCTGCCGGACCGCATCATGAGCGGCGAGTTCACCTGGGAGGACATGTTCGATACCGCCGAGGCGGCGGTCGAAGCGGGCATCGTCAAAGAGGGCAATGGCTGGTGGCATCGCCCCAAGAACGGCGGCGACTTTTTGTACTATTACTACGCCGCCGGCGGGGAGATCGTCGGTGAGACGGACGCCCTGATCTTTGATCAAGAGGCCGTCCTCAAGGTCTACGAAAAGCTGTACTCGGCCGTGGATCGCGGCATCCTCTCCGACACCCGCCTGGACGGTGACTGGTCCGGTTGGCATACCGGCGTGACGGACGGCGACGTCCTCTTTGCGTTCGGCGGTTCGTGGAACTGGGCCGATTGGGCCGCCAACTTTGTGGCCGACCGGGGCGGAGAGGACTACTCCTGGGAGCACATTGCCTTTGCTGCTATTCCGGGCATGGAGAACGGCACCGGCAATCCCACCACATTGACCCACCCACTGATCTATATGATCAGCTCGGCGTCTGAACACCCCGACCTGGCGCTGCTGCTGATCTCCAAGGCTACGGTCAAGGAACTCAACACCGACTATGCCATCGCCAGCGGCCACCTGGGGATCCTGAAATCCCAGGCGGA
>JAUVHW010000253.1 GCA_030593075.1 Ardenticatenales bacterium
GCCGTCATCGCCCATCGTATGGGCGCGGTTTCCGCGCCCACGACCAGAACCATGGAGGCCGGGAAACCGGCCGATGGTGTCAGCAAGCCCGGCTGGCGCCAGGTCTGGCACCGCCGCGCAACGGGGTGATCAGTTGGATCGTTGAGGGGGCGGTGCTCGTGTCCCGGTTCCGGCAATTGTCGCCGGCAATCGCCGCCCGGGTGTTTTTTTCTGATGACATAGATCCAAAATCAGCAAATGCGACAATTCGCGAATCGGGCGGCCTTGGCCGCACGCGTAGGGTGACCCGGATTTCAGGTTGAACACGAGTACCATTGTAGCACATTTGTGCTATGGCCGTCAAGGGGTAGAGCGCGGGGCCGCGCTTCGCCCAGCCGGGTAGCAACGCAAAGGGGACACAGATTCCCACCGCCCAGAGCGAGAATCCGGGCCCCTTCGCTGCTGGCGGACGGCGCACGCCCTGTCCGCCAGTAGCATATCACGACTGCGCTTGAAAGCCTGCATTCGCCGCTGAGCACGCCGAGACCGCTGAGAGAAGGAAGGAACCGGGGCGATGTCTCGACAGAGGTTCACAGGACAACGGTAAGGTCTCTAGCCAGATCCCTGCTGCTCCGCGCTCTCCGCGATCTATGCGGTGAATCGTCTCCGGCTTCATAGCAGTCACATCACGCAAGGCATAGGTCCGTTGGGCCGGCTATTCGTACTTGAAGCGCCAGGTGGCAATCAGCATGAACAGCGCCCCCATCGCCGCGATGGCGCCGATCTCGGGCAGGACATCCACCAGGCCGGCCCCTTCAGCCAACAGCTTCATGTAGGCATCAATGGCGTGGCCGTGCGGAGTGGCCTTGGATAGATAGTAGGTGAACCCTTCTGACCGGAACGCAAGCTGGCCCATCGCTATGCAGCCGCCCGCGACCATCAACACCATGCCCAGCACGATGCCAATGGTTTCCGCCTGTTTGCTGGTTCGAGCAAAGGCGCCTACCAACATCCCCAGCGAGGTGGCCGTAAGCGCCACCACCAGCGTTAGCAGCAGCAATCCCGCGGGCGAGTCGCCCAACGGCATGCCGAAAAGCACACTTCCCACGGTGAACAGCAGCAGCACTTGCAGGAACACCACTAGCCCATAGGCCAGCATCTTGCCAGCGATTATCGAACCTGGCCTGATGGGCGACGCCAACAGTCGGCGGAATGAGCCCTGCTCCTTTTCGACCAGGAGATTGGTGGCAACAAAACCAACCAGGAAGAAGGCAAACATGGTGGCAAAGGAGGGCATGAGGAAGCTGTAGGGGTTCCAAGGGGCCCCGGTTTCGGCTCCTTCCAGGTCCTGGCTCTTGACGGAGATTATGGGATTCCGGCGCATCTCTTCCACCTGGGTCCAGACCACGCCCAGCGTCTGCGCCTCAATCGCGCGGCGCATCTCGGGGTCGGCGCCCTCCAGGGCACCGCTGTCGTCCAGGACGGCGCTGATTCCGTAGCGGATCTCCGCCAGGACGCCGATCTCTGCGACGACCGAGTTGACGATGCCGGCAACGATCTTGGCGGCCTCTTGCTGGGTCGGGTCCCTGATTATGCGGATGCTGGTGGGCTCAGCGGCGTCTATCTTTTGACTAAAGTCGGCCGGGATGATGATGGCAGCCGGCTCTTCCCCATCGGCCACCTTCTGGTCGGCCAGATCGGCCGAGGTCAGCTGCTCTGTGTCGAGCATGCCGATCCCGCTGAGCGCGTCGACCACCTGAGCGCCGTAGGGGCCCGGGTCCTCGTTCACCAGGTAGCACGTAATCGCCAGAGCGTCCTCGCTATCCGGTGAGCCCTCGCCGTCACTGTCTACCGCTCCTGCGGCACCGCCAAAGACGGTGGCGAACAGGAGCGGCATCAAAAAGAGTACCATCAACGCTCCCCGGTCCTTGAATAGAACTTGCAGATCCTTCCAGGCTACTGCTAATACATTTCTAGTCATCGTCCATCTCCTACAGTAACGGATGTCGCATCCCTCTGCGGTCTCTGCGTGCTCCGCGGTGAATCGAGTTCTCTCAGCCGAGTCACGTCACTACCTCTGGCGCTCAATCAAAGTCGAATCGCCACAGGCCGACGACAAAGAAGACCAGGCTGAAACCCAGTAGGGCCGCCAGGTGGATCGCGACGTCGGCCAGGCCCTGGCCACGGACAATCAAGCTGTTGTAGGCCTGATTCGCCCAGTAGTGGGGCACAACCTTGCCAACAGCGTTGAAAAAGTCGCCGAGCAGGAAGCTCGGAATAAACGAACCGGCCACAGCTCCCATTAGCCACAGTGCTACAGTGCTGAGCCCACCGATCTGGTTCTCGGTCCGGGCGATGGCAGCGATGAGGACACCGAGCGCGGTGGAGCAGACCGCCACCATCAGCGAGACCAGCACCAGCGCCAGCGGGTCTTTGCCCAGCGTCAGCCGACCCAGGCCCAGCAGGGGCAACAGAAGGGCACTGGCGCCAAAGATCACCACGATTTGAACCAGCGATGTCAACAGGTTGGGGATCATCTTGCCGGCTAGCATCGCGGCCTTGCTCATCGGAGCAGCCAGGAGCCGGCGGAAGGTGCCCACCTTTTTTTCGCGGTGGATCGATTGCGCCGTCGCCTGGGCTGTCAAGAAGGCAAAGAGTACTGCAAAGCCGGACACGCTGACCTCGACCATGCTGAAATCCTCCCGCTCGCCCAGCAGATGCTCGGGCCACGCCTCCTCGACGCCAAGCAGGGGCGCAGTCCTGGCGCGCTCGAACTGGCTTTCGGCCTGGGCCACAATTCGCTCGGCCGTGAAGGCCTGCTGCTCAGGATCGGATGCCGCCTGCATGGCGCCCATCTGCTCAAAGCCGGCGAGCAGCTGGGTCTGCAGCGACATGTCCTGGGCGACGCCCTCGACTGCGGCCCGTACCGCCTGGGTAGTGGTCTGGCTGGCGTCCGGTCCACTCTCCAAGAGCAGGGTCACCGGCCGGCCGGCCACCACGTTGGCCGCATAGTCCTCAGGAATCGTCAACAGCCGATCGATCTCTGAATCCTCCAACAGCCTACCTGCCTCCTCCTGATCGTATAGCTCGACCTGGAGGCCGCCCGCCATGTTCAGGGCGTCTATCAGGTCCTGGGTCTCCTCGGTGCCGGGATCGAGGTTCACCACCGGCAGGGCAACTGCGCTGGACACCGGATCAGCCGGCCCGCCCAGCGCCCCGCTGAAGGCGAGGATGAACACCATGGGCACCACGAACAGATAGAGTACGACGAATCGATCCCTGAGGATGATCTGAATGTCTTTCAGAGCGATGCTCAATGCGGTCATGGTTCTCTCCCTATTCGCGCAGCTTCTTGCCCGTCAGATGCAAGAAGACGCTCTCCAGGTTGGGTTCCAGAATCTCGAGGGAAGTGATGCGGACGTCGAGTCGATTGGTGACCTCCAGCACGCCCACCAGAGCTTCGTGAGCGCGATGGGCTTCAACCTTGAGGTGCCCGTCGCTGCGGGTCGCTGACTTGACGGCCGAGAGCTGGGCCACCTTGTCCATCACCACTTCGGACTCGCCGGCCGCCAGGCCCACCATGATGATGCCGCCACCCAGGCTCCGGATGAGCGCCGTAGGCGTATCGAGGGCGATCACCTGGCCCATGTCCATGATGGCTATCCGGTGGCACAGGCGCTCTGCTTCTTCCATATAGTGGGTCGTATAGATGACCGTCGTCCCCTCCCGATTGAGGGCCTCTACGCTCTCAAAGATGGCGTTGCGGCTCTGGGGGTCCACACCGACGGTGGGCTCGTCCAGGAAGAGAATCTCCGGTTGGTGCATCAGGCCGGCGGCGATGTTGACCCGGCGTTTCATCCCACCCGAGTAGGTGTCGATGGCGTCGTCACCGCGGTCAGTCAGCCTCACCACCTCCAGCATCGCCTCCACCCGATTGCGCAGCTGCTTGCCATGCAGGCCGTAGATCCGGCCGAAGAACATGAGATTGCTGCGGGCCGAGAGCGTGGGATAGAGGGCCAGCTCCTGCGGCACCAGCCCAAGCTTGGCCTTGACGGCGTTGGCGTCGGTCTCCAGATCTAGACCGTCCACCATGATCTTGCCGGCCGTCGGTTGGACTATGCCGGTCAACATGGAGATGGTCTGGGTCTTGCCCGCACCGTTGGGTCCGAGCAAGCCAAAGACCTCTCCCCGGGCGACCTGGAGCGAGATGCCGCGTACGGCCTGTACGTCGCCGTACGTCTTTCTCAGGTCCTGAGCAACCAGAATTGGTTCAGACATGGGGTCCTCCTCTCAAGAATGCAATACGGTTCGATGGGTTAATCGCCTGTTAGGATAGCACCGGCGGGGTCACGTTGGATAGTGCCGGTGGTCATGAATGGGTCATGTGACCCCGGTTGCGTTACCTTGAATAGTGCCGGCGGCCACGACATAGTCACGTGACCGTGAACGGCAGATTGGGGAACTGGGAAAACGGTAGGTTGGGAGATTGGTAGATTGGGAGATTGGGAGAATGGTACAGTCGTGGGAGGTTGGGGAATCGGTGGACTAGGGATGCGCCGGTAGGAGCGGTTGACATCTGGACCAAATGGCCGCGCGCGGCGGTGGTCATTCGGGGGGGCAGCCCGGGGGCGACACCTCTGAGGAACGCAGGGGCATTCGGCTCGTGCAACGCTGCCACCCGGCTTCAGCCGGCTTCCCGGTATCAGGCCCAAACCGCCGGCCGCCTACCGCCGCTGAATGAATTCAGCGGCTGGCACCCGGAAAAAGCACGTTGAAACATGCTCCGAGGTGGTGGGCTGCGGTGGTCATTGGGGTGGGCAACCCGGAGGCGACACCTCTGAGGAATACAGGGGCATTCGGCTCGTGCAACGCTGCCACCCGGCTTCAGCCGGCTTC
>JAUVHW010000064.1 GCA_030593075.1 Ardenticatenales bacterium
GGCCTCGTGCCCGCCCTTGAGATGGGAAGGAGGTGGTGCTACGAACAATACGAGTTGGCGAGACTTGGCATTTAATCTTGTGTTCAAATGAAAAGGAGAAAGAATAGAAATGTCTACTTCAAGAAAGACTCTTCTGGCAAGTATGTCGCTGCTGACAGTGCTAGCTGTCCTGGTTGGCTGTGCCGCCCCCACGCCTGAGGTGATTGAGGTTGAAGGCACGCCGCAAGTTGTGGAGGTGGAGGTCACCAAGATCGTCGAGGTGGAAAAGGTCGTCACGGCCATCCCAGAAGCCGCCGGCGAGGAAGGACCTACGGGCCAGATCATCATCTCAGAGACGGCGGACATCAATGCGCTTGACCCAAAGTTCATCAAGGGACGTCAGACACAGAATGTCGTGCGGTTGATGTTTGACAGCCTCTACCATAGAGACAACAACATGCAGATCGTTCCCTGGCTGGCCACTTCCTACGAGAACCCAGACGAACTTACCTGGCGCTTCCACCTGCGTCAGGGAGTAAAGTTCCACAACGGGAACGGTTTTACAGCCGACGACGTCAAATTCACTCTCAGTCGGTTGATGGAAGATGACTCAGTGTGGAACGCACGCAAGTTCGTGGACCAGGTCGAGGTCGTGGATGACTATACTGTGGACATCATCACCAAAGAACCCTACGCAGCGTTCATGACCAGAGTCGTCCTGTGGCATATGACCGACGAAGACTACTTTGAGGAAGTCGGGGCGGACGGGTTTGCCAGCGCCCCCACTGGCACAGGGCCCTTCAAGTTCGTGGAATGGGCCAAGGATGAGCGGCTAGTGCTTAAGGCCAATCCAGACTATTGGGGTGGCTCACCCAGAATAAAGACTGTCATTTTCGCACCCATCCCCGAGTCGGCGACGCGTATAGCCGCTTTGGAGTCAGGTGACGTTGACATCATCACCGCCGTGCCGCCCGAATACGTGGATCAGGCGCCGGCAGGTGTCGAGATCGCGACGGTGGCTGGCACCCGTGCCTTCTACCTCGGCCTGAACGTGAACGTGGAACCCTTTGATGACGTGCGGGTACGACACGCCATGAATTACGCCGTTGACGTCGAGTCCATCATTGAGAATGTGCTGAACGGTTTGGCCAGGCGAATTGACAACCCGCTATTGCCGGAGGCTTTCGGCTACGCCGCAACGCCTGTTTACAGCTACGATCCCGAGAGGGCCAAGAGCTTGCTGGCCGAAGCTGGCTACCCCGACGGCTTTGAGATGGAACTCGACACGCAGCCTCCTCTGAAGGAGATAGCCGAGGTCCTGGCCGGTCAGCTCGGTGCGGTGGGGATCAACGTCACCGTCAACATCATGGAAAAAGCTGCTCTGTATGCCAAGTACGAGCCAGGTTTCAGCCAGACCTTCTTGACTTCTTGGGGCAACTCGGAGGCAGATGCCGATGGCATACTATCCAAGCAATTCTATTCCAAACGCTACGGATGCGATCTGCTGGCTACCGAGGGAGAAACCGGCTTTGGTAATGCCGAACTCGGTTGCTACTACACCGGCTATGGCAATGCCGAGGTCGATGCAGCTATCGAAGGCGGGAAATTGGATGTGAATCCGGAAAGGCGGAAGGCGCATTATTACACGGCGCTCACGATCATTGTCGAAGAGGCACCGTGGCTCTTTCTCTACAACCCATCCGAAATCTTTGCCCACAGCGATCGGGTTCAGGGTTGGGTAGCTCGCTCGGACGCGCTGTTCAACCTGGGTGAGACCTGGGTCTCAGATTAGTCCACTGGGACTGAATACCATATGCATAACGCCGCCCCGAAGGGGGCGGCGTTACCTTTGGGGTCTATCTTCCTCATCCCAGCGTTTCGCAGGGTATGAGACAACTTGGCAGCGGAGCACGAAACATGCGGTACTTGCTAAGACGGCTTGTTTTGACTATTCCTGTGCTCTTTGGTGTGGCGGCTGTTGTCTTTACCATTATGCATGTGATCCCCGGTGATCCTGTCCAGCTTATGTTCGCGGGCACTGGCGCCAATGAGGAACAGAGGCAAGCGATGCGACATGCGCTCGGGCTCGATCTGCCTTTGCCGGTGCAATACGTGAACTATGTGGCCAAGGCAATTCGGGGCGATCTCGGCCAGTCCATTCATTTCAAACAACCGGTCCTGAACTTGATTCTGGAGCGCATGCCGGCCACCATAGAGTTAACTCTGGCCAGTCTGACTGTCGCTCTAACCGTGTCCTTCCCTATTGGGGTCATCTCAGCCTTGAAACGTTACACGCTCATTGATCACATAACCATGACTGGCGCTACCTTGGGCATCTCTCTGCCAACCTTTTGGGTCAGCATCCTATTGATTATGCTTGTGGCCGTCTACCTGGGATGGCTTCCCGGCTTTGGCAGAATCACCTACGAAGTAAACCTTCAGAGAATAACAGGCTTCAATCTCATTGATTCCCTTCTCACCTGGAATATCCTTGCCCTCAAGGACACTCTAGCTCATCTAGTACTGCCCGCCCTCGCTTTAGGAACGGCCGTAGCCACATTCACCACACGCATGGTCCGGTCCAGCATGTTAGAGGTCATCAGCCAGGACTACGTGGGGGTTGCTCGCGCCAAGGGACTAGGCGAGCGGCTCATACTCACACGCCATGTACTGCGCAATGCCCTGATTCCCGTGGTGACACTCATTGGGGTGCAAATAGGAGGGCTACTGGGTGGAGCCGTCGTTACGGAAACGATCTTTGCCTGGCCGGGCATAGGGCGACTGGTTATTCAAGCTATCAATAACCGTGATTATCTTCTGGTGCAGGGAGTCGTCATCGCCTTTGCTTTGATCCGCGTTGCTATCAACCTTTTGACAGACGTTCTCTACGTGTGGATCGACCCCCGCATCGGCCATATCTAGAGGATTGGTGAACAGTGGGCGAATCACTTACACAACCCTCTCTGCTCCCGCCTCAGCAGAGCGAGTTAAAGAGGATAGCGAAGGCTCTTCTACTGAGTAAGACAGCTTCGTGTGGGGCTTTGGTTTTCGCCCTCTTTGTACTTGTGGCGATTCTAGCGCCGGTTCTCGCGCCTCATGATCCTGCTTTACAGGATTTGAAGCGCAGGTTGGCGCCGCCCATTGGCCTCGGGATGGAGAAGGCAAGCCCAGAATTCCCCCTGGGGAACGACAATCTAGGGCGCGACATTCTCAGCCGTCTCTTGGTTGGCTCACGCGTCTCACTGGTGGTGGGAATATGCACCATTCTCGTGGCCAGTTCAGTGGGAAGCTTGCTTGGTGCCGTGTCTGGGTTCTATCGAGGGTTCTTGGACAACTCCGTGATGCGCCTCGTTGACGTATGGATGGCTTTTCCAAGTCTGCTGATGGCTATCGCCTTTGGGGCTGCCTTGGGGCCAGGATTGGCCAATCTTGTCGCCGCTTTGTCACTGACCAACTGGGTGGTTTACTGTCGCATTGTGAGAGCAGAGGTTCTTTCCATACGCGAGAAAACCTATGTGTTGTCAGCTCGGGCCATAGGTGCCGGTGATCTACGGATTGTCCTGCGCCATGTACTCCCTAACGTCTTGGCTCCTATTCTGGTGGTCTCCACCCTCCAAATGGGTACAGTGATCATCGCTGAGGCGTCCCTCAGTTTCTTGGGGATCGGCGTTCAGACTTCGGTGCCGACATGGGGGGGCATGCTGTCTGACGGACGAGAGTTCATGCGACAAGCGTGGTGGCTAGCCACCTTCCCCGGCATCGCAATCAGCACCGTGGTGTTGGGTGTCAATCTGCTGGGAGATGGGCTGCGGGACGCTTTGGATCCCCGCCTCCGGAACAGGTAGCGGCCAGAGATTTGTCCCGGCCGGTCAGCACCCGATGTTCTTGCGAGTGGTAATCAGAAGCCAGTTCTCTTGGTTCGTGGGACACTGTTTCGTGCCCCAGGAAACTCCAAGAGCGACGGTTGGCTCGCTCAGACAGGAAAAAAACCTGGTCTCTGAGCAGATGTGCAGAGAGTCATTGTGTACGTCAAGATCGACCTTCAAAAGATAACCGAAAACGCCAGAACGATCACTAACCTGTGTGCTGCTCGTGGCATCACGGTGATAGGCGCGACCAAGGGGTGCTGCGGGATGCCGGAGGTAGCGAGAGCTATCCTCACTGGCGGTGTTGGAGGGCTGGCCGATTCCCGGCTGAGCAACCTCAGACGGATGAAACAGGCTGGTATCAAGGCGGACACGTTGCTCCTACGCTCACCGAGCCTCAGCGAGACGACCGAGGCAGTCGAGCTGGCCGACGTCAGTCTCAACTCTGAACTTGAAGTCATGGCCTCTTTGGCGCAAAAAGCTCGCGCTTTGGGCAAGCTTCACCAGGTCGTCCTCATGGTGGATGTGGGGGGCTGCCGCGAGGGTCTCTTGCCGGAGGACGTAGAGGGAGCGGTTCAGAACATAGAGGGCTTGGAGGGCATTCGGCTGATAGGGCTTGGCAGCCAGATCGGTTGCTTGAGCGGGGCTCGTCCTTCTCTGGAGAACGCTCGATTGCTGGTGCAACTCGCCAGCCAGGTCGAGAAAACCATCGGGAGAGAATTGGCCGTCATCTCTGGGGGAAGCTCGATTCACCTGCGGATGGTTGAGCAAAACAGACTGCCCGCCAGAGTCAACCAACTGAGGATCGGCGAAGGGATACTCTTGGGTTCCGACCCTGCGGATGGGCGGCCTCTCCCTGGTACAAGCCAGGATGCTTTCACCTTGACAGCCGAAGTGATTGAAGTCAAATGGAAACCCACGTGGCTCAAGAGAGAGCGCGGCCATAGCGCTCCCGAGGAGCGCCTTGTCTCTGAGGATCCAACTCTTCGCTGTCAGGCCATTTTGTCCGTGGGAACGCAAGATGTCAGGATCGAAGGGCTAACCCCCAGAACCCCAGGAGTGAGTATCATCGGAGCCAGTAGCGACCACCTGGTGCTCGATGCAACTGCCAGGCCTGTCAAGGTTGGTGACCAACTGGTATTTGACTTGAGATATCCAGCCTTGATGACAACCATGGCCTCACCCTATGTGAGAAAAGAGATTCTCTCCACCGCAGTGCCCGACCCTCCCTGACATCGCAGTCCGCCTCGAGGTATTCAGTGTCAACCTGCCAGGTGATGGACTGCTAGACGCCATGGACCGGCGTTTACGACGAAAGCAAGACAATGTTGATTCAAAGCGGGCAATGATCAGTGCCAATACATAGTATACTGATTCAGAAGAAAGAGCCAGTGGTAGCCGAAAACAGCATGGTTGTCGCTGAGAGCGTCGAAGCTGCCGAAGCAGGCCTAGAGATCCTTGAGAAGGGTGGAAATGTCGTCGATGCGGCTGTAGCGACCTCCTTTGCCTCATGTACTTGTGAGCCAGCGAACGCTAGCCTGGGTGGAGGAGGCGCAGCGCTGATCTATCTGGCCGATGAAGACCGGACCGTCGCCATCGAGTTCGAGGGCCGCCTACCCAGGGCAGCCACAGAAGATATGTTCGTACCCGATTTGCTTCCTCCAGGGGTAGAGCCACATCCCAGTTTTGGTTGGCGCGGCACCAGAAACAACGCTGGGTGGATGGGGTATCGTTCCGTGGGAGTTCCAGGCCAGGTAGCTGGGTTGTGCCAAATCCTGGAACAGTTGGGCACTATGAGTCTGGAAGAAGTCATTGCCCCAGCGATCAGGATCTGCGAAGATGGCTACGAGGTAAATGAGTACTATGCCTTGATGATTGGCAGTCATATGAGGATGCTGCAGCAATATCCTCCTATTGGTAAATTGCTCCTACCTGGTGGCTATCCGCCTCGCCCGGCCAGTGCCTATAACAGGCCCACAGTGATCGTGCAGAAAGAGCTGGCACAGACTCTGCGAAAGATCGGGCAGGGTGGCTCCGACGCTTTCTACCGAGGTGACATCGCCAAAGCTGTCATCGCTGATACCCAGCCCCACGGCTCGATCCTCACCTTGCAGGACTATGCAGACTACCAGCCCAGAACCTACGACGATGGCCTCGTCGGCGGCTATCGTGGCTACAAGTTGGTCTGCATGCCAGAGGTATTTGGCGGCATCCAGGTCCTTCAGACCTTGAATCTCCTCGAAGGCTTTGACTTGACCGCCCTCGGACACAATAGTCCCCAGTTGTTGCACCTCATTGCCGAGTGCTTCCGCAGGGTGTGGGTGGATCGCTTCCGGTATATGGGAGATCCAGAATTCGAGGAGGTGCCTATCCAGGGGTTGATCTCGAAGGAATACGCCGAGGAGATGCGTGAACATCTCGACCTGGAGAGAGTGCCTGATGAGATCAGACCAGGAAATCCGTGGAAGTATCAAGGAGATGGCCGGGCGCGGGCGGAAACCAGGCCGCCGGGTCCCAGAGGAGAGGGAAGGAATACAACCCATCTTTGCACGATGGACAAAGACGGCAACATGGTCAGCATGGTCCAGACCTTGGGAAGTTCCTTCGGGGCCCGTGTCATGTCAGGCAGCACAGGTGTCATTTTGCGCAACTATACCAATCTCTTCAACCCCGAACCGGGCACCAGCAATTCTATCGGCCCCAGGAAGAGACCGTCAAGCCATGACTCACTGACTCTTGTCTTCAAGGGCGGCCAACCTCTGCTCACCATCGGCGCGCCTGGTGGAAGGCGCGTGATCACTTCGGTGGTTCAGGTCCTGGTGAATGTGATAGACTTTGGGATGGGCATCCAGGAGGCCATTGCTGCCGCCAGAATCCACATAGAGGGTACTGATCCCAAGGTGCCAGACGGGAAACTGGTAAGAAAGCTATTCGCTGACTCCCGGATGCCCCCGGAGGTCGCGAAGGAGCTTGAGAGGCGAGGGCACCAGGTTGCACTGATGCCTGATGGCAATTTCGCTTTGCCCGTGGCTATCATGAGGGATTTGCAGACGCGTAGATTGTATGGGGGGGTGACGGTCCCGACGCCAGCCACAGCGATTGGATATTAACCAAGTGTCAACAATGCCCACGGCGGCATCGAGGTCACCAGTGCGGTGCAGATCAAGGCCCAGCTTGCGGGGTCGCGCCGACCCCGCCGAGGTGATCTCCGGCTCAAATGACCTCCATCAACGAAGAGAGGAGATATTCTGTGCTTCAGTTGGCCATCAAAGGTGGGAACGTGATTGATGGTACCGGGAAACCGGCTTTTCGGGCTGATATAGGAATCCGCGATGATAAGATCGTTGCTATCGGCGACCTTGCTGTTGTAGAAGCGGAGAAGAGCATCGCAGCCGAGGGTTTGGTCGTAGTGCCCGGGTTCATTGACATTCACTCTCACTCTGATTTCACCATCATGATCAACCCTCGGGCCGAGAGCAAGATCCACCAGGGCATCACCACCGAGGTCACCGGCAACTGTGGCCTGAGTGCCGCCCCTTTGTCGGAGGCTTATCGCCAGGAATCGTTGGACTGTCTGCTGACCACGTTGGGTATCAGCGGATCGGAATCCCTGGCCTGGGACTGGACTTCCTTTGGTGACTACTTGGATCACCTGCGCCAGAGTCCGCTAGGTGTCAACCTGGTCCCTCTGGTCGGTCATGCCACGCTGCGCATAGCCGTGATGGGCTCAGCAGACCGCCTACCCACGGAACGGGAAATGGTGGCCCAGGAGGAACTGCTAGATCGCTGCCTGCGCCAGGGAGCGTTCGGAATGTCCACCGGCCTGGACTATCCGCCGGATGCCTACAGCACCACCGAGGAACTGGTGCGTCTGGGCCGCGTTCTGGCTCGACATGATGCCCTTTATGCTACCCACGTACGAGGAGAGGCCCAGACTCTCTTTGAGGCTATCGCCGAAGCGGCGCGCATCGGCGAGGAGTCCGGCTGCCGGGTAGAAGTCTCGCACCTCAAAGCAGGCGGGCTTGGCAATTGGGGCAAAGCACCCCAACTCCTGGCCTATTTGGACGCTGCAAGGGATCGTGGCATCGAGGTGGCCTGGGATCAATACCCATACACTGCCTGGGGGTCCGGGCTGATTGACTATTTGCCCCGTTGGGTGGCGGCCGATGGCCGCGAAAAGCTGGCGGAACGCTTGCGTGACGAGGCCATCAGACGGACCATCAGGAAGGAGATGGAACGAGACGTTGGGAACGGACGGCATCCCTTATGCATAGCACCCTGGGAAACCGTGCGCATTGCCCTGGTGCAATCGCCGGAGAACGTGCCTCTGGAAGGTAAGAGTGTCGCCGAGATTGCTGCGGAGCAGCGTCGGGACCCTTGCGACGTCGTCTTTGACCTCTTGGCCGATGAGAAAGGAGGGGTCAAAACCCTGGTCTTCTGCATCAGTGAGGATGACGTGAGGACGATCATGCAACACCCAGTGACGGCCATCGGTACCGACGGACGGGCCGTGGCTCCCTATGGCATTCTGGGACGGGGAAAGATTCATCCCCGATATTATGGAACCTTCCCCAGGGTGCTGGGGCGCTATGTGCGCGAAGCGAACCTGCTGAGTTTGGAAAACGCCGTACACAAGATGACCCTCATGCCGGCTGAGAGGATCGGTCTATGGGACAGAGGACGAATCGCGCCGGGGATGGTAGCTGATTTGGTAATCTTTGACCCCGCGACCATACGCGACGAAGCCACGTTTCAGTACCCCCATCGGTACCCGACAGGCATTACCAGTGTCATCGTGGGGGGACAGGTGGTGATACACGAGGAGCAGCATACCGGCAAGCTGTGTGGTCATATCCTGGAACGAATGTGAAGGTTCGCAAGATCACCGTCTGCGGCGGGGGAAACGGAGCGCAAGCCCTGGTACCCATTGCCGCCCACAACGTGGGATGTCCTGTTGACCTCTATGCTCCCTACGCTGACGAAGCCGAACGGATCCGGGCCGGCAGCGCGGACCACGGCGGCATTGAGGTCACCGGAGCAGTGCTGGCCAAGGCCCGGCCCCGCCGTACCAGCGCCAATCCGGCTAAAGTGATCCCCGGTTCTGACCTGGTAGTGCTGGTTCTGCCTGCCTTTGCCCACGCGAGCACTCTTCGGGAGGTCGTCACCTTCCTGGACGCTGGCGCCTGGGTCGGTGCCATTCCTGCGCGGGGTGGGTTTCACTATTGCGCCGCCCAGGTCCTGAAGGAGCACGACCGCGACGACGTAGGCCTGTTTGGCCTGCAGACGCTGCCCTGGGCCTGCCGCATTCGCGAGTATGGCCGGGTGGTGTACGTCCTGGGCGTCAAAAGAATCGTGGACGCTGCCAGCCGGCCGGCGGCAAAGATAGGGGAGATTGCGCCGCTGCTGGAGCGAGTGCTGGGGCTGCCGGTTGGGGCGGCCGCCAACGGGCTGGCCCTTACTCTGGCCAACACAGGCCAACTCATTCACCCGGGTATCATGTATGTGCTCTTTGTTGGCTGGGACAGCCGACCCTTCTCGGCCAGCGATATCCCCTTGTTCTACCACGGCCTGAGCGAAGAGGGGGCCCGAGTGCTGGCCGGGCTGAGCGACGAAGTCCAAGCTATCCGTGCCCGGCTAGACACGGCGCTCGATCTCACAGCCGTGCGGCCGCTGAAGGAGTGGCTGGTGCGTTCCTACGGCGACGCGATCGCCGACCCGTCCACCTTGCGGAGCGCCTTTGTCACCAACCGAGCCTACGCCGGCCTAGAGGCCCCGGTGCGGGAGGTAGCTCCCGGGCGGTTCGCCCCTGACTTTGGCGCGCGCTACCTGGCCGAGGACGTGCCCTTTGGTCTGGCCGTGAGCCGGGCCATCGCTCGGCTGGCGGGTGTGGAGACGCCAGCCATGGACCGGGTGATCACCTGGGCAAGCATGCATTTGGGCAGGGATTACCTTTCCCTCGCGCCTCGGGCGGGGCTTGAGCCCGTCGGGGCGCGCATTCCGCAGAAGTATGGACTGGAAAGTCTGGAGCAGTTGATTTCCTTTGCCAATGAAGAGTAGAGCGTGGTCCGTGGCGGCGCACGATGTGGAGTGCCGGGCATGGGAGCCGCGCAACACGGAACAGACATCGTTGTTGAGGAGGCAGTACCATGGGTGCTGAAACAGAACCGCTGGGCAAGAAGCGGCGTGTGCTGGCCGGTTCCATCGGTGACTGTGTTCACTCGCTGGGAGTGGAGACCTTCGCCGAGTGGATGGAAGACCGGCGTGAGGGCTTTTTCACCGTCAAGCTGGGGCCGGCCGTGCCCATCCGGGACGTGATCAACAAGATCCGCGAATCGCGGCCCGAAGTAGTGGCCATCTCGATGCGGCTGGGCGATTTGCACGTGGACAAACTCATCAGCGAGTTCATCATCAAGGCGGCCGAGCACCACCTATTGCCCCGCGAGAGCGGCATCCGCTACGCCTTTGGCGGGCTGCGGCCGGCAGCCAACCTGGTGAGGGCTATGACCGGCCTGCCGATGGAAGAGGACAAATTCTCGCCGCCGGAGGGCCGGCATTACGACCTGGACGAGATCGCAGAGAACTACGCCGACATTGAGGCTTTCCAGGGTTTCTTCGCCCTGGTGGTGGATGATTTTGTCACTATGGAGGAACTGGAAGCCTTTGCCCAGGGCAGGGCTGTCGCCAGAGGAGGGGACCAGGAGATCGAGTGGGCCGATACGCTGCTGGAACGGGTCCACCAGGTGCGGGAGTTGGAGGATCGTCCCATTATCCGGGCCCACATCGGCATTGCGGCCGACAGCATCGAGCCGACGGTAAAAGGTGTTGAGATTCTGGCCGACGCCGAGTGCCTGGAGATTGTCTCGCTGGCCCCCGATCAGCCAGCCCAGGAGTATCTGGCCAAATTCGTCCGGGGAGAAGAAGATCCAGACAAGTACCTCAAGGGTCAGGGCGGCGTGCCCATCCGCACCAAAGAGGACCTGTGGCGGCTAAAGCGGGCCACGCAGCGGGGCAACTACCCCATGACCCGCATCTATTCTGGCACCGACGAGCTGGTCGAGCTGGCCAAGCTCTTTGAAGCTTCCTTCCGCATGCCCTTCCCGGCCGTGCCCATTTTCTTCTACAACGAGTTGGACGGGCGCGGCCCCATCTCAATCCGCGACAGCTTTGACGAGCATTTTGAGGTGATGCGCTGGTGGGCCGGCCGGCAGAAAGCGGTGGAGATCAACGATCCACACCAGTGGCAATTGCGCAACAGCACCGATGACTTGCTGGTAACCGATCACGTCCTGGTCGGCGTGGTAGCGCTCAAGATGGGCATCCAGTATTACGTGATGCAGATGATGTTCGACCTGCCGCCTGGCATCTCGGGGCTCAACGACCTGGCCAAGTTCCGCGCGGCCTACGAACTGATAGAGCCGCTGACCCGCCACTTCAACTACCACATCATCAAAGAGACGCGGGGGGGACTCTCCAGCTTTCCGCCCAACCTGGACAAGGCCAAGGGCCACCTGGCCATCTCCACCCACTGGCAGATGTACATGGAGCCCGACATCGTCCACGTGGTCAGCTTCTCCGAGGCCCACCACGAGGCCAAGGCCCAGGACGTCATCGAGAGCTGTGACATCGTCAAGCAAGTATTCGACGATTTCAAGGGCCATCACCCCGACATCTGGGCTGATCCCCGGTTGATCAGCCGCAAACGGATCCTCAAGTTGGGGGCGATGTACAACTTGCTGCACCTGGCGCTCCTCGGCGGCTATGAAGGTCCGGTCACGCTGGACAACTTTTTCCATTGGGCTGTCCCCCCGGCTGAGGCTCGGAAGCGTGATCATCCGAGCCAGTGGGCTTCCAACTACGAGACGCTGCTGCTCAGTCTGATTGACGAGGCCAATTATGCCACCGGCCAGTGCGGCATGGTCAGCCCCGACACCCTCGACCTGGCCCTGCAGGTAGGCCTGTTTCAGGCGCCTCAGATCACGGTGCTGGACAAGCGGTACGAGATGGTGGGTAAGTGCCGCACCAAGATCGTGGCGGGCGGCTGTGTCATTGACGAGTTCGACGGCGTCAAGGTGCGAGACGAGATCGAGCGAGTGGACCTGGTCCGCCAACGCAGTCCGTGGTTCTTTGATAAGAGCATCAGCCAGGCCGACGAAGATCTGTACATCACCGAGACGGCCGAGGCCATGAACGGCGATGTCGTTGCTCGGGCTCAGCGGCAAGTGGGCATCCACAGCTCGGCCGACCTGGAGAACAAGAGGGTGCTGGTGGTGGACTTTGGTAGCACTTTCTCCAAGATTGGCACTTTTGACACGGCGACGGAGGAATTCGATCTGCGATACGTGCCCACTATGGTTGAGGACCTGCGCGTCTCGCTCGCCGACGGGTTGGGTGTGCTCGACGAGTGCCAGCAACGTGGAGACTGGGAGCCCCTGGCGCGGCCAATGGCGCAGTTTGACATCAAGCTGCCTTGTTCCAGCGCCAAAGGGGGGCTCAAGATGGTCACCGTGGCGATGGTGAAGGAGGAGAGTGGCTTTGCGGCCGAGCTGGCATCCCTCACGGCCGGGGCCAAACTACTGAACACCTACGAAGGTGCGCTAACCGAGCAGCAGGCGCAGGCCATTTATGAGCAGGATCAGCCGGAGATCATTCTCCAGGCTGGCGGCGTAGACTCTGGCGGGGACACCGAGACCCAGCTGCACAACGCCCGCCTGCTGGCCAAGTTCGTTGCGGCGGCCACCTATGCCCGCTACGGCGTGCCGGTTATCTATGCGGGCAACCAGGACGTCCGCGACGAGATCGAACGCATCTACCGGGCTGAGGGGGTGGAGCTTCGCATCACTCCCAACGTCATGCCGGAGATAAACACCTTTCGCATCGAGGTCGTCAACGAGGCCATCCGTGAGTTGTTCCAGACCATTATCATTCGCGGCAAGGGGTTCGATGTGGTGGAAGAGTACATGAGTGCCCCGTTCATTCCCACGCCGCGAGCGGCCTTTCGCGGCATCAACTTGCTGGCCAAGGGGTACGGCGATGAGTCGGGGCTGGGGAATATGATGGCGCTGGACATCGGTGGGGCCACCACCGACTTTTACTCTAACGTCGGCGACAACCCACTGTACGATTACCCAGGTGACGACCCGCAGCGCAAGGTCAAGCGGACTATCCTCAAGACGCCCAATACGCCGTTGGCCTACCGGCGGGTGGAGGGCAAGTACGGCTTGGCCTACGACGCGGAGAACGTCAAGGAGCTGCAGCGGTTCCAGAGCGGCGCGATGAAGCGTGATCTGGAAGCCTTCCTGCTCGGTGAGTATCCGGACTTCCGAACCGGCAACGGCGAGTTCGGGGGTTTTGTGCGCCGACTGAACGGCCGGCTCGACTTTGACCTGGACCACTACCTGAGCTGGCTGACGGCCAACCCCCACGCCCTGCCTTCCTCGGGAGAAGAGAACGCTGCGCGCTCCTTCCTGGCCAAAGAGATCATGGCCGCCACCACCGGCCGCAACCTGGGCTACGTCAAGGAAACCGACACCTACTTTTTGCAGTACGGGGTAAACTTCCTCAACCAGCCGTGCACTACTTTGCTCATCGGCGGCACCATATATCACAAGTGCAGGGAGGGCGGGGATTTCCGGCGTGACCTGAGGCTCATGGCCGCCGGTACGCAGTACAACGAAGACGAGAGCTGGATTCTGCGGCCGCGAGGCCCGATACTGCTGGACGCAACCTACATGGTCTCAATCGTGGGCGGGCTCTACGGCCGTATCGATCCCGAGCGCGCGCTGCGGATGCTGAAGCGGAATCTGGTGACTCTGGAGTAGATGCTCCCAGCGGACGGAGGCCTCAGTTGTGCTGGCCCGGCGCCTCCTGTGACCTTGCGCTGGAAGATGGCTCCTCAGCCATCAGGTGTTGACCCACGGCGCCGGTCTTACGGCACTCCCGCAAAGGCCTCTAGGGGCGCAAAGGCAACGCCCACCATGGTGGGACCGGTGTGGGCGCCCAGCACGAGAGATAGTGTCCCCAAGGGCCGCCAGGTGCACTCGAAGCGCTCATCCACCTGCTGGCGCAGCAACTCTGCCCCCTCAGGGTTGTGCGAGTGCAGCACTTGCACCCGCAGGGCGCTGCCGGGCGCGTGCTGCTTGGTCACGAGATCAACCAACCTTTGCACCGCCCGCTTGAAGGTTCGCGCCTGGCCCAGCTGCACGTAGGTCCCCCCCTCCGTTTCGACGCCGATCAGCGGCTTGATGTTCAGCACGGAGGCTATTAGGCCCTTCATGTGGCTGATGCGGCCGCCGTGAATCAGGTACTTGAGCTCTCTCAGGGTGTAGAGGGTGTCGGCGGCGCGACTGATGCGCTCGATCAGCTCCAGGATTTGCTGCTTTGCCCAGCCAGCCTTCACGCCGCGGGCAGCCGCCTCGACCTGCCACCCGGCCGCGGCCGATAGGGTCCTGGCGTCGACCACAGTAACGTTGACCTCTGGCACCAGGTCTGCGCCTGCTCTGGCAGCGTTGACTGTGCCGCTCAGACCTGAGCTAATGTGGATGGAGAGAATGTCGGGGTCGACGGCCGCGAGCCGGCGGTAGGTCTCGGCAAAGCCGCCAGCCGAGGGCTGCGAGGTGGTGGGGAGACTGTCCGTCGCCGCCAGGAGGGGATAGAATTCGTCCGGTTGGATGTCCACGCCTTCGCGGTAGGACTTGCCGTCCAGCGTCACGATGAGGGGAACGACGTGAATGCCTAGTTCTGTCATCTGCTCCGGCGTCAGAGATAGATCCGTTCCACTGTCGGTTACGATCTGCATGACCTCGTGATACCTCCTGTCAGAATGGGCGGGCGCACGGCCGCGCCACATGAGGCTGGAATGAGGGCGAGGCGGTCGCCACGCATTACGATCCCTCTGGGTCTACGGCGACAACGGCGTGTGCTCTTGCTTGTCTGGGAACTGAGAGCTGTGGCCTGGTATCATCCCCCCAACCAGGAAACTGATGGATAGTCAGCTGCTGCGTGGGCCACCACGCCCAGATGCGGGGAAATCGTCGTCGAACGTCCACAGGTAGCGGCCGCCAAAGAGGTTCTGGAACAAGGGGATCATTGCTGTGTACTGGCAGCGTGGCCTCAGTAGATGCCCAGGTACGTCCGTGAATGGAGGCCCGCGCAACAGCCTGCCGCCAGCACGTAGCTGCTACTGCCCCTGCCGCCGCTGGCGGCGCTTCATCCTGCGGATTGCCTTCTTCTTCGCCAGGCGCCGCTGCTGGCTGGGAGACATGTACCAGCGACGCTTGCGCACCTCGGTCATGACCCGGTTGCGGATCACCTTCTTGCGGAAGCGCCTGAGCAGGCTATCCTGTGATTCGTTTGGTCGCAGAACTACTTTCGTCAAACCCTGCCTCCTTCCTGCTTCTGGTGCCTGGCCGGCCGCACGCAGTGCCTACACCGCCAGCAGACGCAAAACTCGGTTCGCCAGCAAGCCGCCTTGACAGGCTCACGAACCGAGTCAGCACAGCGCCAGAGTAGCTGTCCACTTGAATGGTGCCGAATGCTCGCTCCTCGATCGACCGCCGGTCTCCCGGCTTGCTCAAAAGGTGGTCGCTCCTTGGCTCGGACTGGCGCTGCTGACCCTGCCAGCCAACGCCCAGGCGCCCACCGGCTAGCTACCTGAGGAAGATTATAGCAGAGTTGCTAGCCCTCCGCAAACTGCGCGCCTATCACCTGCTGCCCAAAGCCGAACAACCCGGCCGTGCCGCCGGTGTGCCAAAAGAGCACGGTCTGGTCTCGACTGAACTGCTCCTTCCGGATCAAGTCAATCAGCCCG
>JAUVHW010000295.1 GCA_030593075.1 Ardenticatenales bacterium
ACTACCAGACACCCTATGCCTACCTCAAGCAGCAACAGCCTCAACTCGACGACGAGATACGCGTCGTCCGACCTCTCATGCTGGATCATGTCTCCGTGGCACTGGGGCCTTGGAGTGGATACAATGTCCTGGCGCAGCACCGACTCGAGGAGTCAGCCGCAAGCGAGAGTGAGACGTGGGATGAGACCGCCCGTCTCCGCCCTGCAGCACAGAGCCGCAGGCAGAATACCGTCCTACCTGCTTCTGGACCTCCTCAAATACAAAGCGCCGACGCGCGTCGGCGCTTTGTGTGTCATGGTGGACAGAAAGCAACAGCTCGCCACTGGTTATGTGCGCTTCACTTCCTTACTGCCTGTGAGTCTGGTCCCATTACTTACGGCGACCAGGTTGGCACTGCTCCACCGGACATAGTATAGTATAAAAGTAGATTTATGTCAAGGTTTTCTTGGTTTTTCGGCAGTCGGCAACCCTGAATCAGGTGGCGGCCGGCCCGCCAGCGCGGCTTCTAGTGCCCGGCGCACGGCCTCGCGGTCGTCCCAGCCATACTCGGTATCGCCAAAACACATGGACTGCTCGTGTCCCTTGCCACACACCAACACGATGTCTCCCGGCCGGGCCAAGGTCGCGGCAAGGTGGATAGCAGAGAGCCGATCAGGCACCCGGAAAAAGCTCTGCCCCTCCACCCCTCCCTGCTCAACGCAGCCGGCCGCCATCTGGGACAGGATGTCATCCAACGACTCGGTTCGTGGGTCCTCGGCCGTCAGTACCGTCAAGTCAGCGTGCTGGGCCGAGACCTCGGCCATCATGCGCCGCTTTGCCACATCCCGCAGCCCTGCGCTCCCAAAGACCGTTATGACTCGTCTCCCGGCAGCTATCATCTCGCGACCGGTCTCTATGGCTCTCAGCAAAGCGTTGGGAGTGTGGGCAAAGTCAACCACCACCGCAAAGGGCTGCCCGGCGTCGATCTGCTCCATCCTGCCGGGCACCCCTGCCAGGCCAGCCACACCGCGTTGGATAGCAGCCAGCGGTACTCTTGGGCGGAGCGCTAGCGACGCCCCCCCTGCTGCCAGGATGTTGCTCAGGTTGAACCTCCCCACAAGTCCTGTGCCTATGGGAAGAACCGCGTCAGACGTCACCAGCTCAAAGCTGCTGCCGTCCGGCCCTAGGCGGAGGTCCCGGGCGGTAAGGTCGGCCGGGCCTGACAGAGAGTAGCTAATCTGCAAATCAGCAGGAATGGCTCTCAGCCGCCGGAATGAGGCGTCATCGGCGTTGAGGACCGCCACCTTGGGCTGGTCTGGCTTGCGGGCGGCCGCGGCAAGTCCCTCAAAGAGCATCGCCTTGGCCGCCAAATAGGCCGGGTATCCGCCATGGTAATCCAAGTGCTCGTGGGTCACATTGGTAACAACCGCGACGTCGAAATCGCAAAAGCCCACCCGGTGCTGGGCCAACCCGTGCGAGGTCGCTTCCAGAACACAATGCGTGAGGCCGGCGCGGACCATCTCGGCCAGGTGCCGCTGTACTTCTGGCGCATCCGGAGTGGTCACGTGCAAGCCCGTGTCCTTCACCTGATCTCCCAGAACGACATTCACCGTGCTGATCATGCCGGTGGGGAGTCCGGCGGCCGTCAGGATGCGGTAGAGCAGATTGACAGTGGTGGTCTTGCCATCGGTTCCGGTGACGCCAATCATCACCAACCGGCGCGCAGGGAAACCGTTCAAGTAGGCAGAGATGTACGCCAAAGCCAGGCGGGCGTCCGGCACTACCAGGAAGGGTACCGGCGGAGAAAGGTCCGAGCGCTCTCCTACGACGGCGGCGGCGCCATTGCGCACCGCCTGAGGGACAAAGTCATGTCCATCCAAGGTCCCGCCGCGAATGGCAACAAAGATAGAGCCGGACGCCACTCGGCGCGAGTCGGCCGTGACATCCTCGACGGGCTGACAAAGCCCGGCGATGAACTGATCCAGGTCCTCAATCACCAGAGGGAGAACCAGTCAGTCCCGGTGACCACGCTGCAAGACAGCGCCAGAAGCGCAATCAGCAGAATCAGGCCGCAGCCAATCCCGGTGCAGGAGCAACCACGGCCAAATCCGAACCTCTCCTGCAGGAAATCAGAGAGCCAGTTGAGCATGAGCAGCTTGGTCAATCCTTGCAGGCAGCCTGGTCTATCTCTCATGAATACCTCCCGCACTCTGTCCCCAATCGGCAGTCCGCCACTCCGTTCGGATCTGGCACCCGCACACAGCGCCGGCCTCGGCGATCGGACCAGCACCGCGCCCTCTCCAATTACGACAGAACCCGGTCAACAGCCAGAACCGGGTTCCTTTCCAGCAAGGCAAAGCGCGCCCCGCCTCCTCGCATCAGATCAGCGTGCGTACGAGACCGATTGGCACACTCCGCAGTGATCGACAGTCAGCCAGAATCAGCCGGCCGTCAACTCTGCCTTTAGCGCGTCCAGCTTCCCGGCGACGCTATCATCGACTATCTGATCACCCACCTGGAGGACCACTCCGCCCAGGATGTCAGGGTCAGCGCGGAAGGAGACGCCCGCGTCGGTGCCGAGCGATTCGGCCAGGGCTGCCTGATAGCTGGCCCGTTCTGCCTCATCCAGCGGCAGAGCGCTGGTGACGACCACGGCCCCGCGGCCCACCAGCCGGGAACCTTCGACGACCGAAACCTTGCCTGCCTTGATGCCGCTAAAGAACTCTTGCACCATGGCTGCCTGGCGCCGCTCGTCCAGCTTCTCGCCAATGAGCTTGTTAGCCGCGGCGATAGCCAGAGACACCACCTGGCCCCGCACTTCTTTGAGCGCACGCTGCCGCTCCAGCTCAACCTGAGCGCGCGCGTCGGCCAGAACTGCCTCGGCCTCCGCTCTAACGTCCTCCAGAGCCTGGGCACGAGCCTCATCGGCCGCCCGGCGGGCCGCTGCCCTTATTCTATCAGCCTCGGCCTCCCCCTCCGCAACCTTCTCGGCATAAGCTGCCTCGGCGCGGGCCAGCTCCTCCGCAGCCCGCCCGGCCGTTTCGAGTCCCTCCTCTATGCGCTGCCGGCGGGCGTCCAGCATACCCAGCACCCGCTTCCACAGCAGAAAGTAGAGAGCGACGAACAGGATGAGAAAGTTGACGATCTGCGAGAGAAGAAAGTTTACGTTGATCCCAAGTCCTTCCAACGACCGCTCCCTCCTTAAGGTACGAACTTGATTGCCAGGGCAACCACCAGTGCATAGATGGCAATAGCTTCCGCAAACGCTAGGCCCAGGATCATATTGGTCAGAATGTTGCCACTGGCGCCGGGGTTGCGGCCGATGGCCTCCATAGCCTTGCTGGCTATTATGCCAATGGCTGCAGCCGGAGCGATACCACCAATGGCGATGGTGAGGGCCGACGCTAGTAGACGGACAGAATCGACATTTTCAGGCATACCCTTTCCTCCTTAATATCTCATTCGTTCACTGGCGCCCTGTCAGCGACGACCAGATGAGCGAAACGGGCTGCAGAGACATCCACATGGGGCCATGCTGCAGCCGATACGAGAACGACAACGCGCCAATCCGCGGGCGAATTCCAAAGCTAGTGGCTCTCGTGCTCGTCATGGCTCACCGTCGCCATGAGGAAGAAGACCAGGCTGAGCATCGAGAAGATGAGAGCCTGCACCAGACCGACGAACAGCTCCATGCCCATGAATGGCAGAGAGGCGACGAACGCGGCCAGGAAGCCCATGACGATGAGCAACACTTCGCCGGCAAATATGTTCCCGAAAAGACGGAACGAGAATGAGACGATCTTGATGAACTCGCTGAGCAACTCCAAGATGCCGACAAAGGCGTTTATGGGCCGCTCGTACACGGCCGAACCTCTGAGCGTAAAGAACTTGCGCAGGTACTTGATGCCCTGGGTCCGAAGCCCAAAGTACTGGGTCGCCGAAACCGAGATGAGAGCCAGGGCAATGGTGGTGTTCAGATCAGCGTTGGCCGAGCGAAAGAAGGGCACCAGTACCTCGTGGCCCTCGTGCTCCTGGTAGACGCCCACGCTGCCATAGCCCGGCAGCAAACCCATCCAGTTGGAGATCAGGATGAAGAAGAAGAACGTGGCGACCAAGGGGAAGAACATGCGGGTCTTGTCGCCGGTCACCCCCTCGAGAAACCCGTAGAAACCCTCTACC
>JAUVHW010000395.1 GCA_030593075.1 Ardenticatenales bacterium
CCCGAAGGCGGGCAAAGGCACCCTCGGCCCACCCGTCAAAAACCAGCGCCGGATGTAGTTGACGCAGCACCCCCAACTCGGCCAACCTGGCAAACCCTAGCTCGGGCTCTGGTTCGCGCAGGAGCAGCTCCATCTCGTGCCGGATTCGGTCGCCGGTGACCCGGTCCAGCAGAGAAATCGACTCGTGCAGCAGCTCCTCGGTGCGGGGCTCGATCCGAAAGCCCAGTCGCTGCTCAAAGCGCACCGCCCGCAGAATCCGGGTCGGGTCGTCGATAAAGCTGAGGCTGTGAAGCACGCGGATTAGGCCACTCTCCAGGTCCCGCTTGCCGCCGTAGAAATCCAAAAGCTCGCCAAAGCGGCCCGGGTTCAGCCGGATAGCCAGCGTGTTGATGGTGAAATCACGGCGGTGCAGGTCCAGCTTGATGGAGCCGTGGTAGACCTGGGGCAAGGCGGTCGGATGCTCGTAGAACTCGGTCCGGGCAGTCACAAAGTCGATGAATCCGGGAAGCGTGGACTCGCCGCTTCCCGCACCGTCAAACTGATCCCAGAAATCGGCTTCCAGCAGCCACTTGGCGGTGCCAAAACGGGAGTGGGTGCGAACCCGGCCGCCATAGGCATCGACCAGTCGTCTGGCCAGCCCGGTCGCATCCCCCTCCACCACCAGGTCAATGTCCATGTTGGGGATGCCCAGCAGAATGTCGCGCACCAACCCGCCGACAAAGTAGATCTGCAGACCCATCTCCTGGGCTGCCGAGCTGATCTGCTGCAGTAACGCCACAATGGGTGCCGGGACCGCGCCCTCCAGCTTGGCCCGAACCCAATCCCGCTCAGGCCTGACCGGCCGGGGCTGCCAGAGGTTGATCACGTCGGTCCGCGTGACGACGCCGATCACTTTGCGATCCTCAGGAGAAACCACCGGGACCTGGCCCCAGCCGTGTTCCATCATCAGGCTCTGGAGATGGGGAACCGAGTCATCCGGCCGGACGCTCACCTCTCCTGCGGACATGAACCTCCGCACCTCGGCGGTCCCCAGCTTGTGCTGGAGCGCCCGGTCGATGTCTCGGCGGGTGAGCAGCCCGATGATCCGGCCGCCGTCCACCACCGGGTATCCCTCGTACCCCAGCCGGCGCACCCTCTCGTGCGCCTGGTTGATAGTGGCGTCAGGGGACAGGGTTTCCACCCCGAGCGACATGATCTCTGCCACCGTGGTCAGCGGCCGGACGTGATCGAGCAGCGCTTCCACCAGCTCCGCCCGCGCCTGAGCCAGCGTCTTGTCCTTGAGTATAGCCGCGGCTGCCCGGTCGTGCCCTCCCCCGCCAAAGTGCGCCGCTATCTCCCCCACATTGATGGTATCAGCCATGCTGCGCGCGACCATCTGGATGTGCTCTTCCAGCTGAACCAGCAAAAAGAGGGCGGCCGGGTCGTACAGATCGCTCATCTCGTGGGCCAGGGTGGCTATCTCCTCCACGTAGCCCGGTGCGACGGCCGTCGCCACCACTACCGATTGGCCCTCGAACTCCAGGACCTCGGCCGCCTCCTCCAGCTGCTCGTAGAGCGCCCGCTGTTCATCGGAGAGCGGATGATGTAGGAACCGTACCAACTGGCCCAGGTCAGCGCGCTGATCCAGCAACCAGGCTGCACAGCGCACGTCCCTCGGAGAGGTCGCTCCGTAGGTGAGCGAGCCCGTGTCCTCGTAGATTCCCAGCAGCAGCAAGGTCGCTTCGATCGGCGTCAACCGAACCCCACGCTCGAGGAACCGCTCCACCAGCAGCGTAGTGGTGGCGCCAATAGTCTCCCCTTCGAACACCCAATCAGCATCGAGATCGTCGGCCTTCCGATGATGGTCAATCACCAGTACCGTGGGGCTCTTGCTCATGCCCCGCAAGCTGGTGAGACCTTGCGTATCCACCAGGGTAACGCGGTCAATCCGCCGGCGACGCGGGAGGTCTTCTGGATGCGCAAACGGCAGCGCCTCCCAATAGAGGGTGACAAAGTGACGCACGTTGCGGTTGACCTTGCGAGGCAGAACAGGCGTCGCCGCCGGATTCAGCTTATGGGCCGCCAACAGCGAGGCAATGGCGTCGAAATCCGCGTTCTCGTGGGTGAGGATGACTTCCATCAAGCGTTGCGCATCCGCGCTGCCAGCTCCCGGGCGCGTTCCGGAGCGTCGCCGACGTACCCGGACGCATCCATCAACTCCAGGACCCGCTCGGCCGGCAAGTAATGCAACACGGTCTCATCAGCCGCCAGGCGCTCTACCAGTTCGTCGCCAGCTCCTGATCCGCCGGAGGCCCAGGCTGCCATACTGTGCTCGCGAATCAACTCGTGCATCTCCTGCCGGTCGGCCCCCGCCCGGACCAGTTCCATGAGCAGCCGCTCGGTGGCGGCAAAGGCGCCGTACAAGTTTAGGTTGCGTGCCACGGCCGCTTCGTCCACCTGCAGCTCGCTCACCACCCGCGTAGCGCGGGACAACAGCTCATCGGCCGCCAGGAACGCCTGCGGCAGGACCACCCGGCGGTTGGCCAGGTCATCCAGGGTCCGCTCTAGCAGCGAGTGAGCCGCGTTGTCCCAGGCAATCCGGGGCAGCGACGCTACCAGGCGGGCCAGGCTGTTCATGTTCTCGGCATTCACGGGATTGCGCTTGAACGGCATGGCAGACGACCCGACCTGCTTGCGGCCGAACGGTTCAGCCCACTCC
>JAUVHW010000213.1 GCA_030593075.1 Ardenticatenales bacterium
TGATACGATCAACTGGTCCCGCTACCGCCAGGGCTTTGCTACGATGACGGACGCCGGGGACAAGCTGGGCGACTTCGGTTTCCCCCACCACGACATCATTGACGGGCGGCTCAAGACCGTCCGGTCTGGTGTGGTCGCTGCCTGGGGGGCTGCCCGTGGTGGACGCACGGGGCAGGACAACCCTGATGCCCAGCGCCACCTGAGGGCCCACCGCGAGCAGTTGGACCTAGAAGAGGGGTCGCTGGCGCGCCGCCTGGCCACCGCCCTCCTGTTCAAGGCGATGGACTATAACCGTAAGTTCTTCAGACGGGGGCAGTAGTGGCCACCGTCATCAAGTCCCACCCAGCACTGGACGCCTACTACGCCCACCTGAAAGAGAACGGCTTTGACTATGGCGCTAGGGACCCCCGTGGCCGCCATAAGGTAGCGGAGGTCTCTGAGCACGCTATCTGGCGCTTTACCGATGGTTGGGGCGAGTGGTACTTCATCACCCAGAATGGGCGAGCCCGCTGGCTTGCCCAGAAGATGCCGGACGTATTAGCATACTCCGTCGCCGCGCCGCTGAAGGCGGCGATCAACAAGCCCTGGATCAAGGAGCATGGCTGGGGCGACGCCGCCTGGGAAACGGCCATGGTTCACTGGCTGGAGGAGGCGACCAAGGCTCTGACCACCGGGGACCTGCCTAGCGGCTCGCTCACGGTTGACCAAACGCGGCCCCGGCGACGCTACCCCTGGGAGCAGGGGGTGACCAAGAGCCATTCCGAAGCCGACATCCGAGCCATAAACGAGGACATTGAGCGGATAAACCGCAACCGCGAGACTGCGGCGGCCAAGCGGCCTCATGCGTTCAAGCCTACAAGCTGGACCTTCCCTAATGGCCACCCTCGGTGCCTACTGTGCGGGCATGAGGAGTATGAGGGTGGCTGCGGGGGCGTGGACAAGGAAGAGCACCCGCCGCCCTCACTGGGTATGGTGACCAAGGCCGCCGGTACAGGGCTCATCGTCGCGCTTGTGCCTCCGCCCTCAATCGCTCGCCTCCTAGCCGTACGCGGCGGCGAGCCCGCTAAGGACATGCACATTACCCTGGCCTTCTTCGGGGACGGGAGTGATATCTCTGCGGATCAGATGCGGGCCCTTGATCGCGAGATCACAACGCTGGCCGCTGCCCGCGCTCCGCTGCGCGGGGTCATATCCGGCTATGGCCGGTTCAGCGGCATCGACAGTGACGGCCACCAGGCGTTCTACGCCAGTGTGGACCTCCCCGACCTACCACGGCTCCGTGAGGAGGTGGTCAGGGCCGGGGAGCGGGCAGGGCTTCAGGCGAGCGCGACGCACGGCTTTACACCGCATATGACCCTGGCCTACGTTGAGCCGGGCGTGGATGACCCGCCGCGCCGCGCCGCCGGGACCATCCCGGTAACTTTCAACAGTCTCAACATCTGGGCCGGGGATGCGCGCAAGCGGATACCGTTCGGGATGCGCAGGGAATCTCCGCGCGCGGAGACGGCGGGGCTGGCCTTCCTGAAGCAGGACGCCGAGAAGCGCTACACCCTCGGTGTTATGTACAAAGGCACCGTCAACGAGGCCGACCCAGAGGTAGACGCTCACCAGGACTATGCTCCGCTGGAAGTCCTGCAGGAGGCGCAGTGGAACTACGTCCGTTCCGGTGACCGGAACATCTACCTGCAGCACGGCTTGACCGAGGAGGGCATGCAGGTAATCGGCGAGTGGGTGGGTGTCTTGACCCTACCATTTGAGGTGGAGGTTACGCTGATTGTGCCGGGTGAAGGGACCAGGAAGGTTACACTCCCTGAGGGTACTGTGCTCCAGGAGATCATCTGGAACGACATAGGCTGGCCCATGGTGAAGGATGGGCGGATCAAGGGCTTGAGCATGGGTGGCCGCTACCGCACCGAGGTCGTGGAGGTGGGCGTGAGTGATGGCCCCGCTGGGGGCAAGGCGTTGGGCAAGGCCACCGCGACATCGCGCCAGCGCGACGTTCTGCAGCGGTTCAGCGATGACGCCACGCGCCTGGAGCGGACCATGGCGGAGGAGCTGACGGACGCCTTTAGGGAATTGGGTACCCGCGCCGAGCGCGCCTACCTCCGTGCCCAGGACGGGAAGGCCACGGGCGGTGAGGTAGCGTTTGCTGCCCAGGATGATGCGGTGGATGCCACCCTTGAGGAGCTAGACGTTGATGGCTTCAACGAGGCGTGGCTATTGCCCCTGCTCGCCACCCACCTGAGGCGGACCAGTGGGGCTACCATCGAGTCCATTAACATGGCGCTGGCCCTGGGCACCAGCCTGCCGGAGGCTACGGCCCAGGCTATCGTGGATAGCGGAGCAGAGCGGCTGGTATTGCAGGACGTTACCGGGCAGACCCGGATTGCGCTGGACCGGGCCCTCACTGACGCGGCACAGATAGGGGAGAGCGTACCGGCGACTGCTCGGCGTATCCGTGGGTACGTGCCAGCGGGCCGGTACAAAGAGGTCGAGACGAGGGCGCGGGTGATTGCCCGGACGGAGACCAGGTATGCCCAGAACGTCGCCTCTGTTGAGGGGTATCGGGCCAGCGGCAAGGTGACCGACCTGACGGCCTTTGACAACCTACTGGGCTTTGATGACGACGAGTGCACGGACCGGGATGGGCGGACCTTCAGCTTCGACGATGCGGGCGTAGAGACGGGGCGGGAGCATCCTAACGGGACCCTGTCGTGGGCCCCGGCGGAGGTGGCGTAATGGGACTATGGCAGTGTCCTCTCTGTAGGCATATGTGCAACTCGGTGATTAAGTGTTGTAGGTGTGGCGGGCCGAGCAGGGCGTGATGGTTGAGCGAGTGGATACAGGGCGCGAGTCGATGGGCGTGACCTCCACAGGGGCGCTCAAGCTTGAGCTTGGCCGGGCGGATGAGGATCTCGGTCTGGCGAATGGGGAGGCAGGGCGCGCTGGTAAGCCGCCCCCTGTAGAGCCTAAAAGCCTCCTGATGAGCCCTTCAGACCTAGAGCAGCGCCGTCGGAATCTACCGCCGCCTCCGCCGCAACCCCTACCGCCAGATTACGCCTATGGTGTCTCTCGAAACCAGCGCTCCTTTCCTGGGCACATGGATATCGTGGCTATGGGGCGCGCGCTGAGTGAACTCGCCAGCAACGCCTTGGCTACATCCGCCGTCATGGATAGCCTCACCAGGGGCTTGCGCGGCGACTTCACGTCACCCATACGCCGGTGGGCGCTCGACCTATGGGATGATATCAAGGACCTGGATCCCGACGACGTGGAGGCTATCGATGCGGCGATAGCTGCCAAGCTGCCCGCGCTGCCACGTAAATACCTACGGTAACCCTTGATGTGGCGCTTTCTCCTGCGGTGGCTACCAGATTGGCTCTGGGTTTGGGTGTTCAATCATCTCCCTTGGAAAGTGCGGGATCGTTATTTGGAGCTTCCTCCTGCGACGCCAGAGCAAATAGCGCGCTGGGTAAGCCAGTTTGAAGAAGGTCCTGAGATCACGATAACGGGCTTCTATAATCGGTGATGTGGCGGTAGCCCTTGACGTGGCGCGAGTTATAGCGATAACCTAGGAGGCGAGATGAAGTGTAGAAATTGCGGAGCCGCCGAGCCGAGCGAGCAGTGGTACATCGGCGAGCGTCCGGTACCCTTCTGTAGGGGCTGCTGGAACGAGGCCGTCGCGGGCACGGGCTTAGAGGGTCAGCCCGCCGTCGAAGCGGCCTTCAGCGGGCTGTGCGCCATTGTCGGGGAGGAGATTGACGCTCCCCTCCGCAAGGATGTGCTGCTACGGCCACCGCCAGCGCGGATGGTGATGGTGGCCGAGAGACCGTCCGCGAATCCGCCTGCCCCGTCGCCCATGCTGTGGGAGGCGCTATCCCAGATACCGCTTCACCACTGCCCGGTGTGCTGTCCTGACCCCGATACCGTCACCTCTGACCCGGAGGAGCATGAGAAGCACGCGATGTCGCTACAGGACTTCACAGGACATATGACAGCCTGCGTAGCCACCCACCCCGAACGATTCGTCCTCCAGCCTACAGAAGGCGGGAGGTAGTAGCCATGCTTCGTTGGTTCACACGCCGACCTTAGCGGAGGAGGTCAAGCAATGCCTGATTACACCAAGATGAACGCTGGGGAGCTTGAGGAAGCCTATCGGGGACTCTGTGCTGAGGAGACCGCGATACAGGTGGAGAAGCGCAAGTTGGCACGGGTCCGCGAACACGTCGTGGACGCGGCAATCATTGCCAGCCGCGCGGCCGCCGTGGAGCCGGAGGTGCGGGCTGAGATTCTCCGCGCTGCCCAGGCCGGGGGAGGTAGCTAATGGCCGTCACTGCTTTCTGGTACGTCCATGCGCTGGAGAACCTGGTCACACGGCTGAAGAATATCGACTATGACACGAACACAATCAACGTCATGCTGACCACCGTCACCTACGTCCCAAACCAAGACACCCATGAGGACAAGGCCGACGTGACCAACGAGGTCAGCGGCGGCGGATACGCTGCTGGCGGTGAGGCGCTGGGGTCAAAGGTGGTAGCCACAACCCTGAATGTCATGGACATGGACGCTGCCGACACCCAGTGGACCTCCGCCACCTTCACGGCTCGGATCGCCGTCGTGTACGACGACAGTGGGGCCGCTGACGGTGACAAGGCCCTCCTGTTCTGGGTGGACTTCGGCCAGGACGAGAGCGTCACCAACGGTACGTTCACGATCCAATGGGCGGCAGGCGGTCTTGCCACGATCACAGCCACCGACGCTGCTGGGTTCCCGTAGGTCATGGCAACTCAACAGAAGGGGCCTCTCTGGACGGCACTTGAGGAAGCCTTCGTTAACGTTCTCAACGCGGGTTATACTCTAACAATGTCCCAGAAACAGGGGCTTTGGCGCGTCGTGATAGTAAGGCCACTGGTCGTCCAGGACGGGCTTCTACCAAGCGAAGTCCAGTTCAGGATTCTTGCGAGTGATCCAGATAAGGCCGAGGCGGTCCGCAAGGCCCTCCGCGCCCACAACATCCCGGTGCCAGATGAAGTTCCCGCATGAGTACGTTCGGTCTGGTGAGTGCGTAGCAGGGTGCGGGGCGTGCTGTAAGTCCATCAGCTTCCCCCTTCGGGTGAGTGTGGGCGACAACCAGATAGAAGTAGACCGGATATACGCTGACGATCCCGGCTTGCGCCACTGGGTCGGGCTTCACGGCATTCAGCTTCAGGCGTGGGGAGTCGGGGTTATGGCTATACTCCCTCAGCCTTGGGTGGTTCGGCAAAGCTCCTACGGCGACATAGCCTTCATTCCCCAGCGGTGCTCCGCACTGACCGGCGATAACCGGTGCGCCCTGCATGGGCAGGCGGAGCGCCCTTTGCTATGTGAGGTCTATCCGCTCCATCCTCTGGACTTAGAAGGTCTGGAGGGTGTTTGCGCGTACAAGTTCAAAGGAGGCTAGCCACCTTCGCCGCAGACCTGGCGCAGTACCAACTCGTGTGGGAGGGACAAAGATATGTACCGGACAGCGTTGATGGCGGTCATTGCGATTGTCATTCTAGCGATCACACCAAAGGAGATAAGAGCTGAAATGCAACAGTACAACCTCGCTGCACCTGAAGAGCAGATCATTGTCTCTTGGCTATTCGAGCCCTGGGGCTACCTGGACTTCGCAGTACGCGCTTCGGATGGTCAGACAGCACGAGAGGCCCTAGCTGCTGACCCTACGCTGGACGTGACCCAATGGGTAAGAGACAACCCACTTACTGATCCCCAAGCCACTGAGACAGGTATGGTCTGGTGGATATGGAAGAACGACCAGGTGAACATCCCACCACCGAATAGGCCTCCAGAGGCAGCCGACTGGGCGGCTATTCTCCAGAGTTGGGATGCTTCTATCCAAGCAGGGTTTGACCGCGCTTCACAGGCAGACCGGAACGTCAACACCGTGC
>JAUVHW010000219.1 GCA_030593075.1 Ardenticatenales bacterium
CCAGGGTCTGTGCATGTGTCCCAAGAATACGTGCGCAGGCTGGTAAGCTTGCACGTCCTTCGTTGTCAGCGGCATATATACGCCAGGTTCGTACGGATTCGCCTGCCTCAACCCCTCTGACCAATCACCGTGTCCGACGAGAATCCATTCCCCGGCAGCGAGTTGTCCGACAAGAGGCTGGATGAACTCGCCCATGGTTTTTCCGGCTCTGTAGGGAAGAAGAAGGAAATCCGGGCCTCCAGGATCGATGGCAATCACGTCTGGCTCCGTCAGGATGTGCAGGTTGTCTGCGACGATAGCCGCATTCGTGATCGTCGCATCATGGTTGCCAGGGATGACATAGAACTGAATTCCTTCATTCGCCGGCTTCTTACATATGCCTTCAAACTGGGCGTAGTTCCGTTGAGAGGCGTCGAACAGATCGCCCGCGATGACAATTGTCTGTATCTGAGCCTCAATCATCTGGGACAGAATGTTCTCCAGAGCCCGGTACCGTTCTGGATGATCTGTTCTCTTGGTCAGATGGAGGTCTGCGGTCAATGCTATTTTCACCCTTCTGTCCTTGTTGCTTGCCGAGCCGTGCAGCCAGCTGAGAATTCACGGGGCTTTGGTTCGCCAGTTACCCGACTTGCGCGGGGTTTGTCAGAGCGCACGGCGAATGCCTTCTACACCTGCAGAGCGATTTCGAGGGGGTGCGTGGCGCAATGCAGACAGCCCCATTGTTGTGCATACCATGGCCGCTACCATACTCACTTCTAGGATGTCACTGGCGTTGGCCCGGCCTATCCTCCGTACGGCGCGAAGCGCCGCAGGCTATCTCCATACCCGTACCACTCTGGGTTCAGCCAGGGAGCCAGCGCGTATGCCACCCCGGCCTCAAAGCTGAGTTGGCGCGTCATCAGGTTGTGGGTCAAGATGCCGATGGCCCCTTCGGCCTGGTTGGTGTGCTGCCGGCCGGTCAGCTCGTCCATCAAGGGTCCCAGCTCCCGGCCGGCCCGGACGGCGTTGCTCACGCCGGGCGGCAGGGGCATACGTGCGGCGCTGCCCAATCCCTCCCGGCCGGTACGGTCCACGGCCGCCACCCAGCCGGTCAGGTAGAGCTGACCGTCCATAGAGTGGACGCCGCCTTCGAGCCCCAGAGCCAGGTCCGCGTCCAGGGCGCTCCTGGCCGCTCTGGCTCTGGCGAGCGCTCCCGCAATGCATTCCGAGTCGTCCATGGGCATGGCGCTGACTGCGGTGGGCACACCTACCCCTTGCACCTGGGCGCCGGGCCAGATGCGGCCCACGACTGAACGGACGGCCGCTATCTTGGCCTGGTTCTCTGATCCGACGGCGACTATCATTGCTGCTCTGGGCCTGGGCATCCGCGCCGTACCTGCCAGGTGGGCCCTCGCGGTGCCCCCGCAAGTTGCGGAGCCTTCCAGCTGACTAGTGGGTGCGCTACGCGAGCGTCCGGCGTCCCTCCCAGAATGCCTTCCGGTTCAACTCTGCGTATCTGGGCGGAACCCGCCTCACTATCACCTCCAGCCAGGCATCGGGTTCGATCTCCAGGTGGGTGGAGAGCGCGCCCAGAACAACAGTGTTCACCAGCCGGCTGTTGCCCAGCCGCTGGGCGATCTCAAGCGCCTCCACGAGCACAATCTGGTCGGTTCGCGATCTGAGGGACTGCTCGATCTCTTGGTCGCCGGGGTACTCGTGTCCGCCGCTGCTGACCGACATGGGAATGAGCTTCTGGGTGTTGGAGACAACGACTCCGCCCGGCTTGAGCCATTCTATGAACCGGGCCGCCTCTAGAATCTCAAAGCTCACCAGGTAGTCAATGGCGCCCTTTTCGCCCATGGGCGAGCCAACCGGGTTTCCCCACCGGACGTGGCTTTCTACTACCCCTCCGCGCTGAGAAAAGCCGTGGATCTCCGATTTCTTGGCGTCCAGGCCGGCCGCCAGACCCACCTCGGCAGTGATGTCCGAGGCAGTCAGGATTCCCTGCCCGCCAACTCCGACGAACAGGAAGTTGGTGGCTGCTGGCCTGGCGAGCTGGTCCTCAGACAAGGCTCACCTCCGGCCGGTAGATCGCGCTGCGTGGGCAGACCTGCAGACAGACTTCGCAGCCGGTGCACAGCAGCGGGTCAATCTCCGCCTTGGGCCGCTCCGTCTTGACGTCGCGCTCGTCACTCTGCAGAACGGCCGGGCATCCGACCCGGAAGCATAGGCTGCATCCGTTGCAGGCCTCCAGGTCAACCTTGACCACGGTGCCGCGCTGCCAGCCCTGGTTCATCACACACTCGCCGTCCACAATTACCACGGCCGGCCCGTCCTGATGCGCCACTGCTGCCTTGATGGCGCCATCTACTTCCTTGACCTGCATGGCGTCCACCTTCCAGACCGCCAGCACGCCCATCGCGCGGACCACTGCCTCAATGTCAATCCGTTTTGCTTCGCGCTCCGGGTGGGCGGGGACTCCACTGGCCGGGTTTCCCTGGCCCCCCGTCATGGCGGTCGTATGGTTGTCCAGGATGATCGTTGTGGTGGGAACGCGGTTATACACGCTGTTGGCCAGCGCCGGCAGCCCGGTGTGAAAGAAGGTGCTGTCGCCAATCACGGATGCCGACCTCTCCTGGTTGCCGGCCTGATGGATGCCGTGCCCCACGCCGATGCTGGCCCCCATGGCGATGCAGGTATCCATGGCTTCGAAAGGCGGCAGCACGCCAATGGTGTAGCAGCCAATGTCTCCAGACACCAGCAGCTTTTGCTTCCTGGCGCTGTAGAAAACGCTCCGGTGCGGGCAGCCGGGGCACAGCGCCGGAATGCGGGGCGGTGCGCCCACCGGGACGGCCGGCGGCACCTCTACCGCCGGCTCCACCGGCAGACCCGCTTGCAGCGCGGCGGACCGAACGCGCTCCAGGGTGAACTCGCCGGTCAACGGGAAGAACTCCTTGCCAATCACTTCAATCCCCAGCGCCCGCATCTGGTCTTCCCAGAAGGGGTCCAGCTCTTCCATCACCACGACGGTCTCTACCTGAGAGGAGAAATCGCGCAGTTTCTGCTTGGGCAGGGGATAGCTCATCCCCAGTTTCAGAAGCGAGAAGCCGGCAAAGACCTCGCGAGCGTATTGGTACGCAGCGCCCCCGCTGATGACCCCGATTTGCCTATCAGCCCATTCGATCCTGTTGAGAGCGCTGGTCTCGGCGTGCTCTGCCAGGCTGCGCATTCGCTCTTCGACCACCGGGTGGAGCAGCCGGGCATGGGCGGGGATCAGGACGAAGGACTTTGGCCGGCGCTCGAAGGGCGGCGGTGGTTCGGGCGGCGAAACCTGGCGGGGTTCCGGCATCTCTACTTCCACGGCCGACTTGCTGTGGGAAACCCGGGTGGTAGAGCGGACCATGACCACGGTATTGAACTCTTCACTCAGCTCAAAGGCGTACCTGGTGAAATCCTTGGCCTCCTGCGAGTCAGAAGGCTCCAGGCAAGGGAACTTGCCGAACCGAGCGTAATGGCGGTTGTCCTGCTCGTTCTGGCTGCTCCACGCGCCGGGGTCGTCGGCGCTCACCAGAACCAGCCCGCTATTGACGCCGGTGTAGCTGACCGACATCAGGCTGTCGGCCGCCACGTTGACGCCCACGTGCTTCATGCAGGCCAGGGCGCGTACACCGGCGAAACTGGCGCCGATTGCCGTGTCCAGGGCCACCTTCTCGTTGCTCGCCCACTCGGCCGTCATCCCTCTGTAGGTACTCAGGTTCTCCAGGATCTCAGTCGAAGGTGTGCCGGCATACGCTGAGGCGAACCGAACTCCGGCCTCCCAGGCGCCCAGAGCAATCGCTTCATTCCCGGACAGCAATCGCTTCACAGTTGGCTCCAGCACGGCCGGGGCGAATCGGCCGCTCGGTACTCGTCGTAGATGTGGTCCAGATCCGTCTTGAGGTGCCGCTGCAGCCATTCCTCGGGGACTGGGGTGTCGGGGAATGCGGCCAGGAGATCTGGAATCAGGGCGGTGGTGTCGGCCCTCGGCCGGCCGGCGCGGTATACCGAGTAGACGCGACGGCGCACCATCCGGATGTAGTCAGAGACCGGCTCGGTCTCCGACTTGGAGCAGAGCGGCCCCCGGCCGGGGACAATGATCTTTGCCGGGAATCGTTGGCGGCGCAGCCTGACCAGTGCATCCAGCCAGCTCTTAGAGTCCGCTTCGGCCAGAGGAGGGTGCTGGCCGATGACTACCGAGTCGCCCGTGAATAGGAGCTCTTCTTCTGAAATGTAGACCCACGTACTGCCGGGCGTGGCGCTGGGCGTGTGCAGAAGGGTGATCTCTCGTTCGCCGAGATGGATGTCCGCTCGCTCGGTGAAACTGACCTGCGGCTGCGTGACCGGTGCAGTGTAGAATTCGCTCTGCGCCAGCCCGTACCGGGCGGCTACACTCTCCATGACCGGAGGTGGGAACTCGGGGCCGTACTCCTGGAGTCTGGTCTGCGTCTCTGCGTGTGCCACGACGCGGGTGTCAAAGACGTGGGCGTTGACTGCCCTGTCGCCGTTATGGTCGGTGAGGATGAGGTAGCGGATGGGTGGGCGAAAGGTGGCGCGAAGGTGGTCTACCCATTCCCGAGCGTCGGCCGGGCTGGGCGGGGAGTCGACGCACACGATTCCCTCTTCGGCTGCTATCACGCCCAGGGTCACGTCGTGGTAGGCGGTTTCCACATAGATGTCGGGTCCGATTTCCTTCATTGCCCTGCACCTCATCCAGCGCCGGCCTGCTGCTGCGAGAGCAGCTGCTGTCTTGCCAGTTCGATTGCTCGTTCAACATGTTCCTCGCCGGCCGCCGGTCCGCCGCCCTGTGCCATCTCCGGCCGGCCGCCGCCTGTTGCACTGCTAAGCTCCTGGAGAGCCGCCTTGAGCAGCGGACGAACGTCGTGCTCCACGTCGGCAGACCGAGAGAACACCAGGTGAGACTTGATCCCAGCAATCCCCAACAGCGCCACCACGCCCGGCTGATCCGTCAGCGCACGGGACAGAGAACTGACCTGACGCGGGTCACGCTGAGAAAAGACGGCGCTGACCAACCGCAGGTCGCCCTGATGCTTGGCCGCCTGGATCATCTCTCGCGCCTCGTATTCTAGCAGCCTTTCGCTCACCTGGCGGAGTTCGCTGCGCAGCGACTTGGCCTCGCGGCGCAGCCTGTCGACTGCCTGATCCACCTCCCAATGGCCGACCGAGAACTCGCGCGCCAGCCTGTCGGCGAGATAGTTCTTGAAGCGGTAGTCCGTCAGCGCGCGCCGGCCGCACCGGAACTCCACCCGCAGCCCCTTGCGCCGGTGATCCAGCCCGACGATCTTGATGATGCCGATCTCCCCGGCGTTCCTGACGTGGGTGCCTCCACAGGCGACAGTGTCAAACCCATCCACTTCCACAATGCGCACCGGGCCCTCCACCTGTGGCGGCCTGCGCAGAGTTGGTTTGCCGTCCGCGGCCGTGGAGAGTTCGGCAACCTCCTCCGGGGTCATAACGTATGACCGTATCTCCCGGCCGGAAAAGATCGCGTCGTTAGCCATATCCTCCGTCGCGTCGATCTGGGCCGGCAGAAGCTTCTGCACGCTCAGGTCAATGGTGGAGCTCTCGGCGCCCAGGTGGAACCCAATGGTCTCCGCCTGGGCTACTTTCTCAAAGGCGGCCGACAGAATGTGTTGGCCGCTATGCTGCTGCATGTGGTCAAAGCGACGAGACCAATCTATCTCCGCCGTGATGTGATTGTCCGCGCACTCT